>DATAKO010000133.1:0-2402 GCA_036261575.1 Jatrophihabitans sp.
TGCGGGTGCCGGTTGCCACCGCGAGCCGGGTTGTGCGGGTGATCGGGTACCCGCGCACCACCGGCGTTGAGATCGCGGACCGCGGCGGACGGGTACGCATCATCGAGTGCGACACCGTGGTGTTCACCGGCGACTGGATCCCTGACAACGAGCTGGTCCGGGCGGCGAACCTGTCGCTGGATCCGGCTTCGCTGGCCCCGGTCACCAGCAACACGGCGCGCACCAGCCGCGCGGGGGTATTCGCGGCCGGCAACCTGGTACACCCGGTGGTCACCGCCGACCTGGCCGCGCTGGGGGGCCGGCGTGCGGCCAGCGCCATCGAGGCCTGGTTGCGCCGGCCTGGCACCGATCGCGCGGAACTGAGCCTGTGCACCCGGGAGCCGTTCCGCTGGATCAGCCCCGGTCGCTGGTCTCCCGGCGCCGAGCGGCAGCGGCTGGTGCTGTGGAGCGAGCAGCTGATCCGCCGCCCGCGCATGATCGCCGAGCAGGACGGCAGAGTCATCGGCCAGCTCCGACTGCCCTGGCCCGCCTCGCCGGGCCGGGCGTTTCTCGTGCCGGCCAGGTTGCTGCGCGGCGCCGATGCCGACGGCGGGCCGGTGACCGTCGGCGCGGGCTGAGCGGCCGACACGACCCGCCACGGATCGGGCACACTGGTCAGACGAGATCATCCGGGCCGCGGCTGCCGCGTGCGGGGCGGGAGGGGCTGTTGATGGGACTGACCGCCCTGCTCGACCGGTTTCAGCGCCGGCACCCTGCCTTCAGCTTTCCCATTGCGGTGGTCTACAAGTTCTTCGACGACTCCGGCACCTACCTCGCCGCCCTGATCGCCTATTACGCCTTCGTCTCGCTGTTTCCGCTGCTGCTGCTGGGCACCACCGTGCTCGGGCTGGTGCTGACCGGTCATGACCAGCTGCAGCAGCAGATTCTCGACTCGGCGGTCCGGCAGATCCCCGTGGTGGGCAGCAACCTGTCCGACCCGCATCGGATCAGCGGCGGCGTGCGCGGGCTGGTGATCGGGACGGTGGGCGCGCTGTACGGCGGGCTCGGCATCGGGCAGGCAACGCAGTACTCGATGAATCAGGCGTGGGCCGTCCCGCGCCACGACCGGCCCAACCCGCTCAAAGGACGGCTACGCAGCCTGCTGTTGCTCAGCACGGCCGGTGTCGGGGTGCTGGCCACGTCCGCGCTGTCCACGCTGGGCGTGTCCGGAGCTGGCTCGCTGGCGCTGGTCTCCCGGCTGCTGGTGCTGGCCGGCTCGGTGTTGATCAACGCCGGCATCTTCGTGTTCGCGTTCCGGCTGGCGGCCGAACGCGATCTCACGCTGCGCGATGTGCTGCCCGGCGCACTGCTGGCGGCGCTCGCCTGGCAGGTGCTGCAGAGCTTCGGCGTGTACTACGTCAATCACGTGGTGCGGCACGCCAGCGACACCAACGGCGTTTTTGCCGTGGTGCTCGGTCTGCTCGCCTTCCTCTACCTGGCCGGCATCTCGCTGGTGCTGTGCGTGGAGGTCAACGTGGTACGGGTGAAACGTCTCTATCCCCGCGCCTTGCTCACGCCCTTCATCGACGATGTTGATCTCACCGCAGGTGACCAGCGGGCCTACCGCGGGCAGGCACAGGCGCAGGCAGCCAAGACCACCGAGCAGATCGATGTGCGCTTCGACGGCTGATCGGCTGGCCCCGCCGACCACGGTGCCGGCGTGCTGGCGGAAGCCTCAGCCGGCGCGCTCGGCGCGAAATTCGGCGGGCCGCTCCGGGCTGGCTTCGGCCAGGGCTCGCCGCACACCGGCGATGTCGTAGTCCTTGCCGTAGACGGGGGTCCCCGGGTGCTGCCGCCATGACTCCTCGAGCGGGCCGGCGTACACCGGATCGAAGCCGAGGGCGTCGATCAGGGCGAACACCTGGGCGCGGGCCGGCTCGTCGGAGCCGGCGATGGGGAGTGCGATCCGGTCAGCGGCACCAGCGGGCTTGCCCTTCTCCAGCAGGTGCTTCCACCAGATGTTGTTGAAGGCCTTGTACACCGGCACACCGAGCTGCTCGGCCACCCAGACGCTCTCCGGGGTGCCGGCTTCGATCGCCTCGATGAAGCCGTCGCGCTGCGGGTAGTAGTTGTTGGTCTCGAGCAGCGGGGCGCCGGGCTTCGCCGTGGCCAGGATGCCGTCGGCAAGCTCGAGCACGCTCTTCTGCGGGATGCTGAGGATCACCAGCTCGGCGTCCCGGGCTGCCTCGTTCGCCCATACCGCGTTCGCGCCGGTCTCGGCCGCCAGCTCGGCAAGCGTCTCCGGCGAGCGGGAATTGGCCACCCGCACCTGATGACCCAGCGCGGCGAGCCGCCTGGTCAGCGTGCCGCCGATGTAGCCGGCGCCGATGATGCCGATGTCCATTGCCGATTCCCTCCTGATA
>DATAKO010000135.1:0-28346 GCA_036261575.1 Jatrophihabitans sp.
AAGGGACGCCCGAGGAGGTGGCGATGGTTCTCGAGTCGCACACCGGATCGTTCCTGGCCGAGCTGCTGCCGGGACGCGGTGCCGCCGCCTCCGGGAGCGCCCGCTCCGGCCCGGCCCGCGCCGCACGAGGCACGGCCGGCCGCACGCCGGCGTCCGGGACCGGGCGGGCGGCACGCGGTCGCACCGCGGCGGCCGCGACCTCCAACACCCGGGCCAATGCGCGTCGTGCCGCCGCACCGGCCACAGGCACGGCAGCACCGGCCAAAGGCACGGCCGCTCCGGCCAAAAGCACTTCAGCCAAGGCAGGACGAGCGCGGCGGGCCGGCTGACGCGACCCCCGCTCCGGGCGCTGGAGGCCAGCGCTCGACGCCTGCGGGCCGCTGATACCGCCACCGTGATTGCGCAGGATTGAGAACTAGGGTTTGAAGCGTGGCTGATCCATCGACCTATCGCCCGGCCCCGGGAACCATCCCGGTCGAGCCTGGGGTCTACAAGTTCCGTGACGCCACGGGCCGGGTCATTTATGTGGGCAAGGCGAAAAGCCTGCGATCCCGGCTGAACAGCTACTTCGCCGACCTGTCCATGCTGCATCCCCGCACCCGACAGATGGTGACCTCGGCCGCGAGCGTCGAGTGGACCATCGTGGGCACCGAGGTCGAGGCCTTACAGCTGGAGTACAACTGGATCAAGGAATTCGACCCGAGATTCAACGTCCGCTACCGCGACGACAAGTCCTATCCCTCGCTGGCGGTGACGCTGAACGAGGAGTACCCGCGGCTTCAGGTGATGCGCGGGCCGAAGAAGAGCGGTGTCCGCTACTTCGGCCCGTACGCACACGCCTGGGCCATCCGCGAAACGCTGGACCTGCTGCTGCGGGTGTTCCCGGCTCGGACCTGTTCCAACGGGGTGTTCAAGCGGGCGGGCCAGATCGGGCGGCCGTGCCTGCTCGGCTACATCGGCAAGTGCAGCGCTCCCTGCGTCGGGCGGGTGAGCGCCGATCAGCACCGGGCGATCGTGGAGGACTTCTGCGATTTCATGGCCGGTAAGACCGACACCATGATCCGCCGGCTGGAGCGCCAGATGGAGCGGGCGAGTGCGCAGCTGGAGTTCGAGCTGGCAGCCCGCTTGCGCGATGACCTGGGCGCGCTGCGCCGATCCATGGAGAAGCAGGCGGTCGTGCTCACAGACGGCACCGACGCCGACGTCGTTGCCTTCGCCACCGACGAACTGTCCGCCGCCGTCCAGGTCTTTCACGTGCGTGGGGGCCGGGTGCGCGGTCAGCGCGGCTGGGTCGTCGATTCCACCGTGGCACCCGACGCCGAGGACGGCCAGGCCGACATCGGCGAGCTGGTCGAGCAGTTCGTGCTGCAGTTCTACGGCCAGGAAGATGCCGCGGTGCCACGCGAAGTGCTGGTGCCACAGCTGCCCGAGGACCACGTTGCCCTGTCCGATCTGCTCAGTGAGATCCGCGGCAGCCGGGTCGGCATCCGGGTGCCGCAGCGCGGCGACAAGCGGGCGCTGATGCAGACCGTCGAGCGCAACGCTCACCAGGCCTTCCTGCAGTACAAGCTGCGTCGGGCCAGTGACCTGACCGCCCGATCGCAGGCGCTGACCGAGCTGCAAGAGGCGCTCGACATGCCCGATTCCCCCTTGCGGATCGAGTGTTTCGACATCAGTCATGTGCAGGGCACCAACGTGGTGGCGAGCATGGTGGTGTTCGAGGACGGGCTGGCCCGCAAGAGCGAGTACCGGCGCTTCGCGATGCGTGAGTCCGGTGGCGACGTGGACTGGATCGCCGAGGTCATCCGTCGCCGCTTCACCCGCTACCAGCAGGAAACCGCCGGGGAGAGCCAGGGCGGCGCGCACCCGCTGGGCGAGGACGGCAGGCCGAAGAAGTTCGCCTACGCCCCCAACCTGGTCGTCGTCGACGGCGGTGCTCCGCAGGTGGCCGCAGCCCAGGCGGTGCTGTCCGAGCTCGGCGTGACGGATGTGACGCTGGTCGGGCTGGCGAAGCGGCTGGAGGAAGTCTGGGTCCCCGACGAGGACAACCCGGTGATCCTGCCGCGTACCTCCGAGGCGCTGTACCTGCTGCAACGCGTCCGCGACGAGGCCCACCGGTTCGCCATCACCTACCACCGGCAGAAGCGGTCGAAGTCGATGGTGGAATCCGAGCTGGAGGGCATACCGGGTCTGGGGCCGGCACGGCGCAAGGCGCTGTTGAAGCAGTTCTCTTCGCTCAAGAAGCTGCGCGCGGCGACGGTGGACGAGATCGCCGCGGTTGCCGGCTTCGGGCCGGAGCTGGCGCAGCGGGTACACGAGCAGTTGGCATCGGCGGCTGAGACGGAACCGGCGATCAACATGACAACCGGCGAGGTTGTGGGGTAGAGAAGAGCTGCGCGTCCAGCAGGCGCCGGTGTCACGCGAGCGGGAGGAACCCTCACCATGGCCAGTGCCGAACACGGCGCGCTGGAAACGGTGATCGTCACCGGGCTTTCCGGGGCAGGTCGAAGCACGGCGGCCAAGTGCCTGGAGGACCTGGGCTTCTTCGTCGTCGACAACCTGCCGCCGGAGCTGATCGCCACCATGATCGACCTCGGCAGCCGAAGCCGCGGCGCGGTAACCCGGCTCGCGGTGGTGATGGACGTGCGCAGCAGGGCGTTTTCCAGCGACCTGTCGAGCGTGGTCGTGGAGCTGGAACGGCGGGGGCTGAGCCCGCGCATCCTGTTTCTTGAGGCCGAGGACGCCGTGCTGGTTCGCCGCTTCGAGAACAACCGGCGCGCGCACCCGATGCAGGGGGACGGCCGGCTGTCCGAGGGCATCACCGCGGAACGCTCGGTGCTGGCGCCGCTGCGCGACATCGCCGACCTCGTCATCGACACCTCGCGCAAGTCCGTGCACGAGCTTCGCCGCGCGATCGAGGACGAGTTCCTGGCCGAAGGCATGGAGGCCCCCGAGCTGCGCGCAACGGTCGTCTCGTTCGGCTTCAAGTACGGGCTGCCGATCGATGCCGACCTGGTGGTGGACGTACGGTTCCTGCCCAATCCGCACTGGATCCCCGAGCTGCGCGAGCTCACCGGTGAGGACCAGGCGGTAGCCGATTACGTGCTGAGCCAGCAGGAATCGGAGCCGTTCCTGGAGAAGTACCTGGAGGTGCTGGGCATCATCGGCGCCGGCTACCGCCGTGAGGGCAAGCAGTATCTGACGCTGGCGGTCGGCTGCACCGGCGGAAAGCATCGCTCGGTGGCGATCTCTCGCGAGCTCGCTCGCCGGCTGACCGAATCGGGCATCCGGGCGACCGCGGTGCATCGGGATCTGGGTCGCGAGTGAGCATCGCAGCGAGGTACGAGCGAGGAGCGGAGCGAGCCGGCGATGAGCGCTTGCGCGAAGAGCGGGTAATGCCGTGAGCATCGCAGCGAGGTACGAGCGAGGAGCGGAGCGAGCCGGCGATGAGCCGGCACATCAATCGCGGCGACCGCGGGTCGTGGCCCTGGGCGGCGGTCACGGCCTGCACGCCTCGTTGAGCGCCTTGCGTTTGCTGGACATCGACGTCACCGCGGTCGTCACGGTCGCCGACGACGGTGGCTCCTCCGGCCGTATCCGCCGCGAGCTGGGCGTGCTGCCGCCGGGCGACCTGCGGATGGCGATCGCGGCACTCGCCGGCAAGCCTTCGGACACCAGTGGCTGGCCTGAAGTTCTGCAGCACCGGCTGGGAGGCAGTGGCGCGCTTGCCGGCCACCCGATCGGCAACCTGCTGTTGACCGGCCTGCTGGAGATGCGCGGCGATCCTGTCGACGCGCTGGACGAGCTGGCCACGCTCGCCGGCGCCCGCGGCAGGGTGCTGCCGATGTCGCTGGAGCCACTCGACCTGATCGCCGAGGTCAGCAGTGTCGACCCCGACGATCCGGTGCGGCGGCGGCGGATCCGCGGCCAGTCCGCGATCGCCTCGACGGCCGGTCGGGTGACCTCGATCAGGCTGGTCCCGGCTGACGCGCCGGCCTGCCCGGCTGCCGTCGCGGCCATCGAAACTGCCGACGCGATCGTGCTCGGACCCGGATCGTGGTTCACCAGCGTCATCCCGCACCTGCTGGTGCCGGAACTCGCCGCGGCCCTGATGCGCACCCAGGCGACCCGGGTGCTGGTGCTGAATTTGGAGCAGCAGGCCGGCGAGACCCAGGGTTTCTCACCGGAGGAGCATCTGCAGGCATTGCACGAACACTGTCCGGGGCTGAGGATGGATGCGGTCGTAGCCGATAGCGTTGCCGTGCTCGATCCCGACCGGCTCGCCCGATACCTCGGTCACACCCAGTCACGGCTGGTGCTGTGCCCGGTGGCAGCGGAGGATGCCGGGGCAAGGCATGATCCAGTCAGACTCAGCATCGCGGTCGCCGAGGCAGCCGGCTTGACCGCACCGTCCGGGCCGCGGCCGGACGGGTTGGGCACCGTGCACCGACGCGACGACGGTCGCCGCACCGAACAGGGAGCGAACTGATGGCAATGACGGCCGCAGTCAAGGACGAGCTCAGCCGGGTCTCGATCAGCAAGGCATCGGCACGACGGGCCGAGATCGCCACCATGCTCCGCTTCGCCGGCGCGCTGCACCTGGTGGGCGGCCGGATCGTCATCGAGGCCGAGCTGGACACCGGTTCGGTCGCCCGCCGGCTGCGCCGCGAGATCGCCGAGGTGTTCGGGCACACCGCCGAGATTCAGGTGGTGACCGGCGGCAGCCTGCGCAAGGGCACCCGTTACCTGGTTCGGGTGGCACAGGACGGGGAAGGTCTGGCGCGCCAGTCCGGCCTGGTCGACCTGCGTGGGCGGCCGGTGCGCGGGCTGCCCAGCCAGATCGTCGCGGGCACGGTGGCCGAGGCCGAGGCCGCCTGGCGCGGCGCCTTTCTGGCGCACGGCTCGCTGACCGAGCCTGGCCGGGCCGGTGCGCTGGAGATCACCTGTCCGAGCAACGAGGCAGCTGTGGCCCTTGTCGGCGCCGGCCGGCGGCTGGGCATCCTGGCCAAGCCGCGCGAGGTGCGCGGTGCGGACCGGGTGGTGGTCCGGGACGGGGATGCGATCGGCGCGCTGCTGACCCGGCTCGGCGCGCACGACTCGGTGATGGCGTGGGAGGAGCGCCGGATGCGCCGCGAGGTGCGAGCAACCGCCAACCGGCTCGCCAACTTCGACGACGCGAACCTGCGCCGCTCCGCGCGCGCCGCTGTTGCCGCCGGTGCCCGGGTGGAGCGAGCGATGGCCATTCTCGGTGATGACGCGCCCGAACACCTGCTGCAGGCCGGCCGGCTGCGGCTGGAACACAAGCAGGCCTCGCTGGAGGAACTCGGCAGCCTCTCCGATCCGCCGATGACCAAGGATGCGGTGGCCGGCCGGATCCGGCGGCTGCTCGCCATGGCGGACAAGCGCGCGGCCGATGACGGCATCCCGAATACCGAAGCGGCCATCACCCCGGACATGTTGGCGCCCTGAGGTTGCCGTGCCTGCCGGTGAGCCGGTGTGACGCAGGCGATAGGGTGAGCCGGACAGGCGAACGGCACGCAACGTCGCAGCCGCATCAGCTCAACCGCCGCTTACGCAACGACTCGAAGGTGACGAACCATGCGCACTGTCGATGATCTGATCAAGGTCGGAGTGAAGGGGCGCCGGGTGCTCGTCCGGTGCGACCTGAACGTCCCGCTGTCCAAGGACGAGACGCCCACGGTGACCGACGACGGGCGGATCCGCGCCTCGTTGCCAGTGCTGGCGCGGCTGCTCGACCACGGCGCGCGCGTCATCGTGACCGCCCATCTCGGCCGGCCGAAGGGCGCTCCCGAAGCCCGGTACTCGCTGCGCCCGGTGGCCGACCGGCTGGCCCAGCTGCTCGGCCGTCCGGTCGAGTTCGCCCTGGACACGGTGGGGGAAAGTGCACGCCTGCTGGCCAACGAACTGGGTGACGGCGAGCTGTTGCTGCTGGAGAACGTGCGGTTCAACCCGGGCGAGACCGCCAAGGACGAGGCTGACCGGGCCGAGTTCGCTAAGGCCCTGGCCGCCCTGACCGGCGGCGAGGACGAGGGCGGCGCCTACGTCGACGACGCGTTCGGCGCGGTGCACCGGGCGCACGCTTCGGTGTACGACGTGGCGCAGCTGCTACCGCATTACTGCGGCGACCTGGTGCGCCGCGAGGTCGAGGTGCTGCAGCGCCTGACCGGGGAGGCCGGCGAGGTGGAACGGCCCTACGTGGTAGTGCTCGGCGGTTCCAAGGTCTCGGACAAGCTGGCGGTCATCGAGTCGCTGCTGCCCAAGGTCGACACGCTGCTGGTCGGCGGCGGAATGTGCTTCACCTTCCTCAAGGCGCAGGGGCACGAGGTCGGCGATTCGTTGCTGGAAGCCGACCAGGTGCAGACCTGCCAGCGGCTGCTGGCCGAATCGGGCGAGAAGATCGTGCTTCCGGCCGATGTGGTCGTGGCAACGGACATCAGCGATGACGCCGAGACCCAGGTGGTGCCGGCGGACGCGATCCCCGCCGGTCAGAAGGGGCTGGATGTGGGCCCGGAGACGGTCGCCCGTTTCGGCGAGGTCCTGACCGGCGCGCGCACCGTGTTCTGGAACGGTCCGATGGGCGTGTTCGAGGTGCGCCCGTTCGCGGACGGCACCCGCGGTGTGGCCGAGGCGATCACCCGTGCCGGCGGCCTGACCGTGGTCGGCGGTGGTGATTCGGCAGCAGCCGTGCGTGCCCTGGGTATCGATGAGAACGCCTTCGGCCACATCTCCACCGGCGGTGGCGCCTCGCTGGAATACCTCGAAGGCAAGCGGTTGCCGGGTCTGGCCGTGCTTGCCGATGACAGCGCGGAGGGCTGAGCAGATGCCCAGCTCGCCGCGCCGGCAGCCGCTCATCGCCGGCAACTGGAAGATGAACCTGAACCATTTCGAGGCGATCGCGCTGGTGCAGAAGATCGCCTTCAGCCTGAAGCCGCAGCATTTCGACAAGGTCGAGGTCACGGTGCTGCCGCCGTTCACCGACCTGCGCTCGGTGCAGACGCTGGTGGACGGTGACAGCCTGCGACTCAGCTACGGTGCGCAGGACCTGTCGCCGCACGCCGGTGGCGCCTACACCGGTGACATCGCCGGTGCGATGCTGGCCAAGCTCGGCTGTTCCTTCGTGGTGATCGGACACAGTGAGCGGCGGGAATACCACGCCGAGACCGACGAGCTCGTCAACGCCAAGGTCAAGGCGGCGTTCGGTAACGAGCTGACACCCATCCTCTGCGTCGGCGAGGCGCTGGCGGTCCGCGAGGACGGCGGCCAGGTGGCGCACTGCACCAACCAGCTCGCCGCCGCGCTGGCCGGCATCCCGGCCGAGCAGGCGGCCACCATCGTCATCGCCTACGAGCCGGTCTGGGCGATCGGCACCGGAAAGGTGGCCACTCCGTCCGATGCCCAGGAGGTGTGTGCCGCGCTGCGCGCACGACTGGCCGAGCTGTACTCGCCGGAACTGGCGGCGGGCGTCCGGGTTCTCTACGGCGGCTCGGTCAAGGCAGCCAACGCCGCCGACATCCTGGCCCAGCCGGATGTCGACGGTGCCCTCGTCGGTGGTGCCAGCCTGGACGGAGCCGAGTTCGCCGGCATCTGCATCGCGGCTGCGGGCGGACCGCTGGCCGCATGAACCACCGGTTGCTGCGGGTAGGGCGGGCGGCAGCGGGTATCCTCTTGTCCGACGCGCCTGAGGTAGGCGTGCCCCACCACCGAGACACCGACGAGGCCAGAAGAACACCATGATCATCACGCTGTCGATCGTTCTGATCCTCGCCAGCCTGCTGCTGATTGTGCTGGTGCTGTTGCACCGGGGCAAGGGCGGCGGCCTGTCGTCCATGTTCGGCGGCTCGCTGTACTCCAGCTTGTCCGGCTCCTCGGTGGTCGAGAGAAACCTGGACCGGCTGACCATCGTCGCCGGCGTCGTCTGGGCAATCTGCATCATCGGGCTCGGCCTGCTGTACAAGAACAGCTGAGGCGGCCCCACCTCGTTCATCACAGGAGCCCTTGGACCCGGGCTCCGCTTCGGCATCTGGAACTTCGAGGAGTCAAGCGTGGCAACAGGTGGAAACGCGATCCGGGGCAGCCGCGTCGGCGCCGGGCCGATGGGGGAGCGCGAGCGTGGCGAGTCGGCACCGCGACAGTACGTCTCGTTCTTCTGCGCCAACGGGCATGAGACGAAGCCTGCCTTTGCCCTGGACGCCGCGCTGCCCGATACCTGGGATTGCGTGCGGTGTGGCTTCCCGGCCGGACGCGAGTCCACCGCGCCGCCGGCTGCGCCACGCACCGAGCCGTACAAGACGCACCTGGCCTACGTGAAGGAACGCCGGTCCGACGCCGATGGCGAGGCGCTGCTGGAGGAGGCCCTGAACCGGCTCAAGGCGCGCCGCGGCGAGCTCTGACCCGTAACAACCAGCTGCCGGGCGCGGGCGGTCAGCTCCGGGCGACCCTGCACGAACGAGGCAACGCCCCGAAGCTTTGACGGGGCGCTCGGCAGACGCTAGCGCTGCTGAGCGCTAGGGCAGCTTCGCTGCTGACCGCTAGGGCAGCTTCGCTGCTGCGTCCTGATCCAGGAACCAGACTGTGCGGCGGCGCCCCTTGACACCGCTCGACGGGATCTTAGTGCGATCTGTCTCGGAGTGCGCCCACCCGACCGCGTCGGCCTTGCCTGTCCCGCTGGCCACGAACCAGATCTCCTCCGCTGCGTTCAGCGTGTCGAAGCTGAAAGACAGCCGTTCCGGTGGCGGCTTGGGGGAGTTGCGGACGGCGATCACCGGGTGCGATTCATCCATCGTTCCCGGGTGATGGGGGAACAGCGAGGCGCAGTGCCCATCGGGGCCGAGGCCGAGCAGCACCACGTCGAAGGCGGGTACCGCGGTATCGCCGTCCGAGGGCCGCACGGCGGCGGCCAGCTCCGCGGAGTACGCCAGCGCGGCAGCATCCAGGTCAGGCTGATCGCCGTCACTGGCCGGCGCCGGGAACTGCCGCGCCTCGAAGAACGGCGGCCGGTCGAACAAGATGCGATTCGCCGGCCCGTCGTTGCGATCGCCCGAGTCAGCAGGGACGAACCGCTCGTCCGCCCAGAAGACGTCGACACCGGCCCACGACACGGTGTCGCGGTCAGGCGAGGTCGCCAGCGCCTGCCACACCGCCTGCATCACGGAGCCCGCCGTCAGCGCGAGCACTGCCCGGCCCTTCTCTGCTTGGGCCGCTGCCAGTGCGGCCAGGCACCGCGCCGCCACGGCGCCGGCCAGCGTGGCCTCGTCGGCATGAATTTCGAGTTCCGGTTCAGGTGCCACGCTCACACCTCCTGCTTGGCCAGCGCGGGATCATTCCAGATGTGGGTGCGGGTGGCGGGGCGCCGGGCCAGGTCGGTCATGCCGGAAACCGCCCCGAGGGCTTCGGCGTACGGCTCGTCGGCGTCGAGACGTCGCAGCTCCTCGGCCAGCATGTCACCGGTGGTGCGCTGCGGGAACGGCTGAATGGTGTCGGCCTGCCCGGGCCGGCGCATGACCAGCTTGTAGCCCTCATTGGTCATCTTCACCTCGCGGCCATCGGCGAACTGGACCGAGACGGCGGTGATGTACTTGCCGTCGGCCTTCTCGACCGGCACGTAGATGCCCAGCCGGGACGACAGCCAGCCCGCCAGCAGCTGCGCGGAAGGATCGACAGGGTTACCGAACACCGTGACGGAGCGCGCCGGTGCGTAGGCGGTGTCGAAGGCCGAGGCCAGCGCCGCGCGCCACGGGGTGATCACGGTCCAGGTCAGGTCGGTGTCGCCTGGGGCGAAGTCGATAGCCCGCTGGCGCAGCGAGGCGGCCGGGTCCTCGTCACGGATGACGTTGGTGATCCGGCGATCGGCGAACACCCCGAGCGGATCGTGCGCGATGATCTTGGGCGTTTCGGAGTACCACCAGGCCACCACCGGTGCGTCCGGGGCCAGCAGCGGCAGCGTGACCGATTCGGCGTGCAGGGCCAGCCGACCGAACATGCGCAGCACCACCGACTCACCGGGGCCGAAGCGCCCACCGATCGAGACTTCGGCATCCAGGCGGGGGACCGGGGCCTCGATGTTGTGGCGCAGCACCATGATCACCCGCATCGGGTGCTTGGCCGCGGCCGTGGCCACCGCGGCCTCCACATCTGCGGTGTCCTTCTCCTCCAGCACGACGACCAGCGTCAGCGCTAGGCCGCTGGTGACCGCACCGCCGGTGCGCCGCTCGGCGGCCAGCGCCTGCACGACCGCGGTTCCCGTGGTGTCCCAGAGCGTCGTCATCGCGAATCTCCTTGTCTGTGAAGCGAAAGCCGCTGTCGCTACGGCCGGACGCCGGCCGGGCGGGTCATGGCCGCCGCCAGGATCGCCCGTCGCGTGCCAGCATCTCGTCGGCCACCTTCGGCCCCCACTCGCCGGCTCGGTACATCGACGGCTCCTTGCCGGCCCAGAACTCCTCCAGCGGATCGATCACCCGCCAGGACGCCTCGACCTCCTCGTTGCGGGGGAACAACGTCGCGTCACCGAGCATCACGTCGAGGATCAGGCGCTCGTAGGCCTCCGGGGAGGACTCGGTGAACGCCTCGCCGTAGAGGAAGTCCATCGCGACGTCGCGGACCTCCATCATCGAACCGGGCACCTTCGAGCCGAACTTCAGGGTGACGCCCTCGTCGGGCTGGACCCGGATGACCAGCTGGTTGTGCCCGAGTTCTTCGGTGTCGGTGTGGCTGAAAGGCAGGTGCGGCGCCTTCTTGAACAGCACCGCGATCTCGGTGACCCGCCGTGGCAGCCGCTTGCCGGTGCGCAGGTAGAACGGCACGCCCGCCCAGCGCCGGGTGTCGATGCCCAGTCGCACCGCGGCGTACGTCTCGGTGCGGGAGTCGCTCGGCACGTCCCTCTCCGCCCGGTAGGCCAGCACCCGCTCACCGGCCAGCCAGCCCTGCTCGTACTGCCCGCGTACCGCATACCGGGCGAGGTCCTGCGGCAATGTGATCGCGCGCAGCACCTTGAGCTTTTCGGTACGGATGGCGTCGGCGGTGAACTCGACCGGCTCCTCCATCGCGGTGAGCGCGAGCAGCTGCAGCAGATGGTTCTGCAGCACGTCCCTGGCGGCACCGGTCGCGTCGTAGAACGCCGCCCGGCCACCGATGCCGACGTCCTCGGCCATCGTGATCTGCACCGAGTCGACGTAGTTGGCGTTCCAGACCGGCTCGAACAGCTGATTGGCGAATCGCAACGCCATCAGGTTCTGCACGGTCTCCTTGCCCAGGTAGTGATCGATGCGGAACACGTCATTGGCGGTGAAGACCGAGTCGACCAGGGAGTTCAGCTCGACCGCAGAAGGCAGGTCGTGGCCGAAAGGCTTCTCCACCACCACCCGCCGCCAGCCACCGGAGGCAGCGTTGTCGGCCATCTTGGTGCGCTCCATCTGCTTGAGCACGACCGGGAACAGGCTGGGCGGGATGGATAGGTAGAACGCGGCGTTGCCCTTGATGCCGTGGCTCTGGCGCAGATCGTCCAACGTTGCGGCCAGCTCGTCGAAGGCAGCGTCGTCATCGAATGAGCCGGCGACGAACTTGATGTCGCCGGACAGCCGAGCCCACACCTCCTCGTTCCAGCCGGTGCGGGCATGCTCCTTCGCTGCCTTCTTGGCCAGGGACTCGAAATCCCCGTCCTCCCAGTCGCGGCGGGCGAAACCGAGCAGCACGAAGTCGGCCGGCAGCAGGCCGCGGTTGGCCAGGTCGTAGATGGCCGGCAGCAACTTCTTGCGGGACAGGTCGCCGGTCACACCGAACACCACCAACGCGCACGGCTCGGGGACTCGCGGCAGTCGCCGGTCGCCAGGGTCGCGCAGCGGGTTGGACCGCAGCCCGGCCGGCAGCTGTGGGCCGTCACCGGCGCTGATCGCCGGGGTGTTGTCGGTCGTCGTCAACGGATTACTCCTCGCGTGTCCGCTCGAGTGCTCGGGTAGCTCAGAAGGCCTTGAGCAGGCTGGCCAAGCCGGCCTGCCGGTCGGTCAGGTGCAGGTGCAGCACCGGACGCCCCTTGTCGGCCAGGACGCTCGCGTCCCCGGCCGCCTGGGCGGCCTGCAGCGAGGCGAACGTGTAGGGCCGGTCCGGGATCGCGAGGTCTTCGGTGACCGCACCGGTGATCTGCAGGAACACGCCGTTCTGGTGACCGCCCTTGTGATACTGCCCGGTCGAGTGCAGGAACCGCGGGCCCCAGCCGAAAGTGGTCTGCAGTCCGGTCGCCTTCGCGACCGCGGCACGCAGGTCAGCCGCTGAGGTGTCGGCCAGCCGGTCGAGGTAAGCCTGGATGGAGACGTAGCCACGTTCCGGAGCGGCGGCGAACAGTGTCTGCAGCACGCCGGCGACATCCGTGGCCGAACCCAGTTCCAGGTTCGTCGCGTAGACCTCGACCGCGCCGTCGGTGAGCACCGGCGCGGGCGTGGCCTGATCTCCGGTGTGGTCCAGCAGGGCTCGAGCCTGCTTCTTGGCCTCCTCGACGTTCGGCTGGTCGAAGGGGTTGATGCCGATGATCCGCCCGGCCACCGCGGTGGCGTACTCCCAGAGCAGCATCTGCGCGCCCAGCGGGCCCGAGGTGGCCACGCTCCAGCCGGAGGCCGGCGCCTGGGCAGGCACCTCGCCGCCCAGGTGCACCAGGGTGGCGTCGCGTCGCGCATCGGCGAAGCCCGGGGCGGTGCCGCCTTCGACCACCACCGGCAGCAGGCCCTTGCCTTCCTTGCCGGTGGACTCGGCGATCAGTTGCTCGGCCCAGTCGCCGAAACCGCTGATCCCGGAACCGAAATCGGCGAACACCACCTTGTCCGAGCCGGAGTTGTGCGCCAGCCCGAGCAGCGCGCCGAGCCGCAGGCCCGGGTTGTCCTCGTCATCGCTGGCCAGCGCTCCGGAAGCCAGCGCGGCGTCGTCGAGCAGCGCCGCGATGTCGACGCCGGCCAGGCCGGCCGGAACCAGGCCGAATGCGGTCAGCGCGCTGTAGCGACCGCCGACGTGCGGGTCGGCCAGGAAAACCTTGCGGTAACCGGCATCCTCGGCGATCTGCTGCAGCGGCGAGCCGGGGTCGGTGACCACCACGATGCGCCGCTTGGCATCGATTCCGCTGTCGGCGAAGGCCTGCTCGTAGGTACGGCGGTGTGAGTCGGTCTCCACGGTGCCGCCGGACTTGCTCGAGACGACGATGACGGTGTGTTCGAGGTCGTCGGCGAGCGCAGCCCGGACCTGTCCGGCGTCGGTGGTGTCGAGGGTGACGAGTTCGACACCGGCGGTGGCCGTGATCACCTCGGGCGCCAACGAGCTTCCACCCATGCCGGCCAGCACGATGTGGGTCAGACCCTCATCGACGAGTTCGGCGCGCAGCGACTCGATCTCGGCCACCAGCGGTCGGGAAGTCTCGGCCAGGGTCGCCCAGGACAGCCGGATGGCCGACTCTGCCTCGGCCTCCTTGCCCCACAGTGTCGGGTCCTCGGCGGCGATCTTGCTGGCGACCTGCGCCTGCACCAAGCTCGTGATCGCCTCCTGCAGGGCGGCCCCGTCGGCGCAACCGAGTTCGACCCGCAGCCCACCGACCTCGGTTGCGGAGATGTTGACGCTCACTGGCCGGCCTTCTCTGCGCCCGCCTCGAGCTGGGCCTTGACGCCGTCGAGCAGTACCTGCCACGAGTCCATGAACTTCTGCACACCCTCGACCTCGAGGAGCTCGGTCACCTCGTCGATCTCGATGCCGAGACCGGCCAGGTCGGCGAACACGCCTCGAGCATCGTCGTAGCCGGAGTTTGCGGTGGCACCGGAGACCTGGCCATGATCGGCAACTGCGTTGAGCGTCGCCTCGGGCATGGTGTTGACGGTGTTCGGCGCGACCAGCTGGGTTACGTACATGGTGTCGTCGTAGCTCGGGTCCTTGACACCGGTGGAGGCCCACAGCGGGCGCTGCGGGTTCGCTCCGGCCGCCTTGAGCGCGTTCCACCGCTCGGAGGAGAAGACCTCCTCGAAGGCCTCGTAGGCCAGCCGGGCGTTGGCGATGCCGGCCTTGCCGCGCACCGCCTTGGCCTCGTCGGTGCCGAGCTTGTCCAGCCGCTTGTCGATCTCGGTGTCGACTCGCGAGACGAAGAACGAGGCCACCGAGCGGATGCTCGCCAGCTGTACGCCGTTCTGCTTGGCCTGCTCCAACCCGCTCAGGTAGGCGTCCATCACCTTGCGGTAGCGGTCGATCGAGAAGATCAGCGTCACGTTGACGCTGATGCCCAGGGCGGTCGCCTCGGTGATGGCAGGCAGTCCGGCCTCGGTGGCCGGGATCTTGATCATCACGTTGGGGCGGTCGACCAGCCACCACAGGGCTTGCGCTTCCGCGGAGGTCTTGTCGGTGTCGTGCGCGATGCGGGGGTCGACCTCGATCGAGACCCGGCCGTCCTGGCCGTCGGTCGCGTCGTACACCGGGCGCTGCACGTCGCACGCCCAGCGGATGTCGAAGGCGGTCAACAGCCGCACCGACTCCTCCAGCGAGACGCCACGCACCGCGAGGTCGTGCACCTGTTCGGCGTAGGGCGAGTCGCCCTCGGCCGAACCCTCGAGCGCCTTCTGGAAGATGGACGGGTTGCTGGTGACGCCGACCACGTGCTTGGTGTCGATCAGTTCCTGCAGGTTGCCGGTCACCAGCCGGTCCCGGCTGATGTCGTCCAGCCAGATCGATACGCCGTTGTCGGACAGGCTCTTCAGTGCGTCGCTCATGTGTTTTCCCTTCTGGGAATCAGCGAATCTCGGATGGTTGCGAGTTTCGGGACCGGCGAATCAGTTGCCGGTGGTGCTTCCCTGGATGATGTTGGCCCGTTCCAGAGCGGCATGCGCAGCGGCCACCACACGGTCCGGGGTGAACCCGAACTGCTCGAACAGCACCGACGCTGCCGCGCTGGCGCCGAAGTGGTCGATCGCGACGATCTCGCCGCCTTCGCCGACGATCTCCCGCCAGCCGAGCGGGACGCCAGCCTCGACGCTGACGCGCGCCTTCACGTCCGGCGGCAGTACTCGCTGCTGGTAGGCACGGTCCTGGGCGAAGAACCACTCCTGGCAGGGCATGGAGACCACCCGGGTCGGCGTGCCGTCCGCCTCCAGCCGTTCGCGGGCGGCCAGCGCCAGCGAGACCTCCGAACCGGTCGCGATCAGGATGACCTGCGGCTGCGCGGCCGAGGACTCCTCGAGGATGTATCCGCCCTTGTCCGCGTCCACCACCTTCGCCGGGTCGAGCACCGGCAGGCCCTGCCGGGACAGCGCCAGCCCGGCCGGCCGGTCGGCGTTCTCCAGCACCTGCCGCCACACCACCGCGGTCTCGTTCGCGTCCGCCGGGCGCACCACGTCCAGGCCGGGAATCGCCCGCAGCGCGGCCAGCTGCTCGATCGGCTGGTGGGTCGGACCGTCCTCGCCGAGACCGATCGAGTCGTGCGTCCAGACGTAGATGGTGGGCAGCTTCATCAGCGCCGCCAGCCGCACCGGCGGACGCATGTAGTCGCTGAATACCAGGAAGGTGCCGCCGTAGACCCGGGTCGCGCCGTGCAGCGTGATGCCGTTCATGATCGAACCCATCGCGTGCTCGCGGATGCCGAAGTGCAGCGTGCGCCCGTACGGGCCGCCGGTCCACTCCTTGGTCTGGCGGTTGGCCGGCACGAAGCTCGGCTCCCCGACCATGGTGGTGTTGTTGGACTCCGCCAGGTCGGCCGAGCCGCCCCACAGCTCGGGCAGCAACGGCGCCAGCGCCTCGAGTACCTTGCCGGACGCCGCGCGGGTCGCCAGCGAAGCCGGCTTGCCGTCCTTCTCGGTCGGGAACGTCGGCAGCTGCTGCGTCCAGCCGTCCGGCAGCGTCCGGCTGACCATCCGGTCGAACAGGGCCTTGCGCTCGGGGTTCTTCTCGGCCCAGGCGTCGAAGCTCGGCTGCCACGCTTCGCGGGCGGCCCGGCCGCGCTCGGCAAGCTGCCGGGTGTGCGCGATCACCTCGTCGGACACGGCGAAATGCACATCCGGGTTGAAGCCGAGCAGCTCCTTGGTCCGGCGGATCTCGTCCTCGCCGAGCGCGGAACCATGCGCCTTGCCGGTGTTCTGCTTGGTGGGTGCCGGCCAGCCGATGATGGTCCGCACCGCGATGATGGAGGGCCGCTCGGTCTCAGCCTTGGCCTTGGCCAGCGCCTTCTCCAGCGCGACCACGTCTTCGCCCGAGTCGACGTACTGGGTGTGCCAGCCGTAGGCCTCGTAGCGCTTGAGCACGTCCTCGGAGAACGCGACGTTCGTGTCGTCCTCGATGGAGATGTGGTTGTCGTCGTAGATCAGCGTCAGGTTGCCCAGCTGCTGGTGGCCGGCCAGGCTGGAGGCCTCGGAGGCGATGCCCTCCTCCAGGCAGCCGTCCCCGGCGATGACGTAGATGTGGTGGTCGAAGGGCGACTCACCGGGCGCGGCGTCCGGATCGAACAGGCCGCGCTCGCGCCGGGCGGCCATCGCCATCCCGACGGCGTTGCCCACGCCCTGGCCGAGCGGGCCGGTGGTGGTCTCGATGCCGATGGTGTGACCGTGCTCGGGATGCCCCGGCGTCAGCGAACCCCAGGTCCGCAAGGCCTCGATGTCGGACAGTTCCAAGCCGTAGCCGGACAGGTAGAGCTGGATGTACTGCGTCAACGAGGAGTGCCCGTTGGAGAGGATGAAGCGATCCCGGGCCACCCAGTTCGGGTCGGTCGGGTCGATCCGCATGACGCGCTGGTAGAGCAGATATGCCAGCGGTGCCAGGCTCATCGCGGTCCCGGGATGACCGTTGCCGACTTTCTGAACCGCGTCAGCGGCCAGCAGTCTGGCTGTGTCCACCGCCTTCGTGTCCAGCTCGGTCCACCACGAGGGGTGGGTGGTTACGACTTCAGCGATGGTGTCAGTCACGCTCTCTCCCGGCAGGCGTACAGGATTGCTCAGACACAGCCCAGCCTAATCGCTTTCGGCCCGGCCCAGACGGGCGGGGAGCAGCTGTTCACGCGGCGTTGTCCCGGGACTGCCGGCACCGCGCGCGTGGATGCTGAGAGGGCCGGATGAGCCGGTGCGAGGGTCCTGTTTCCGACGGCTACCCTGGTCGGGTGACTCAGGCGCCGGTGGCTTCGTCCGAACGCGATGCCCCCGTCACCGGACACCGGCCGGTCACCGCCGCGCTGCGCGCCTATGTCGCGCTGACGAAACCCCGGATCATCGAACTGCTGCTCGTCACGACGTTGCCGGCGATGATCCTGGCCGCGCGGGGGCTGCCCAACTGGTGGACGGTCCTCGTCACGATGGTGGGCGGCACGATGGCCGCCGGCAGCGCCAACGCGCTGAACTGCTTCATCGATCGCGACATCGATGCGGTGATGCGCCGCACCGGCCACCGGCCGCTGGCCACCCACGAGGTGTCGCCGACAGGCGCGCTGATCTTCGGCTCGGCGCTCGGCATCATCTCGGTGCTGGCGATGGGGCTGGCGACCAACTGGCTGGCCGCCGGGCTGACCCTGGCCGCCATCGCCTTCTACGTGGTCGTCTACACCATGCTGCTCAAGCGCCGCACCGCGCAGAACATCGTGTGGGGCGGTGCCGCCGGGTGCATGCCGGTGCTCATCGGATGGGCCGCGGTCACCGATTCGCTGGCCTGGGCGCCGCTGGTGCTGTTCGCGGTCGTCTTCTTCTGGACCCCGCCGCACTTCTGGGCGTTGGCGATCCGGTACCGCGATGACTACGCCCGGGCCGGCGTGCCGATGCTGCCGGTGGTGGCTACCCCCGTTCAGGTTGCCCGGCAGATAGTCGGTTACAGCTGGCTGACCGTAGGTACCTCGCTGCTGCTCTGGCCGCTGGCCACCGGCTGGGTGTACGGGGTGCTGGCGCTGGCCGCCGGGGCCGCGCTGGTGGCCGAGGCGCACCGGTTGCTGGCCGCGGTGCGTCGCGGTGACAAGGGCAAGCCGATGCGACTGTTCCACCTGTCCAACAGCTACCTGGCGTTCGTCTTCGTCGCCGTAGCGGTGGACACCTTCGTGCTGCGCTAGGCGCTGACCGGCGCGGCCCTCAGCCGGCCGGTATCGAGAACGGCAACGTGATCGGCGTGAGCACCGTCAACGTTCCCTTCGCGGTGCGGACCGAGCCGCTCAGGGTCACGCTGCCGGCCGTCACGGAGGCCGGCACCTGCACCACGTCGTCGACGCCGGTGACCGGGTCAGCAGCAGCGTTGCGTGCATGCAGCGCACCGCCGCCCGGCACGGTGACCGTGAGCAGGCTGGATTCCACACCATAGGCCTGGGGATCGCCGTCCAGGCGCAGCAGCGCGCCGAGGTGGAGCCACGCCCCATCCGGCCGCGGGCACTGGTCCCCGTTTGCCGCCCAGTACGACAGCGACAGCGACTTCAGGGTGAAGGTTCCGCTGAGGGTGCCGGTGCCGGCCGCTGTCTGCAGCCGGACCCGTACCGGGTGCGCAGTCCCGACGGTCAGCTGGTCGTGTCGGCGGACCGTCACCGCCGGGTTGGCTGCATCGGGTTGCCCGGTGAGCAGTGAGATGGCCTGCTTCACTCCACCGTCGGTCAGCACCAGCTCCACCTGCGTGGCCCGCTTCGGCACCGCGGTGACCACGTAGTCGGCGGTGGTTGTGAGCGGGCCGCGCTCCTGGCCGTCCACCCGGACGGACAGGTCCGGCGGCTGGTTACCTTCCTCGCCCGGCCGCGGATCGGTGGCGAAGGCGAGCAACCGGTAGCCGGCCGGCGCGGTTCTGGCCGACTCGGCCCAGCCGTAGGAGTCGACGAAGCCGTACTCGACCAGCCGCACGCCGGAAACCTGGCCGATCATGATCGCGTTCGCCGGCGCCGGGGTCAGCGGGCTGGGCAGCGTACTGGTCGTGGTGAGCACGTCCCCAACCGCCGGCGGCGGTCTCGGCGAGGCAACCTGGTCCGAGGCGGGCGGCTGCGTGCCGTCCGGCCGGAACAGCCGCTCAGCGGGACGGGGGTCGGCCGCGGTGCCGTCCCCGTCCTGGCTTCCCAGGCTCAGGCGCACCGTGCCATTCGGCTGCGCCATCGGAGTCAGGCCGAAGGTGAGAAATGGCCGGGCCGGATCGCCGTCGACGAACAGCAGCGGGCCGCAGAACACGCGATCACCGATCGGCTGCGGGGCATCGGCAGCGCTGCCGCCGGCCGCCAGCCGGTGCGGCTGGTTGAAGTAGCAGCGTGCGCCCTTGCCGAGGTTGCCGTGCCGGGTCGCGACGGCACGGTGCATGGCCGACTCGGCCGAGCGCAACAGCTGGGCCGCATTGGCCACCGGCGCGCCGTCGCTGGTCAGCGGCTGGTCACCACTGGGCTGGAACAGCACCCAGCCCGCCCCGACGAGCACCGCGAGCACCACCGTGGTGATGAGCCGGACGGTGAACCGGCGCCACAGGGAGGGCCGCTGCGGCCGGCCGCGCCGACCCTTCCGGCGGCGACGAGACGGCGATCCCTGGCGGGTGGCGGCGGGCGAGGCGGCTGGCATGACGGCCCCCAAGCCTAGGGGAGCAGGCTGTGCGGCCGGAGCCGGCCATCCTCCGGTCCGTAGGATCGGGGGATGGATCGCTGCGTTGCCATTGCCTCCTGTGACCTGTTCGCCCCCGACGGCTACCGGGAGGACCGGGTGCTGCTCGACGCCCTCGCCGCGGTCGGGGTAGCCGCCGAAATCCAATCCTGGTCCGACCCGGCTGTGGACTGGGACCGCTACGGATTGACGGTGCTGCGCAGCACCTGGGACTACACCAGCCGGCGCTCGGATTTCCTGGCCTGGGCGGAGCGGGTGCCACGACTGGCCAACCCGGCGGCGGTGGTGCGCGCCAACAGCGACAAGCGATACCTGGCCGCGCTGCAGGACGCCGGGATCCCGGTGGTGCCGACGACCTTCTTCGGCCCGGACGAGCAGGTGCAGCTGCCCGGCGGCGGTGAGTTCGTGATCAAGCCGTCGGTCGGTGCGGGTTCCCGCGGTGCGGGACGTTTCGACGCGGCGGTCCCCGGCGATCTGGCCGATGCCGCCAAGCACGCCGAGCACCTGCAGGGCGACGGCCGGACGGTCATGGTGCAGCCCTACCTGACCGACGTCGACGCGATCGGGGAGACGGCGCTGATCTTCATCGAGGGCCGGTTCAGTCATGCCATCTGCAAGTCGGCGCTGCTTCCGCCGGACACCCGCTTCCAGCTGACCGAGCCCGGCAAGGCCTCGGAGAGCCTGTTCATCGAGGAGAGCATCTCGCCGCGGGTGCCTTCGGCGGCAGAGCGCGAGGTCGCCGAGCGGGTGCTGGCGCACGCCGTCACCGAGCCCCTCCTCTACGCCCGGGTCGATCTGCTGCCGGGTCCGGACGGGCCGGTGTTGATCGAACTCGAGCTCACCGAGCCGTCGCTGTTCCTGGAGTTCGATGAGGCGGCGCCGGCACGGCTGGCCGGCGCCATCGTGGCACGTCTCGGCTGAGGAATGAGCGTTCCGCGGCTGGCCGAGACGGCCCCGGCCGACCAGTCCCGGCGGGCCGCGCTGCGTCGCATGAAGGCTGCTGCCACCGGCGGTTTGCTGCTCGCCGCCGCGCTGTTCGTACTCGCCCGTACGCTCGGCGACGGTCGCGGCGGGTGGCCCTTCCTGCAGGCAGCCGCGGAGGCGGCCATGGTGGGCGGGCTGGCCGACTGGTTCGCGGTCACCGCACTGTTTCGCCACCCGCTGGGGTTACCGATACCGCACACGGCGATCATCCCGCGCAAGAAGGATCAGATCGGGGAGAGCCTGGGCGACTTCGTGCAGCAGAACTTCCTGACCCCCGAGGTGGTCGGGCCTCGGGTCGAGGCTGCGCAGATCCCGCGCCGGATCGGTGAATGGCTGGCGACCGGTGACCGGCCGGAGCGGCTGGCCGGCGAGCTCGGGCTGGCGCTGGCCGGCGCGAACACCGTGCTGGCCGATGAGGACATCCGGCTGGCGCTGGAACGCTTCGCCGATGCCCAGCTGCGCCGGTTGCCGGCCGCTCCGGTGGTGGCCAGGGTGCTGGAACTCGCGATCGCGGGTAACCAGCACCAGATCCTGCTGACCGAGGGACTCCGCGGCCTGATGCGGTTTCTCGACGACAACCGGGACCTGTTCCGGCAGCGGGTCGCTGAGGAATCGCCGGACTGGGTGCCCGAGTGGGTGGACGGGCGGGTGTTCGCCCGGCTGTTCTCCGGCGTGCAGAACTTCCTCGCCGACGTGGCGATCGATCCCGCGCACCCGCTACGGCTGCAGTTCGACGAGCGGCTGCGCGCCTACGCCGACCGGCTGCGCACCGAACCGGACGCGGCGGCATCGCTGGAACGGTGGAAGTCCGATCTGCTCGATCACCCCGCGGTCCGCAACGCGCTCGCTTCGCTGTGGTTGCCGCTGAAGAAGGCGGTGCTGGACGCGGCGGCCGACCCCGACTCCGAACTGCGCAAGGTCAGCGCCTCGGTGCTGCGCCAGACCGGGCAGGCGCTCAGCACCGACCGCGAACTGCAGGCCAAGTGCGATCGCTGGGTGCTCGGGGTGATGAACCACGTGCTGGCGCACTACGCGGGCGAGCTGACCGGGGTGATCACCTACACGGTCGCGCGCTGGGACGCCGACGCCACCTCGAAGCGGCTGGAGCTGCAGGTCGGCCGGGACCTCCAGTTCATCCGGATCAACGGGACCGTGGTCGGCGCGCTGGTCGGGCTGGCGATCTACACGCTGTCCCGGCTGCTCTGAGCCCGGGCGGTACGGCGCCGGGCCACGCTCGCTTTCGCCGCGCGGCGATGGTCACGGTGGCCGAGAATATCCAGTGTGGCTGTACGAGTGGTGACATCAGCGAAATCGCTGGCCCGCGAGCTGTGGGCCTTCGGCGAGGATGATCTGTGGCCGCAGGCGCTGGTGCTGGCTCCAGGCAGCATCGCAGCGCTGTCGGCCGAGTTCGGCAGACTGCGCACCGATCCGACAGCGGTCGCCCGGGTCTGGCCGCAGGCACCGGCCGAAGCCTTCCTGCTGCTGCCGGTGATCGAGCAGTTGGAGGGGCGGCGCCGACCGGCCAGGAGGTCGCGCCGGCGACCGCTCAGCGCGATGCCCGACATCCTGCGTTCCGACGGCGATGACGCCAGCCGGCATCCGGGCTTCGGTGAGGTGCGCAGCCTGGTCGAGGCCGAGACGGCGCGCGCCCGGGCCTGAGGCCGGACGATCCGGCGGTCCGGTTCGCCGGCCGGGCCCAGGGGTCAGTGCACTGCCGGTACCGGCGAAGGGCTGACCTGCCCGGCCGCGAGGCGGTCGCGCCGGCGCCGGGGGACAAAGGGCCGGCCGCCCATGGTGGCCGACACCGCCAGCG
The DNA here is from genome assembly GCA_036261575.1 of Jatrophihabitans sp. GTDB lineage: Bacteria > Actinomycetota > Actinomycetes > Mycobacteriales > Jatrophihabitantaceae > Jatrophihabitans_A. The sequence goes on from DATAKO010000135.1 coordinate 22,351, forward strand.
CCGCAAGCCACACCAAGCAGGCGCCGAGCATGTGGATGCCGACCAGCACGGCCGGCACGTGCGTGAAGTACTGGACGAAGCCGATCAGGCCCTGAGCGAGCTCGACGAGCAGCAGTAGCCAGCTCATCCGACGCACCGGTTCGGCGACCTTCGTGGCACGGGCCAGCACGGCGAAGCCGAGCGTGACCCCGATGAGCAGCATGACGAGATCGGCGTGCAGCTGCGCGACCGAGGCCGGTGCCAGCTGGATCCGGTGGGTGACGCCGCTGTCGGTGCTGGCGCCGGCGTGCGGGCCGCTGCCGGTGACCACCGTCCCGACCACCAGCACCGCCGCGGTGAGCAGCACCATCGCCCAGGCCGCGGTGTGCAGGCCGGCAGCGACCGGTTCCGTCGCCGGGCGCGGGTGCAGCCGCCACCACAGCGTGAAAGCGATGGCGATGATGGCGCTGGACAGCAGGAAGTGCGCCGCGACCACCCAGGGGTTCAGGTGGGTCAGCACGCTGATACCGCCGAGCACCGCCTGCGCGGGAATGGTGGCGGCCAGCAGGACGGCGAGCGGACGCTCGATGCGCTGCCTGACGGCGAGCACCAGCGTCGCGAGGACGACGACCGCGACCACCCAGGTCAGCTGGCGGTTGGTGAACTCGATGACGCCGTGCACGGCGTACTGCTTGGTCGGGACCAGGGAACCGTCCGTGCACGAGGGCCAGGTCGGGCAACCGAGCCCCGAGCCGGTGAGCCGGACCGCGCCACCGGTCACCACGATGAGCACGTTGACGACAACGGAGGCCAGTGCGAAGCGAACCAGCAGCCGGGGCGAATCCAACCAGCTCATTCCCATCGGAAGAACCTCGCTGCTGCCGGCAGGCCGACTGCGGCCCACACCAGCAACGTCAGCACCGGCCGGACGGGAGCGCCGCCGCCGTGCTGCAGCACCTGATGCAGTCCGTCCGACAGCGCCGCCGAGGGGAGGTAGCGCAGCACGTCGGCAGCCGCCCCGGGGTAGCGCGACAGCGGGATCGCGATGCCGCCGGCGAACAGCAGGATGAGCCAGATCAGGTTGGCGGCGGCCAGCGTGATCTCGGCGCGAACCGTGCCTGCCAGCAGCAACCCGAGCCCGCCGAAGGCGAACGTGCCGAGCACGATCAGCAATGCCGCCCACAGCCCGGTGCCGGCCGGGTGCCAGCCGAGCACGAAGCCGAAGGTGCACACCAGGGCCGCCTGCAGCACCTGCAGGATGAGCACCGCGCAGGTCTTGCCGGCAACCAGGATCCGGCGCGGTAGTGCGGTGGCGCCGAGGCGCTTGAGTACCGCGTACTTGCGCTCGAACCCGGTGCCGATGGCAAGTCCGGTGAACGACGCGCTCATCACGGCCAGCGCGAGCACCGAGGGCACCACGAAGTCGATCCGGCGGGGCGTGTCCAGCGAGTACAGCAACGGCAGGTTGAAGAAGAACTCCAACAGCAGCGGGATGATCAGGGTCAGGCCGACCTGCTCGCCGTTGCGCAGCAGCAGCCGCAGCTCCATCCGGGTCTGCGCGAACAGCATTCGGGGGGCCGGGGCCGCGCCCGGCCGGGGCGCGAACGACACGGTGGGCGCGGTCATCGCAGCACCGCGCTGTCGGCCGGCGGGGCGGCAGTGAGGGAGAGGAACACGTCCTCGAGACTGCGTCGTTCCACCGTCAGCCCCTCGGCGAGCACCGCGCGCGCCGCACACCAGGTGGTGATGGCGGCCAGCAGCTCCGGCGTGATGCCCGCCCGGACCAGGTAGTGGCCGGGCTCCGGCTCCGTCACGGACGCACCGGCCGGCAGCCCGTGCTCCAGCTCGGCCACCGGCAGGCCGGGTGGCGCGGAGAACCGGACGGTTCCGGTGGAACCCTGGCGGGTCAGCTCGGCCGGGCTGCCCTCGGCGACGACTTGCCCGGCCCGCAGCATCACCACGTGGTCGGCCAGATCTTCCGCCTCCTCCAGGTAGTGCGTGGTCAGCACGACCGACACCCCGTCCTCGCGCAGCCGCCGGATCAGCTCCCAGGTCGTGCGCCGCGCCTGCGGGTCCATGCCTGTAGTGGGCTCGTCCAGGAACAGCAGCTCGGGACGGCTCACCAGCGCCATCGCCAGCGACAGCCGTTGCTGCTGGCCGCCGGAGAGTCGCTTCACCTGCGTGCGGGCGGCATCGGTCAGGCCCACCAGCTCCAGCAGCTCACGCGGGTCGAACGGGTCGGCCGCATAGCCGGCGAAGAGCTGGAGCAACTCGAGCGCCCGCGCGCCGGTGTAGCCGCCGACACCGTCCTGGAGCATTACGCCGACCCGCGGACGCAGTTGTGCCGCGTCCGCTATCGGGTCCAGGCCGAGCACCCGGGCTCGGCCGCCGTCCGGCGTGCGGAAGCCCTCGCAGATCTCGATGATGGTGGTCTTGCCGGCGCAGTTCGTGCCCAGCAGCGCGAGCATCCGGCCGCGCTCGAGGCGAAACGACACTCCCGCCACGGCGGTGCGTTCGCCGTAGCGTTTGACGAGGCCGTCGAGTTCGACGGCTGGAGCGGCCACGCCTCGAGTCTAAGGACCCCGCACCCACCGGCCGACCGCAGCCATCCGCCGGCGTGACCGGCTCAACTCGGCAGCCCGTCAGCTGCCGGCCTTCACCGCGCTGCCGTAGCTGTCGACGTACTGCTGGCCCGACAGCAGCTGCACCGCCTCCCGCACGGTTTCGGTGACCTCCCGCAGCACCCGGGCCGAGCGTTCCTGCTCGACCCTTCCGGAGAAATCGAGCGGAGCACCGAAGTGCACCTCGACCGGGGCTCGGTGCCAGCGTGAGGATCCGGGCGGGAGCACCTTGTCGGTGCCGATCAGCCCGACCGGGATCACCGGGCAGCCCGAGCGCAGCGCCAGCCGGGCCACCCCGGTACGGAACTTGTGCAGCCGGCCGTCCGGCGAGCGGGTGCCCTCCGGATAGATGCCGAGCAGCCGGCCCTCACCCAGCAGCCGCATCCCGATGTCGATGGTGGAGGCGGCGGCCTTGGTGTTGTCCCGGTCCACCGGGACCAGTCCGAACTCGGTGAACGTCCAGGCGGTGAGCCTGCCGCGAAGGCTGGTTCCGGTGAAGTACTCCGCCTTGGCGAAGTACAGCACCTGCCGGCGCGCCGACATCGGCGTGAAGACCTCGTCCGAGGCGGAGATGTGGTTGGCGGCGATGATCGCCGCGCCGGTGCGCGGCACGTTCTCCACACCCGTGACCACGGGCTGGAACCAGGCACGCAGCAGCGGCGAGACGGTCAGCTCCGCGGCCCGGTACAGCATGGCGCAAACCTACCGCCACCCGGCGTTCATCTCCGGGCCGGTCCGGAGATGAACGCCGCGTGGGGATCCCGTTCCGGATGGACGGGTGGTGGCGCTGGTTAGGTAGGCCTAACTGGGAAGGGTTCTGGAAATACGTCATACTTGTGTTGTGGAAATCAGCGACCAGCACCGCGCCCCTGCCGGGGCCGGCCTCGACGCCGCTGAGCTTCGCACCCGCGACGCCGTGGCCCGCCTGGTGCAGCAGAGCGGTGCACAGTCGGCTGCCACGCTGGCCGAACGGCTCGCGCTGTCGCCCGCTGCAGTCCGCCGCCACCTGGACGCCTTGGTCGCCGAGGGCACGCTGGCCGAAGCGGCGCCCCGACCGATCGGACGCCGCCCACGAGGCCGCGGGCGGCCGGCGCGCAGTTACGTGCTGACCGATGCCGGCCGGGCGAAGTTCGGCCACGCCTACGACGACCTGGCCTCCACCGCCCTACGCTACCTGCGACAGTCCGGCGGCGAGCAGGCCCTGGTCGACTTCGCCGATCACCGCGCCGCCGGCCTGACCGGCACCATTCGGGCCAGGCTCGCCGACCAGCCGCTGACCATGCCTGAGAAGGCCGAGCTGGTCGCCGAGGTACTCACCGACGAGGGCTACGTCGCAAACACCGCCCCCGCCGGACACGGCACCCAGCTGTGCCAGCATCATTGCCCGGTCGCACACGTGGCCGCGGAGTTCCCGCAGCTGTGCGAAGCGGAAACCCGCGCGCTCGCCGAGGCGCTCGGCACCAACGTGCAGCGGCTGGCCACTATCGCGCACGGCGACGGTGTGTGCACCACGCACATCCCCGACACCGTGACCGGCGTCGCCAGAAGCGGCACGCAGAGCAGTCCTCCGGGCCGGAGCAAGGCCTGGACGAAGGCACCAACCAGCAGCACAGGAGGCCGTCAGTGACCACTGCCGCAGAACGCGCGCTCACCCAGGAAGAGCAGATCAGCGCGCTGTCCACATACAAGTTCGGCTGGGCTGACGCCGACATCGCCGGCGCCACCGCTCAGCGCGGGCTGTCCGAAGCGGTTGTCCGCAACATCTCCCAGCTGAAGAACGAGCCCGAGTGGATGCTCGAGCGCCGGCTCAAGGCGTTGGAGATCTTCGGTCGCAAGCCGATGCCGAACTGGGGCTCGGATCTGTCCGGGATCGACTTCGACAACATCAAATACTTCGTGCGTTCGACCGAGCAGCAGGCAGCGAGCTGGGACGACCTGCCGGCTGACATCAAGAACACCTACGACAAGCTCGGCATCCCGGAGGCGGAGAAGCAGCGCCTCGTGTCCGGTGTGGCCGCCCAGTACGAGTCCGAAGTCGTCTACCACAAGATCCGCGAGGACCTCGAGGCCCAGGGCGTCATCTTCCTGGACACCGACACCGCGCTACGCGAGCACGAGGACCTGTTCAAGGAGTACTTCGGCACCGTCATCCCGTCCGGTGACAACAAGTTCGCCGCGCTCAACAGCGCGGTCTGGTCCGGCGGCTCGTTCATCTACGTGCCCAAGGGCGTGCACGTGGACATCCCGCTGCAGGCCTACTTCCGGATCAACACCGAGAACATGGGCCAGTTCGAGCGCACGCTGATCATCGTCGACGAGGACGCCTACGTGCACTACGTCGAGGGCTGCACCGCGCCGATCTACTCCTCCGACTCGCTGCACTCCGCGGTGGTCGAGATCATCGTGAAGAAGGGCGGCCGGTGCCGCTACACCACGATCCAGAACTGGTCGAACAACGTCTACAACCTGGTCACCAAGCGGGCAGTGGCACAGGAGGGCGCGACCATGGAGTGGGTCGACGGCAACATCGGCTCCAAGGTCACCATGAAGTACCCGGCGGTGTGGATGACCGGTGCGCATGCCAAGGGCGAGGTGCTGTCCATCGCCTTCGCCGGTGAGGGCCAGCATCAGGACGCGGGCGCCAAGATGGTGCACGCGGCCCCGCACACCTCGTCGACCATCATCTCCAAGTCGGTGGCGCGCGGTGGCGGCCGGACCTCCTACCGCGGGCTGGTGCAGGTAGAGCCCGGTGCCCACCACAGCCGTTCCACGGTCAAGTGCGACGCGCTGCTGGTCGACACCATCAGCCGGTCGGACACCTACCCCTACGTCGATGTCCGCGAGGACGACGTGGCGATGGGACACGAGGCAACGGTGTCCAAGGTGAGCGATGACCAGCTGTTCTACCTGATGAGCCGCGGGCTGTCGGAGGACGAGGCGATGGCGATGATCGTGCGCGGCTTCGTCGAGCCGATCGCCAGGGAGCTTCCGATGGAGTACGCCCTGGAACTCAACCGTCTCATCGAACTGCAAATGGAAGGCGCGGTCGGTTAAGAAGTGACAGCCACATCCACAGAATCCGTAGCTGCGGCCCTCGAGCGGCCGGCGACCGGATCCCCCGCGGAGCGCTTCACCGCACGCGATCCGGAAGCGTTCGGCGTCCCGACCGGTCGGGAAGAGGACTGGCGCTTCACGCCGATCCGCAAGCTGCGCGAGTTCTTTCAGCCGTTCGACGCGGACGGCGAGGTCGAGGGCACCGAGTCGGTACCGGCGGGTGCGCGGGTGCAGCGGGTCGATCCGCAGCAACTCGACGCATTCGGTAGCGCGCTGACCCCGGCTGACGGGGTCAGCGCGCTGGCCATGGCACACGCTCGGCACGGCCTGCACGTGACGGTC
>DATAKO010000144.1:0-7703 GCA_036261575.1 Jatrophihabitans sp.
AGGGCTGGAAGCTCGGCCTCAAGGCGCTGGCCATCTACCGCGACAACTGCAAGGTCGGCCAGCCGCTCTCGGCGGGTAAGCAGGCCAAGCAGGCGGAGAAGGTGGAGCCGGAGAAGGTGGTCGAGTACCGCCCGATCCGCAAGCGGCTGCCGAAGTCGCGGCCGTCGCGCACGGTGTCCTTCACCGTGGGTGGGGCCGAGGGTTACCTGACCGCGGGCTCCTACCCGGACGATGGCCTCGGCGAGGTGTTCCTGAAGCTCGGCAAGCAGGGCTCCACTCTGGCCGGTGTCATGGACGCGTTCTCGATCGCGGTGTCGGTGGCGCTGCAGCACGGCGTGCCGCTGGAAACCTACGTCTCGAAGTTCACCAACATGCGCTTCGAGCCTGCCGGCATGACCGATGACCCGGACATCCGGATGGCACAGTCGTTGGTCGACTACGTGTTCCGCCGGCTGGCGCTGGACTACCTGCCGTTCGAGACCCGGGCCGCGATGGGCATCCACACCGCGGAGGAGCGTGCTCGCCAACTGGACACCGGCAGCTACGCCCCGAGTTCGGATGAGGCGGAGGACGACCTCGAAGCGCTGGCGCAGTCGGCGCCGGTGTCGGCGCCGAAGTCGGTCGAGGCGCAGCCCGCCCCGGCTTCCGTGCACAGCTCTGCCGAACTCGTCGAGTCGCTGCTGGGTGCCTCGGCCGATGCTCCGCTGTGCATGAACTGCGGCACCAAGATGCAGCGCGCAGGCTCGTGCTTCGTGTGTGACGGCTGCGGATCCACCAGCGGGTGCAGCTGACGCACAGCCTGATCGGGCCGATGGTCGGCCGCCGATCCGGCTAGAGGTTGGCCGGTAGCTGCGGTTTGAAAGTTCGAGTCCCGGGGGCTCCTCACATCGAGGGCCCCCGGGCTTTCGTTCCACACGCCTGCTCCGAACGGGGCGCGCAGCTGCTGGCGGTCACGGCAATGCCCGTCATTGCACCGGCGCCGCCCGCGGCAGATCGGCCGCTCGCTTGCTACCGGGCGACGTGCGACAGCCCGGCCGCGAGTGCACGCAATGCCTGCTCGTCAGCGGTGCCCGGCTCGGCGGTGATGAGCACGATCTGCTGATCGTCCTCTGGGGAGAGGAGCACGTTGCAGTTCACGGTCAGCCGGCCGGCGACCGGATGATCCACCACCTTGACCCGATGCCCCGGCATGCGGGTGGGATCGGCCGCCCACAGCGCGCGAAATGCCTCGCTGCCTGCACGCAACTCGGCAACCAGGGCAGCAAGCTCGGGATCGGCCGGGTAGCGGGTTGCCGCGCTGCGCAGGCGGGCAACCGCGACCTCGGCGAAGTCGTCGGCCGCAGAGGTCCAATGCCTTCCCTGCAGGAAGTAACGACGGGCGAGGTTCGCCTGGAGCGCCAGGCCGGGAAGCAGCGACTGGGCAAGTGCGTTCGCTGCGATTACCTCGTAGCTCGCCGCGGTCACGATCGCTGCCGTCAGTGGCATCCGTTCCAGTAAGCCGGCCATCTGGCTGCTCACCTGGCGCGTCAGTCGCCTAGGCGCGGTCGGGGCTGAACCGGCCAGTGCAAACAGTCGAGCGCGGTCGGCGGGGTTGAGCTGCAGCGCATCGCCCAGTGCATCCAGCATGCGCGCGGAGGGGGTTGCTCCGCGAGCCTGTTCCAGCCGCGTGTAGTACTCGACCGACATGCTCGCCCTGGCGGCGACTTCCTCCCGCCGCAGTCCGGGGGTGCGCCGGCGCTCCATCCGCGCCTCCGATGGCGGGCTGAGTGCGGCTCGTCGCCGGCGCAGGAACACCGCCAGATCCGCCTTCGACATCAGCTCACACTCCGGATGGGGGTACAGGTTGGGCCTGGCTGGCATCGCGCGGCCACTGCAAAGTCGATCACATGAAATCCTGCACTGCACTGGTAACCGGTGCCACCAGCGGCATCGGAAAAGAGATTGCTCGCCTGCTCATCGCTCAGGGCTGGTCGGTGCTCGTCGGCGCGCGTGACACCGAACGTGGCGCACAGACAGCGCGCGAGTTGGGTGGCCAGCTGCTGCAGCTCGACGTCACTGACGCTGCCAGCATCGGCGCAGCTGCCGCAGCTGTGCCCGAGCTCGACGTCTTGATCAACAATGCCGGCATCTCCCTCGATATCGACGACGTGATCACCGACGTCGATGCCGAGCTGTTCCGGCGCACCTTCGAGACGAACGTGTTCGGCATCGTCGCCGCCACCAACGCGTTCCTGCCCGCGCTGCGGCGCTCGAGCCGTCCGCGCATAGTCAACCTGTCCAGTGGCACCGGATCGCTGGCCTGGAGCACCGGTCCCAACCCCCAGTTCGACTTCCAGGCGGCCGGTTCCGGTCGCGGCGCTGCGTACCGGTCGTCGAAGACCGCGGTCAACGCGCTGACAGTCTTCTATGCGCACGCCTTGGCTGCCGACGATGTCAAGGTCAATGCCCTGGCGCCAGGTCTGCGCGCGACGAACCTGAACCCGCGCGCGGCGGCCGCGGGCGGGGATCCGGCCGAAGCGGCTGAAGCGGCGCTCTGGCTGGCATCGCTGCCCGAGGACGGGCCGACTGGCCAGCTCTTCTCCTGGGATCGCAGCCCCGTGCCGTGGTGAACGCGGGGTGACGTCGCATCCTGCCGTGACGCGGCCGGCGGCTGGCCGTCGACGATCCGGTACAAAGGGGAGCATGCGCGCCGTCCTCTACGATGCATTCGCCGCCGAGCCGACCGTGATCGAGGTGTCCGATCCGACGCCGCGGCCGGACGGGGTCGTGCTTCAGGTCGAGGCCACCGGCCTGTGTCGCAGCGACTGGCACGCCTGGCAGGGGCACGACCCGGACATCGTGTTGCCGCACGTGCCGGGCCACGAGCTCGCCGGTCGGATCGCGGCGGTCGGCGCCGAGGTCCGGGGATGGCGTGTCGGTGATCCGGTGGCGGTCCCGTTCATCTGCGCGTGCGGCCGCTGCAGCCAGTGTCGGACGGGCCAGCAACAGGTCTGCCTGGAACAACAACAACCCGGCTTCAATTACTGGGGATCCTTCGCGGAGTACGTCAGCATCCCGTTCGCAGAGGTCAACCTGATCGCCCTGCCCGAGCAGGTCGGCTTCGACACCGCCGCCGCTCTAGGCTGCCGCTTCGCCACCTCATACCGCGCCGTGACGGCAGTGGGGCAGGTGCGCCCGGCGGAGTGGGTGGTCGTGTTCGGCTGTGGCGGCGTGGGGCTGTCGGCGGTGATGATCGCGGCGGCAGCCGGTGCGCGGGTGATCGCCGTCGACACCGAGCCCGCCGCGCTGGCCCTGGCGGCCGAACACGGCGCGAGCCATACCCTGCTGACCGGCGCCGGCCCGGTCGATGCACAGTTACGAGAGCTCACCGGTGGCGGCGCCGACGTGACCATCGATGCCATCGGTGCCGCGGCCGTAGTGCAGTCGGCGCTGTCTTCGCTGAGGCCACGAGGACGGCACGTGCAGATCGGACTGCTACCCGAGCCGATCACGGTCGACCTGTCCTTCCTGGCCTTTCGCGAGCTGGCCTGGCTGGGCAGCCACGGCATGGCCGCGCACGCTTTCGGCCCGCTGCTCGACCTGGTCGGTGCCGGCGCGTTACGGCCGGACCAGCTCATCACCCGCACCATCGCCCTGGACGCCGCGCCCGACGCGCTCGTCAGCATGGGCCGAGGCGGCAGCGCCGGGGTGACGATCATTCATCCGCAACAATCTGGCTGATCCGGCGACCAGGCTGACGGATGCCGCCAGCAGCAGCCCGGCGACGATCCCGTCCAGCCAGAAGTGGTTCGCGGTAGCCAGCACCACGAAGATGGTCAGCACCGGATGGGCGATGATCCACCAGCGGCGGCGGGAGCGGCTGACCGAGATGACCGCCCACGCCACCAGCAACGCCCAGCCGACGTGCACCGACGGCATCGCTGACAGCTGATCCACTGTGATCGTCGAGATGGCATACACCGATTCGCCGTAGCGGGCAGCAGTGTCGACGAATCCGAGCTGCGGCAGCAGTCTTGGCGGAGCCACCGGCACGAACTGGATCAGCAGGCACCCGGCGGTCAGCAGCACGAGCACGTTACGCACCTGCGGGTAGCGGTCGCGGTGGCGCACGAACAGCCACAGCAGCAGCGCCCCCAGCATCGCGAAGTGCATCGTGGCGTAATACCAGTTCGCCGCTCGTGTGAGCAGGGCTGAGTGATCGATGAGCTGTTGCACATCGCGTTCGCTGGGCAGCCAGCCGCGCTCGAACCTGACGATCCATCGCGCACGCTGGAAAGCGCCGGCGCCGTTGCTGGCCGACGCCGAACCGGCCAGCTGCCACAGGCCGTAGAGTCCGGCCACGATCGCGGTCTCCCGCAGGTAGGGCTTGAGCCGGGCAGCGTAGCGATGACCGAGACCGGCCGCAACGACCGCCCCGCCGGCCAGCGCCGCGGACAGCACGATCGCCGGCTGCCATCCCAGCTGGAGCGTCTGCACCACCCCACTATCGCAAACCGATCACCGGTAGCGCGCCGGACGCCGCTGGCGGGATCTGGCACAAGGATGTCCGGAAATTGCTCGTCCGTTGTCGGACGGCTCTCGTACCGTGGGCACGTGACAAGGCGGGGCTGGCTGCTGTTCGTGGCAATGTGCGTGATCTGGGGCGTGCCCTACCTGTTCATCAGGGTCGCGGTCGCGCACATCGAACCTGGCACCTTGGTGTTCTTGCGCACCGGCGGTGCCGCGCTGCTCCTGCTGCCCGTCGCGCTGGCGCGCGGCCTGATCCGGCCGGTGCTCGTGCACTGGCGCGCCATCGTGCTCTTCAGCATCGTGGAGGTGATGGTTCCGTGGACGTTGCTGTCCGACGCCGAACGCCACCTCACCAGCTCGCTGGCCGGCCTGCTGGTCGCCGCGGTCCCCTTGATCGGCGCGGTGCTGGCTCTCATCAGCCCGCACGGTGACCGGTTCGGGCAGGCGCAACTGGCGGGCCTGTTCGTGGGCCTGGTTGGGGTTGCCTGCCTGGTCGGCCTTGATTTCGGTGAGCTGAACCTGCTTGCCATCACCGAGATGTTGGTGGTGAGCATCGGCTACGCCAGCGGCCCGCTCATCCTGTCCCGGTTCCTGGCCGACTTGCCCGGACTCGGCGTGATGGCCGGCACCATGACCATCAGCAGTGTGTGCCTGCTGCCCTTCCTGATCGCACAACCACCGCACGGCGTGCCGGCCCGAGCGGTCTGGAGCGTGGTGGTGCTGGCGGCGGTGTGCACCGCGCTGGCCTTCACCCTGTTCTTCCAGCTCATTGCCGAGATCGGGCCGACCCGGTGCACCATCATCACCTACGTCAACCCGGCCGTGGCGGTGCTGCTCGGCGTGCTGGTGCTGGGTGAGCGGATCACCACCGGGATGTTGATCGGCTTCCCGCTCATCCTGATCGGCTCTGTGCTGGCAGCACGCAAAAGGGCGCCGGATGCGGACCTGGCGGCCGAACCTGCCGCAGCGGCCGCGACCGCTTGAAGCCCGCGAGCCTGAAGCTGATCATTTCCCGCGACGAGCGGTGACTTTGCCACCGTTGCGGTGGCGAACTCACCATGCGCGGGGTGGAGGCGCCCGGCGGCCGGACGGGTCAGGCCCCGGGGATGGCGCGAGATCAGTCGATGACGCTGACGCCGTGCGGGGTGGTGAAGTGGGCGGCCACGATGCCGGTTGCCCCGTCGTTGTCCTGGACCGGCAGCCACCTGACGTGCAGATCGTCCAGATCCCGGGTCGCCTTCTCGCCCAGGTAATCGACCACCACGGACCGATCGCCGGCGATGTCAAGCCGCTCGAGCCGTACCTTGCCGCCGGCGGCCGCCGGGTGCTCGGACTTGTCCGACTCCCAATGGATGAACCATGGCAGCTGTGGGTCGTTGGCGGTGTCCTTGATGCCGATCTGGCGCCACCGCAGGTCATAGCCATCCGGCCGTACGCGATGCCCGGCTGCGGCCTGCCGACCCAGCCGCTGCTCCACCGCAGCCAGGTCGGTGACGCCGACAACCCAGCTGAGCCAGCCGCCGCCGGCCTCGCTGCGGGCCTTGACCGCTCGGCCGAACGGTGCAACTTCCGTGGCCGGATGATCGAGCGCCTCGACGACCTCGAGATAGACGCCGCCCGCCAGCGGCAGCACGAAGTTGCGGGTGCCGAAACGCGGGTGCAGACCACCGTCGGTGAACGCCGCGCCGAGATGGGATCCGATTCGCTGCACGCAGGCGGCCAAGCCTTCCGGGCCAGCTGCGTAGGAGAGGTGGTCCAATCGCATAAGTCGATACTGGCTCAACCGGAAATCGACGGGCGCACCGGGGTCGGCTCGGGCTGTGACTACTCGATGAGTTCGGCGTGGTTGCCCGTGACCGTCGCATCCGCGCCACCGATCTCTGACCACAGCTGCGCCAGGTCGCACGCCCCCTCGATCGGCCGGCCGGCCGCAGCTCGCTCCAGCGCGGCTGCCGCGAGCTTGCCCTTGGCGAGCTTGGAGTTGTAGGACACGACCGCCCGGCGCCCGGTCGGAGTAGGAGACAGGATCCGAACCGTGAGCAGCTGCGCTGCCTCGCTGCTACCTTTGGCCGGCTGCCACATCCCGGCGTAGTCGCTGGATCTGAGATCGAGGATGGGGCCCGCGCCGAGCAGTGGCGGCAGCAGCGGGCCGAGCTGACGGCGCCAGAAGGTGCCGGCGACCCCCAGGCCGGGAAGCTGGGCCTTGGCAGGCACCCGGTAGGCGGGGATGGGCTCGTCACCCCGCACCACGCCGAACAAGCCGGAGAACACCAGCACCTGGCGACCGGCCAGCCGGCGTCCCTGCTCCGACAGTTGCTCCAGCGCAAGCCCGTCGTAGACGACGCCGGCGTAACGGCGTAATGCAGGCAACGTGGGCGCGCTCAGCACGCGCGCGTTGTCGGCGAGGGCTGCTGCCGAAACCGACGGCGGCAGCATCAGCGCGGCGGCGGCGCCAGGACCGGCCAGCAGCCGTGACAGAGCGTCCAGAGCCATCGCTCGGGCCGGCGCCAGCGGACCGTCGGCTGGACGGGCCGTGAGCGGTTTGCCGCGGCCGCCTTCTCGCTTGCTCTCGCTCGGGGGCAGCAGGATCCGCATCAGGCCAGCCGCTCGAGCTCGGTGGCGCTCCCCACCGTGAGCACCAGATCGGACGGCCCGGGCTCGCCGATATGCGGGTATAGCCGGTGTACGCCCAACTCGGGGTGGCCCACCCGCGCGACAGGCACGCCCGCGCTGACCAGCTCGCTGACCACCGGGTGTCCGGCCAGCTCGCGCGCCAGCTGCAGCCGCAGACGGGGCGGCCGCGTCCGCAGCTTCGGCCAGGCGGCGGCGAAGCCGTTGTGCAGCGGCAAGCGCGCCACCGCCTCGATCCGGTGCCAGCTGACGGAGACGCTCTCGGCGTTGCTCGCGTACGGCTGGATCGGCCGCGCGGGCGCAGCCACGACGGTGGCGTAGGACCATCCGCCGTGGTCGTCGATGTAGACGCCGAGCGGGTCGACGTCGGCGCGTACCAGCCCGGCCTCTTCACCTGCCTCGCGAACCGCGGCGGTGACCGGATCCTCGTGGCTGTCGCGCGCACCGCCTGGAACGCCGTAGGTGTCGCCGTCGTGCGTCCAGGGCGCCCGATGCTGTAACACCACCCGATCCGCTTCCAGGATGAGCAGTCCCGCCGCGCCGAAACGACCCCAGTGCCGGTG
>DATAKO010000156.1:0-33134 GCA_036261575.1 Jatrophihabitans sp.
GGCGGGGCCCCCCGCCGGTGGCCGGACCGACGTGGCTGTGGTGGGTGTCCCGTTCGACTCCGGCGTCAGCTACCGTCCCGGCGCCCGCTTCGGCCCTGCGCACATCCGGCAGAGTTCGCGGCTGCTGCGGCCGTTCAATCCCGAGCTCAGCGTGCTGCCGTTCCATGCGCAGCAGGTGGCAGATGCTGGTGATATAGCCGTCAACCCGTTCGACATCCAGGCCGCCATCGCCGAGATCGAGGCTGCCGCCGGCGAGCTGAGCCGGCACTGCCGACTGTTGGTGCTCGGCGGCGACCACACCATCGCGCTTCCGCTGCTGCGCACCATGCACGCCCAGCACGGCCCGCTGGCGGTGCTGCACTTCGATGCCCACCTAGACACCTGGGACACCTACTTCGGCGAGCCGTACACGCACGGCACGCCGTTTCGCCGGGCGTCCGAGGAGGGCTTGTTGGACCGGCAGCGGTGCCTGCACGTCGGCATCCGCGGCCCGCTCTATCAGGCCAGCGACCTGCCCGAGTCGGCCGACCTCGGCTTTGCCACCATCCACAGCGTCGAGTTCGAATCCCTCGGCGTGGCCGGGGTGATCGAACGGATGCGCGACCGGCTGGGCACCGGTCCGATCTACGTCTCGGTGGACATCGATGTGCTGGATCCGGCGCACGCGCCGGGCACCGGCACGCCGGAGGCGGGCGGGCTCAGCTCGCGGGAGCTGCTGGCGGTGCTGCGCGGCCTGGCCGGCCTGCAGCTGGTCTCGGCCGACATCGTCGAGGTATCGCCGGCCTACGATCACGCCGAGCTGACCGGCATCGCCGCCGCACATGTCGGCTACGAGCTGCTGTCGGTCATGGCATCAGACAGCGGGGGTTGATCACCTCTTCACAGAAGCGGCTGGTTCGGCCAGAGTATGCGTCATGACCATGTCGGAGGAATCCCGCATCCGCGGCTTGGAAAGCCGCTCCATCGACTACGTTCCGCTCGATGAGCGGCACGGCAAACTGTGGCATCTCGGACCACTCTGGTTCATGTCCAACGCCCAGATCGCCACGCTTGCCGTCGGACTGATCAGCATCACCGGCGGTGGCTCGCTGGCCTGGTCGGTGATCGCGATCGTGGCAGGGGTGCTGGTCGGGACGCTGTTCATGGCGTTCCACTCGGCCCAGGGCCCGCAGCTCGGGCTGCCGCAGATGATCCAGTCCCGGCCGCAGTTCGGCTATCTCGGGGCGCTGCTGGTGTGGCTGTTCGCCTACCTGCAGTACGCGGGTTTCAACGTGTTCAACAGCATCCTGGCCGGCGACTCGATGCACGCCACCGTGCACGGCGCGACGAAATTCTGGGTCGTCGTGGTCACCGTGGTCGCACTGGTGATCGCGCTCATCGGCTACGACGTCATCCACCGGGCCGAGCAGGTGCTGACCTACCTGATGCTGGCCATCTTCGGCATCTTCACCATCGGCCTGTTCTTCCTGCACTACCCCAGCGGCACCTTCGAGCTGGGCTCGTTCAAGGCCACCCCGTTCCTGGCCCAGTTCGGTGTGGTCGCCGGGTACCAGATCAGCTGGGCGATCTACGTTTCCGACTACTCCCGCTACCTGCCGCCGAACGTCACGGTGCGCAAGACCTTCTACTGGACCTACTGGGGGTCTGCCCTGGGCGGCGGCTGGATGATGATCGTCGGCTCGGTGCTGGTTGCCTGGGTGGGTCCGGACAACTTCAGCGGAACCGGGATCGCGGAGATCAAGAAGGCCGGTGATCACGTCTTCTCCGGTTTCGGTTCGATCGTGCTCATCCTCGCCGCGCTCGGCCTGATCTCGGTGATGGCACTGAACATGTACGGCGGGTCGCTCACCTTGATCAGCGCCATCGACTCGTTCCGGGCAGTGCGACCCACAGTGGCGGTCCGGGTGGTCACGGTGGTGATCACTGCCCTGCTGTCGGTGATCGGCGCGCTGGCCGCCACCGAGCACTTCCTCAGCAACTTCAACAACTTCCTGCTGCTGATCCTGTACCTGTTCATCCCGTGGACCGCGGTGAACCTGTTGGACTATTACGTCGTCCGCCGGGGCCACTACGCCATCGCCGAGATTTTCAACCCCAACGGCATGTACGGCCGGTGGGGCTGGCGCGGCATCGTCAGCTACCTGGTTGGGTTCGCGGCGATGATGCCGTTCTTCTCGGTCGGCACGCTTTTCGAGGGCTGGGTGGCCCACGCCCTGCACGGGGCTGACATCTCGCTGTTCATCGGGTTGCCGGTCTCCGGGGTGCTGTACTGGATTCTCAGCCGTGGCATCGACACCGAACACGAGCGCGAGGTCGAACGTGCCGAGGCGGCGGAGCTTGAGGCCGCGGCGGCAGCCCACCAGTTGCCCTGACCGTAAGCTGCGGGAGTTCACCACGAGGAAAGGCAGAACTCCCGCATGCTCGCACCCGACATCCTCGACTACTACCGCGGCTGGTTGGAGTACCGGTGCTGGTACCAGCGGGTTCCGGGAGTGCAGGTCTGCGTGCGGGAGGACGGCCGGATCCGGCTGTCGGCGGCCATCGGCGTCGCGGATGAGCCGGCCGCCACCCCGCTCACCGAGCAGCACCGGTTCCGGATCGCCTCGCACAGCAAGACGTTCACCGCGGTACTGCTGCTGCAACTGGCCGAGCAGGGTCGGCTGCGGCTGGACGACACCGTCGGGCAGCACCTGCCGGAGCTGGCCGGCGCCAGCACCGGTGCGATCACCGTGCGGGAGCTGCTCGGTCACGGCGGCGGGGTGATCCGCGACAGCGAGGACGGGGACTTCTGGCAGCTGGTCAGGCCCTATCCGGACGAGGCCCAGCTGCTCGAGATCGCGGGGGCTGCCGGTGCCGCGGTGCTGGCCCGCAACGAGCGCTTCAAGTACTCCAACATCGGTTTCGGCCTGCTCGGCCTGATCATCGAGCGGGTCACCGGTTCCAGCTTCGCCGCCACCGCGCGGCAGCAGGTAGTCGACCCGCTGGAGCTGGCCGCGACCGGGGCCGAGCCGGACCCGGACGAGCGCGCGCGGCTGGCGGCCGGGCACAGCGCGCTGTCCTACGCCCGGCAGCGGACCGTCATCGACCACGTCGACACCCGTGCGCTGGCCGCCGCGACCGGCTTCTACGCCACGGCGGCGGACCTGACCGCCTTCTACACCGCCCTGCTGCCCGGCAACAACGCCGTGCTCGGCGACGACAGCCAACGCCAGCTCAGGCAGCGGCAGTGGCCGGTCAAGGCTGGCCAATCCGGTTACGGACTCGGGGTGTTCCTGAACCAGGTGGGTGAGCACGAGCTGTTCGGGCACAGCGGGGGCTACCCCGGGCACATCACCCGCACGTTCGCCTGTCCGCAGCGGCGCATCGTGGCCAGCGTGCTGACCAATGCCATCGACGGGCCGGCCGAGCCGTTGGCGGAGGCGCTGTTCCGGATGCTCGAACTGGCGACTGCGGCCGAACACCGGCCGGCCGCCGACCCGGCCAGGTTCACCGGACGCTTCCACTCGCTGTGGGGCGTGCTCGATGTGGCCGCGCTGGACGGCAGGCTGTTCGCGCTGAACCCGGCGGCTGCCAGCCCGGTCGACGACGCGGTCGCGCTGGAGGTCGTGGACGAGCAGACGCTGAAGATGGTGTCCGGTCCCGGTGGTGCCTCGATCGGGGAGTACATGCGCTTCGAGTTCGACGCGGACGGCAGCATCCGTTCGGTGCGGGGGACCAGCGGGATGACCAGCCGGCCGTTCCAGCTGCCCGCCTGACCCGGCCGGCCGCTGTCGTACCGGCGGTCCATACTGCCGGGCATGGCATATGACGTCGAGCTTGCCAACCGGTTGCGGGCAGCATTGGCCGGCGAGCAGCACGTGAGCGAGAAGGCGATGTTCGGTGGTCTGGCCTTCCTGATCGACGGCGCGATGGCGGTGGCGGTCAGCGGCCAGGGTGGCCTGCTGCTGCGGGTGGACCCGAACGAGACCGATGCGCTGCTACGCCGGCGCGGGGTGCACCGCTTCGTCATGCACGGCCGCGAGCTGGCCGGGTGGCTACGAATCGAGGACGCCGCGATGCGCACCGATGCGCAGCTGGCCGGCTGGGTGCGGCGCGGCGTCGCGCAGGCCCGTCTGGCACCCGCGCGACGACGGTAGCGGCCCGCGCCCCGGCGCGCACCAGGTTGACCGGCGCCGCATGGTGCCAGGAACCCCCGGCGGGGACACCAGCCCGGTCGTTGCGGAGTTGGCTGGCTCACGTCCGGCGGCCGGGCCGGAATCCGTGCTGTGCCCGAACGGTTCTGCCAGAGGAGTGCGCGCTTCGGCGCACGCGTGAGGAGAGGAGCACCATGACCGACCTGTTCGAGCCGATCACCGCCGGAAAGTTCAGCTTGTCCAACCGCATCGTGATGGCCCCGCTGACCCGCAATCGCGCGGATGCCGATGGCGTGCCGCAGCAGATCGCGGCGATCTACTACGGCCAGCGCGCCGGTGCCGGGCTGATCATCAGCGAGGGGACGCAGCCGAGCGCGGTCGGCCAGGGCTACGCGAACACGCCCGGCCTGCACAGCGACGAGCAGATCGAGGGCTGGCGAGCGGTGGCCGACGCGGTGCATGCCGGCGGCAGCCAGATCGTGGTGCAGCTGATGCACACCGGCCGGATCGGCCATCCTGACAACAAGCACGGCCTGGAACTGGTCGCTCCGTCGGCAATCGCCGCCCCGGATCAGATCTTCACGCCCGGTGGCATGCAGGCCTACCCGGTGCCGCGCGAGCTGGGTGTCGAGGAGCTGCCCGGCGTTGTCGGCGAATTCGTCACCGCCGCCCGCAACGCGATCGAGGCCGGCCTGGACGGTGTCGAGCTGCACGCGGCCAACGGCTACCTGCTGCACCAGTTCCTGGCGCCGTCGTCGAACGTCCGTACCGACAGCTACGGCGGCTCCGCGGCCAACCGGGCCCGGTTCGTCATCGAGGTCGCGCAGGCCGTAGCCGAGGCCATCGGCCCGGATCGGGTGGGCATCCGCATCTCGCCGGCGCACAACATCCAGGGTGTGCTGGAGTCCGACCCGGCCGAGACCGCGGCGACCTACCAGGCGCTCATCGAGGGCATCGCGCCGCTGGGCCTGGCCTACCTGCACGCGCTGGCCGATCCCCGCAGCGAGCTGATCCAGCAGCTGCGTGCCGCTTTCGGTGGCGTGTTCATCGCCAACAACGGTTTCGCCTCGGTCACCACCAAGCAGGATGCGGAGCAGATCCTGGCCGACGGGGTGGCGGAGCTGATTGCCGTTGGCCGCCCGTTCCTGGCCAACCCGGACCTGCCGCGGCGCTGGCAGCTCGACGCGCAGCTCAACGAGCCCGACCCGGACACCTTCTACACCCCGGGACCGCGCGGCTACATCGACTACCCGACCCTGGAGGAAGCCGCCGGCTGACGACGCGCGGCACGGCACCCCGGATCACTCGGCGTGGACGGGGTGCCGTGCGTTGCGGCTGTGATGTCCGGTGTCAGCCGAGTCGGTCGAGCAGCTCGGCCACCGCTGCGGCATCGAGGCCGGTGTCGGGCATCATCGCCAGCCGCGACAGCGGAAAGTTGCCCAGCAGGTGCAGCACGTCCTCGGTCTGGCCGAGCAGGCCGGCCCCGGTGCGCGCCAGCTGCTGTCGCAGCAGTGGCCCGCCGGCCGGGTGCACAAGCCACTCCTCCAGCGAAGAGTCCGCCCGCAGCGGCTCGGCTCCGGCATCGCCCTGCACGGCAACCGGCACGCTCAGCCGGATGTCGCGCGAGGAGCTGCCGACCTCGAACAGTACCTCGCGGCTCTCGACCACCCAGCCGCCGCGTCGGACGTGGTAGTAGGCCAGCTCGCGGCGCCGCACCCGAAGCTCGACGGTGCGCATTTCGCCCGGCTGCAGCAGGACTTTCTCGAACGCCACCAGCTCCCGCGTCGGATGCAGCACCGCTCCGGCGGCCTCGTGCCGGTAGACCTGCACCACCTCCGCGCCGGGCCGCGACCCGGTGTTGCGCACCGTGACCTGCACCAGCACGTCCGTCCCGTCGGCTGCGGCCGACAGGTCGGAATAGGCGAAGCTGGTGTAGCTCAGCCCGTGCCCGAACGGGTAGGCGACCGGCATGAGCCTCGTGTCGTAGTGCCGGTAGCCGACCAGCAGGCCCTCGCCGTAGCGGACCTCGCCGAGCTCGCCGGGGAAGTTGCCGAAGGACGGATTGTCCTCCAGGCGCAGCGGAATCGTCTCGGCAAGCCGCCCCGACGGGCTGGCGTGACCGAACAGCAGGTCCGCAATCGCGCCGCCACCGGCCTGGCCGAGCAGCCAGCCTTCGAGCAGTGCGGGCACCAGGTGCTGCCAGGGTGCGACGGAGACCACGCCGCCATTGGACAGCACCACCACCAGGTTCGCGTTCGCCTCGGCCACCTCGGTGAGCAGCCTGACCTGCTCCGGCGGCAGGTCGATGCTGGTGCGGTCCCAGCCCTCGGATTCGAAACTCGGCGGCAGCCCCAAAAACAGCAGCACGACCTCTGCCCGCGCTGCCGCCGTGACAGCCGCCGCGCGAAGCTCACGTTCTTCGCCGGCATCGCCTGCGCGATCGACCAGATAGCCCGGCGCGAAGGTTACCGGGCGCTCGGTCAGCGCCCGGATCTCTGCCAGCGCCGACAGCAGCTCCGTCGGGTTCACTTGCGAGCTGCCGGCGCCCTGGTAGCGCGGGCTGCGGGCGAGTTCGCCGAGGACCGCGATCGGGGCCGCACCGGTTGCATCCAGCGGCAGCAGGTCACCGTCGTTCTTGAGCAGCACGGCGCATTCTGCGGCCGCCTCGCGCGCCAGCCGGTGGTGTGCCGCAGCATCGAACCCGGCGCCGTCAAGCACGTCAGGCTCGACTCGATCGAGCAGCTGGAGCACCCGGGAAGCCGCCTGGTCGAGTAGCTGTTCGGGTAGCTCGCCGCGCTGCACCGCGTCCACCAGTCTGGCGTCGTTGACCCCGCCGGAAGAGGGCATTTCCAGGTCCAGGCCGGCGGCGAGGGCGGCCACCCGATCATTGACCGCGCCCCAATCCGACATCACCAGCCCGGCGAAACCCCATTCCTCGCGCAGCATCTTCGTCAGCAGCCAGCGATGCTCCGAGGCGTACGTGCCGTTGACCTTGTTGTAGGAGCACATCACCGTCCACGGTTCGGCTTGCCCTGACCACCCGCTCGAACGCGCTCAGGTACAGCTGGCGCAGGGTCCGCTCGTCGACGACGGCGTTCACGCGCAACCGATCGGTCTCCTGGTTGTTGACCGCGAAGTGCTTGAGCGAGGTGCCCACCCCGCGGGACTGCACGCCGAGCACGTAGGCGCTGGCCAGTTCGCCGGTCAGCAGCGGATCTTCGGAGAAATACTCGAAGTTGCGGCCACACAGCGGCGACCGCTTGATGTTGATGCCCGGGCCGAGCAGCACCGCCACCCGCTCGGACCGGGCCTCGGCACCCAGCGCCGCGCCGATCCGGTGCAGCAGCGCTGGATTCCACGATGAGCCGAGGGCGGTGGCCGGAGGAAAGCAGGTCGCCGGAACACTGTCGGCCAGGCCGAGATGATCGGCCTCGTCCGGCTGCTTGCGCAGACCGTGCGGTCCGTCGGTCACCATCGCGGCCGGGATGCCCATGCGATCGATGCCCTGCGTATGCCAGAAATCCGAGCCGGAGCACAACGAGGCCTTCTCGGCGAGGGTCAATTCGGGCAAGCGGGACGCATGCGCAGGGCTCATCCGCTGAGCATGGCCGACGCAGCTCGTTGCTGCCAGCCCCGTGCCGGCCGGCTGCCGTGTCGCGGACCGGACGCACCTTGGACCGTGCCCCTCGCGGGACGCTAAGGTGACTTGATCGCTTCGGCAGCCGAGAGGACGGTGCTGGGTGAGCAAGCTCGAGACGTCGGCCCGCAGAGCGTCGAACAGCGACGCCATGGGTGCATTGGCACGGTTGGGGCTGGCCGTCCGCGGTTTCGTCTACCTGGTGATCGGCTGGATCGCGTTGCAGATCGCGCTCGGCCACCGCACCCAGGAGGCCAACCAGCGGGGCGCGCTGGCCGAGGTGGCTCACCAGCCCTTCGGCAAGGTGCTGCTGTGGATCCTGGGGCTCGGGTTCGCCGGTTACGCGCTGTGGCGACTCAGCGAGACCGCGTTCGGCACCGCCGCTGAGGGTCGCAAGACCGGCCCGCGGCTGCAGTCGCTGGTGCGTGGTGTCGTCTACGCATCGTTCGCGGTGACCACCTTCAGCTTCATCGCGGGAAGCTCACACCAGACCCAGGCCGGCCAGCAGGTCACCGTGACCGCGCGGGTGATGAAGCACACGGCCGGTCGCTGGCTGGTCGGCCTGGTCGGCGTGATCGTGTGCATCGTCGGCATCGCGCTGGTCATCGAGGGTGTTCGGGCCAAGTTCGAAAAGGAATTGAAGATCGGCGACCTCAGCGGCCGGACCCGTACGGTGGTCGTCCGGCTCGGCATGGTCGGCACCGTCGCGCGCGGCATCGTGTTCGCGGTGGCCGGCGTGCTGGTGGTGGAGGCAGCCGCCCAGTACGACCCTGCGAAATCGACCGGCTTGGACGGTGCGCTGCGCACACTGGCCCATCAGGCCTACGGACCCTGGCTGCTCGGGGCGCTGGCTGTCGGCCTGATCGCGTTCGGCTGCTACGGCGTGGCAACCGCCCGCTACGCGAAGACCTGACGGCCACCGTGGTCGACGCTGATCCGGAGCCGGGCGAGGACGACCTGACCGGCTGGTTCCTCACCACCGCAGAGCGCGGCAACCCGGCGTCGGAGCTGCGCCCGTTCACCCGCGGCAACCTGGTGCGGCCGTTGGTCGACGGCGCCCACTACTTCGAGCGACTGCACCAGGCGCTCGGCGCCGCCGGGGCTGGGGATTCGGTCTACCTGGTGGATTTCCGCGGCGACACCAGCGAATTGCTTGCCGGGCCCGGCACCTCCGTCGGCACCGTGCTGTCCGCGCTGGCCCGTCGCGGCGCTCGGCTCTACGGCCTGATCTGGCGATCGCAGCCGGACTGGCTGGACCAGAGCGAAGGCGCCAACGCCGAGCTCGTCCGCACCGTCGCCGAGGCCGGCGGCGAGCTGCTGCTGGACGCCCGGACCCGCCGGGCCGGCTCGCATCATCAGAAGTTCGTGGTGATCCGGCATCCGGATGCACCGGAGAACGACCTGGCTTTCATCGGTGGGATCGATCTCGGTTTCAGCCGTGCTGACGATCACGAGCACCGCGGCGACCCGCAAGCGATGCCGTTCCCGTCCAGGTACGGTGATACCCCGCCCTGGCACGATGTGCAGGCTGAGATCCGCGGGCCGGCGGTGAGCGACATCGAGCACACCTTTCGCGAGCGCTGGGACGGCAGCAGCGTGCTGGACCTGTCCAGCCCGGTGCGGATGCTGATCGACCGGGCCTACCACGCCGGCAAGCTGGTCGGGGCGCAGCTGCCCGAGCCGACGCAGGACCCACCGGCGGCCGGATCACACGCGGTGCAGGTGCTGCGCACGTATCCGGCCCGCTGGCGGCGCTACCCGTTCGCCCCGCTGGGCGAGCGCAGCATCGCGGCCGCGTATCGAAAGGTCTTCGCGCGGGCCCGGTCGCTGATCTACATCGAGGACCAGTACCTCTGGGCGCCGTTCGTGGCGGACCTGCTGGCCGCCGCGCTCAAGGCCAACCCGGAGCTGCACCTGATCGCCGTCGTGCCGCGCTATCCCGACAAGGAGGGCCTGTCCCGGCTGCCGAGCCTGGTCGGGCGGGAACGCGCGATCCAGATCTGCCAGTCGGCCGGCGGTGAACGATTCGCCATCTACGACGTGGAAAACCACGCGGGCACTCCGGTCTACGTGCATGCCAAGGTGGTCGTGGTGGATGACATCTGGGCGATGATCGGCTCGGACAACCTGAACCGGCGGTCCTGGACGCACGACAGCGAGCTGTCCTGCGCGGTGCTGGACGAGCAGCGAGACGAGCGGGAGCCCGGTGATCCCGGCGGCACCGGGGACGGCGCCCGGCGCTTCGCCCGCGAGCTACGCCTGCAGCTGTGGCGGGAGCACCTGGACCGGGATTCGGATGACCCGCTGACAGACTTGCTCGAGCCGGCCAAGGCCTTCGCCCTCATGCAGCAGTCGGCCGAGGCGCTGCAGGCCTGGTACGACCGTGGCCGGACCGGCCCGCGGCCACCCGGCCGGCTGCGGCCGCACCAGCCCGAACGGCTGCCACGCCGGCACCGGCCGTGGGCCGTACCGCTCTACCGATGGATGTACGACCCGGATGGCCGAGCCATCCGAGACCGGCTCCGGCGTCGTCCGTGACGATCCAGCTGACCCCCACCGGCCCGGCAACGATGGAGGAATCATGACCGCAGCTTCCGCGGCGACACCGGCGTTCTCGCGGTCCTGGCGATGGCCGACGCAGCGCCGCTCGGCCGCGACGCTGCTGGCCGGTGCCGTGCTGGTGTGGCTGGTGGTGTGCGGGCTGGGCTGGTTGCTGGCGCATCCGCTGACCGATCACGGCTTCACCCGGTGGGAAGGCGGGGTGGACCGCTTTCTGGCCGCGCACCGCAGCGGCGGCTGGAACTCGGTGACGAACGCGGCCAGCCTGGCCGGTGACACTCCGGCCGCGATCGGCATGTCGGTGCTCGCGTTCATCGTGCTCCGGCTGAGCGTGCACCGCTGGCGCGAGCCGCTGATGCTGGCGGTGGCCATGCTCGGCGAGGTGGCGATCTTCTCCTCCAGCACCGTCGTGGTGGGCCGGCACCGGCCGGACGTAGCGCACCTGGACGGTTCCCCGCCGACGTCCAGCTTTCCGTCCGGGCACACCGCCGCGTCCACCACGCTGTACGGCGTGCTGGCGATCGTGGCGCTCTGCTACGCCAGCCGGGTGCTGTGGCGGGTGCTGTCCGTGGCCGCCGCCGTGGTGATCGTGCTGTCCATCGGCACCTCCCGGCTCTACCGCGGCATGCACTACCCGACCGACGTGGCCGGCGGCATCCTGCTCGGGCTGCTCTGGATCACCGTGGTGTCGCTGGTGATCCTGCGTCATCACACGCCACGGTCACGCGATGCCGCCGGTGACGAATCCCGCCGGGCTGAAGCGGGCCGGCGCTGATGGGGCGGCGGGTAGCAGCTGTGGTCAACCCGGCCAAGGTGCCGGATCAGGCGCAGCTGCGCCGGCAGATCGAGGAGGCGGCACAGGCGGCCGGATTCGAGCCGGTGCTGTGGTCGGAGACGACGGTCGAGGATCCGGGCTTCGGCCAGGCCCGGTCGGCGCTGGAGCAGGGTGCCGAACTGGTGTTGGCCTGTGGCGGCGACGGGACGGTGACGGCGTGTGCGTCGGCACTGGCCGAGAGCGGCGCGGCCCTCGCGCTCATCCCGTACGGCACGGGGAACCTGCTCGCGCGCAACCTGGCGGTGCCCTCGGATGCCGAGCAGGCGCTGCAGCTGGCCTTCGCGGGTGAGCGGCGCGCGATCGACGTGGTCCGGTGCCAGCCGGGCAGCCACTTCATCGTGATGGCCGGGCTCGGCTTCGACGCCGCCATGATCGCCGAGACCAACGAGGACACCAAAGCCCGGATCGGCTGGCCGGCCTATATCGGTGGCATCGTCCGGGCGCTGCGGGTCAGCCATCGCACCCGGTTCGACATCGTCGTCGACGGCGCGATCCCCTTCTCGGTGCGGGGCATCGGCGTGCTCATCGGCAATGTGGGGGAGCTGCAGGCCGGGCTGAGCGTGTTTCCGGACGCCTCGCCGACCGATGAGATCCTGGATCTGATCGTGTTCGCACCCGCGGGATGGCGGGACTGGCCGCTCATCCTGGGCAGGCTGATCGGGCGCCGCACAAGTGCGGGTGGCCGCACCGAGACCCGGCGGGGGCGCCGGATCGAGATCACCTGCGACCGGCCGCTGCAGCTGGAGTTCGACGGCGACCTGTACGGACCCACCAGCACCTTCACCGCCGAGGTCGTGCCCGGTGGCGTCACTGTGTGCGTGCCGGCATGAGCACCGATCCGGTGGCGACGCCGGCCGCCCGCCGGTTCGGCGTGCGGGCCACGCTGGCCTTCATCGCGCTGCTCATCGCCGCGGTGCCGTTCGGCGCGATCGTGCTGCTGCTGCGGGAGAAGGTCGGCTGGCTGCGCCGGCTCGACGTGGGTGCCGCGCAGCACCTGCACAACTTCGACGAGTCGCATCCGGCTTTCGTCACGGTGATGCGCGCGATCACCAATTCGGGCGCGCCGCGTGTCTGGATCGTGGTGCTGGGCCTGCTCACGCTGTGGCTGCTGGTACGACGGATGTACCGGCTGGCCATCTTCGTGCCGGTGACCGGCTTGGGCAGCTCACTGCTCAACGACACCATCAAGACGCTGGTCGGCCGCACCCGGCCGGTGCTGGAGAACCCGATCGCCACCGCGACCGGCAAGTCGTTCCCGAGCGGGCACACCCAGTCCGCCATCGTCGGCTACGGCATCCTGGTGCTCATCTTCCTGCCGGTGATCGCGGCTCGCTGGCGGCGGTGGGTGATTGCGCTGGCAATGCTGATGGTGTTGTTGGTCGGATTCTCCAGGATCGCCCTGGGCGTGCACTACGTGTCGGACGTGGTCGGCGGCCTGCTCATCGGTGGGGCCTGGTTGATGGCCCAGACGGCGGCCTTCTCGGCCTGGCGGCGCGACAGCAAGCTGCCGCCGGTGGATCCGGAGCGCGGCCTGGAACCGGAGGGCGCGCGCCGGCTGAAGGGCGGTTGACCGCGCGCGCGGTCAGGCGACGGCCGCCAGCACGGTGGCCTTCGGTAGCGGTCGGTAACCTGGGCCGGGTGACCGCGCGGATCCGAGGCCCCCGTTGACCGGGCCGGACACCCTCGTCGGCGGCCGGTACCGGTTGATCCGCCAGCTCGCTGCCGGCGGCATGGGATCGGTGTGGGAGGCGCTGGACGAGCGGCTTGATCGGCGGGTTGCGGTCAAGCAGCTGCACGTGCAGCCAGGGCTGAGCCCGCAGGCCGCGCAGCTGGCCTCCGATCGCGCGATGCGGGAGGCCCGGATCACGGCTCGGCTGCATCACCCGAACGCGGTGGCGGTCTACGACGTGGTGGACGAGCGCGGGCTGCCCTGCCTGATCATGCAGTACCTGCCGTCCATCAGCCTGGCCGAGCTGCTGCGCAGGGAGGGCCCGCTCGCTCCCGAGCGGGTGGCGCGGATCGGCGCGCAGGTGGGTGCTGCGCTCGCTGCCGCGCACGAGCTCGGCATCGTGCATCGAGACGTCAAGCCTGGCAACGTGCTCATTGCCGAGGACGGGTCGGCCAAGGTCACCGACTTCGGCATCTCGCATGCGACGGGTGACATCTCGCTGACCTCGACCGGGCTGGTCACCGGGACGCCGGCGTTCCTGGCGCCGGAGGTTGCCCGCGGTGCGCAAACCGCCTATTCCGCCGATGTGTTCGGGCTCGGGGCGACGCTGTACAACGCGCTGGAGGGGCAGCCGCCGTTCGGGCAGGACGACAACGCGATGGCCATGCTGCACCGGGCCGCGTCGGGCCAGATCATCCCGCCGCGCCGTAGCGGAGCGCTGACGTCGCTGCTGCTGCGGATGCTCGATCCCGATCCGGCCGCGCGGCCGGGGATGGGGCAGGCAGCACACACGCTGTCGGCGTTGGCCGCCGACATCGGGGCGATCACGCCGCTCACGCGGCGGCTGGCGCCGGGTGCCGGGCCGGTCGCGCGCGCGCCGGGGACGACGTCTGTGCTGGGACCCGCGTCGGGGTTGCCACCGACGGCCGGTGTGCCGCCCACCCGGACCGGAATGCCGCCGCCTCTGCGAGCCGCCGGATCGTCCGGAGCTGCTGGCGCTGCGGCGGGCTCGGGCGCTGCGGCAGGGTCGGGCGCTGCTGCCGCCGCGGGAGCTGCGGCGGGCTCGGGTGCCACCTGGTCGCGGAATCAGCCTGCAGGAGCTCAGCCGACGCGAGTTCAGCGGGCGGCACCTGGCCGGCCGGGGCCGCCGCTGCAGCCAGGACCTCGGCCGGCAGCCGCGCCGTACCGGCCGGGTGCCGGCCCGCATGGTTCCGGCGCGTCCCGATCATCGCGCACCGGGCTGCTGGCTGCAGCGGTTGCGTTGGTGGTGATCCTGGCGGTGGTGCTCGCACTGCTGCTGATCCGCAACCACAACGGCAGCAGCGGCGCCACTGGCCCGACCGCCCCGGCTGCGGTACCAACCAGGAGTCACAGCACTCCCGCGCCCACGACCGCATCGTCGCCGCCGAGCTCGGAGCAGTCCAGTGCGAGCGCGCCGGCCGACACCACGTCAGCGGCGAAGCCGCCGGCCCAGCCGCCGCCGGGTGCGGTGACCGATGCGCAGCTGGCGCAGGCGATCACCGACTACTACGCGTTGCTGCCGGCGAACACCGACCAGGCGTGGAACCGGCTGACGAAGAACTACCAGCACACCACGGCGAAGAACCGGAAGACCTACGACGAGTTCTGGGGCTCAGTGGATTCGGTGTCGGTGCAGAACGTGTCCGGATCGGCGCCGTCGAGCGCGGCAGCGACGGTGACTTTCCATTTCAAGGACGGCAAGGTTGAAGTGGACCAGACGACGTTCGGTCTGGTGAAGGATGGCGGCATCCTGAAGATCGACAGCTCCCAGGTGCAGAGCAGCCAGACGCAGTAGGCCGCCCAGCCGCTCGGCGAAACAGCTGCCCGGCCTGAGCCGGCTACCCACCGCCGAGCGAATCGATCTGGCTGCGAGGACCGAGTCAGGCGACCCGATCGAGGACGACGACCTGATCGCGTCCGCCGCGCTTGGCCTGGTACAGCGCACGATCAGCGGCGGCGTAGAGGCTTTGCAGGTCGCCGGCGTGGCTTGGCGCGTGCGCCACACCGACGCTTACGGTCACGTTCGGCACGGTGCTCTCCGCGAACCGGAACGCGTGCTGACTGACGGCCTGCCGGACCTGGCATGCGCGACGTTCGGCGTCGGCAAGTCCGGTGCCGGTCATCAGGATCGCCAGTTCATCACCGCCCATTCGGCTCACCACATCGCCGGGGCGGCAGTGCTGGCGCAGCACCATCGCCAGCTGGATGAGCACCTCGTCGCCACCGGGATGGCCGTATTCGTCGTTGATGCTCTTGAAGCGGTCGAGGTCGATGAGGATCAGCGCGGTGCCCCGGTGGCTGGCCGCGCCGGACAGGGCCGCATGCGCAGTCGAGTCCAGCACCCGGCGGGTTGCCAGGCCGGTCAAGGAGTCGATGGCTGCCTGGTGCCGAAGCCGAGCCAACAGGGCCTCGTTGCGCTCGGCCGCGGTCACCAGCAGGAAGGCCGCGGTCGCCAGCGCGACCGCCACGTAACTGGCGTCCAGGATCGCCGGGCGTACCGGCTGCAGGCTGAATACGACGATCGTGTCGGCTAGCACGCAGCCGGCTGTGATCGCGATAGCACCGCTGCGCGGCACCTGCGAGGCCGCGTAGAGGCCCGGGAACATCAGGAAGATCTGGGCGGCGAGGGAGGAATCGGAAGTGACCAGATCCAGCGCGACGATGAGTGCGATCGACAGGGCGGGGACGACTGTCCAGCTGATGTGCTCGGCGTTGCGCACCCTGCGCAACATCCAGCTGACCGTGACGACGCCGGCCAGCACGGGCAACATCACGGTCAGCAGCGGCAGCCGATCGACGCCTTGCTGTGGCAAGAACGCCGACAGCGCGGTGACACTGCAGGCGACCGTGGCCAGCACGAAAACCGCGCGCGCCGCTGCCGCGGTGTCGCGCGGACGCATACCGGTCCACCCTGTCACGCACCCACCATCGGCAAGCCGGTCGCGAGCCCAAGATGCAGGGAGGATTTGTAGCCGAGCCGACTGGGCCGCCTCGCTGTCCAGACGCTGCTGCTGAGGCCGTTCGCGGCATTGCCTACGTTTCAATATCGGCAGCCGGATTCGCTCCCTTCGGGTCCGTTCCTGGGTACCCCGCGCCCGGTACGGTGGCAGATCTCCAGCCGTCCGGCCGAGGACCGCTTCGCCGTTCCCGTGCCTGCGGATGACTGGCCCCCGCGGTAGCGTGAGGCGTGGCCATCCTGCATCGAGCGACATTGACCCCCTCCAAGTTGGAGCTGTTGCAGGCGTGGTTGCCCGGTGAGGACTGGTTCGACGAGTTCGCTGCCGGCGCCGGCATCGATGCCTCGTCGCTGAGCCTGGCAGGTGCGTACCGCTTCGACGATCCGGCGGGCGAGGTCGGCGTGGAGTCGTTCCTGCTCCGCGCCGGGGAGCACACCGTGCACGTGCCGCTCACCTATCGCGCCGCCCCGCTGGAGGGGGTCACTGCGGCGGGCACCATGCAACATTCGGTGCTGGGGGAGCGCTGGGTGTACCCGGGCTGGCTCGACCCGGTGTACGCCGAGACTTTGCGATTCACCATCAGCTCGGCAGGGAAGCAGGCGGAGCTGATGATTCAGTCTGACGGTCAACTGACCCGGCGGGAACCTGACACGTTCGTGCGCGGCAGTGGCGCCGCAGACGGCGGCCAGAATGTCACCGACGGACCGAACGCTGGGGTGAGCGCCTCTCGAACCACCAGCACCGACGATGGAGTCAACGTCGTTATTCGGGACGGCGGAACCGAGCTGCTCGTGCTCAGAGTCGTCGGCTCCGTGCCAGACGTCGCCAGCAGGGGCACGCTCATCGGGACCTGGCCTGGCCAGTCGACGCCGGCCGTGCTCGCCGTCCTGCGGCCTTGATCCAAACCCGGGCCAGAACCAGGGGAGGGCTGACAGGGCCAGCTCGCCACTTAAACGGAACCCGCAACCATCCGCGCCGAAATCCTGGCTCATCCTCAGCCGACCAAGGGCTGCACCTCCGTCCCTATGAAGTGTGCGAACTCGGTCAGCACCGGCTTGTCGTCGCCGACCGAAAGTAGGGCGACGTGGGTCGCGCCGCGCTCGGCGAACTCGCCAACGATCTGCGCGATCTCCTCCGCTTCTGGGCGATCGACGATGGGAATGAACACGACAGCATCCGGAGCGCCGTCGCGTCCAGCCATCCTGCGGCCTTCCCGCAGCCATGTTGTGGCGGCTGCCATGTCGGCAAGGCTGGTGTCTCCGGTGAGGATGACGCCGTCGCCGAGTTCGCCGGCGAGGGTGACGGTCCGACGACGTACACCGCCGATGTAGAGCGGTGGCGGAATCGACGGTGGCCAATCCAGTTTGACCTTGTCCAACTTGAGATAGCGTCCCTGAGTCGTGACCTCCTCGCCTGCGAGCAGTGATCTCAAAGCCGCGGCGTACTCCCTCAGCAGCGTCATCGGCGAGTCGACAAGTCCGCCCACCTGCGCCATCCAATCGGACACGCCGTGCCCGAGGCCCGGCAACAAGCGGCCGGGAAACAGCCTTTCCAGGGTGGCCAGTTCCATCGCGGTCAGCGCCACGTTGCGTAAGGGAACGGGGAGCAGGCCGATGCCGACCCGAAGGCGACTCGTCCAGCCGAGCACCGCCGCGGCGGTCGCAATGCCGCTCTCCTTGAAGCAGTCCTCCCAGAGCCACAGCTGGTCCAGCCCGGCACGCTCGGCTGCGAGGGCGACCGCGCGAAGGTTGTCGGGTGGCTGGTCGGGCGGGAAGATCACTCCCAAGTTCGTCATGTCTGTCCCCTCGTCGGGCGAACGCTTCGTCACGCCATATCGGTTGCTGCGAACGTAAGGCACCCCTCCGACAACTCTTCAGCCGAGCGCCGGAATGCGTCGACGCGCTACGGTCTGCTGGGCGCTCGTCGCGGGTCGGTGGCATTCTGTCAGCGCAGTGTGGTTGCGTGGACGAGGGGACCCATGAGACGGATGGGCCTTTAAAGACAAGAGGTTTCTCCATCGCGAAGCGTTGCGGAAATCGTGTCTGACGCATAATATCGAATCTATGTTCGATTCATCGGAAGACGCTGCTCCGCCGGAATGCACCGATGCGGCTGCCTCCATCGATGAGCTGCGCAGGCGTGCCCGCGACAATCAGCGAGAGCTGACCCGGGTGAGGTACCGCCAGCTTCAGATCTATGCCGAATTGCATGAGCGTGGGTTTGAGGCGTTAGGCCTGCGTGGCCTGCCGGATTTGATTCGCGCCGACCTGAACTGCAGCCCTCGAGCTGCGCGGGAGCTTGCGATCGAGGTCCGCCGTTTTGTCGGGTGCAATGCTGTCTCTGGTCAGCCGATCGTTGCCACCTATCCGACCGTCGCCGATGCGCTCTCGGTCGGCAGTATCAGCTTTGAACACGCAAAAGTGATCGGTGACATGATCGACACTCTGCCCGCCGAGGTGCGCGCACACCATGGTGAGGAGGTGGAGCGCGCGTTGTCGGAGCTTGCTGTCGAACACGATCCGGTTGCGCTCCGTCGGCTGGCGCAGCGAATCGTGGCGCATCTGGATCCCGACGGGGCGGAGCCACGAGATGATCAGCATCATCGTCATCGAAGCGTTCGCCTGGGTACCGAGTCTGATGGCGCCGGCTTCCTTGAAGGCAGTCTGACCGCATCCTGCGCCGCAATCTGGCAAGCGGTGCTCGCGCCACTCGCTGCTCAGCGAAGCGAAGACGACCTCGGTCCGGATACTCGGACGCAATGGCAGCGCTGGCACGACGCTTTCGAGGAGGCCGGCCGGATGCTGCTGAAATCCGGCCGCTTGCCACGACAAGCCGGAGTGCCTGCCCAGCTCATGATCACGATCGATTTGGCGGACCTCGAGCGTCGGGTCGGTGTGGCGACGACGCATCACGGCGGCACCCTGAGCATCGAGCAGGCGCTGCGACTGGCGGCGGATGCTCGCGTCGTTCCTGTCGTCTTCGACCAGAAGCTCGGCCGGATCAGCTTCGGTCGCGGTCGCCGCCTCGCGAGTGCGGGGCAACGCGCGGCCCTGTTCGCACGCGATCGTGGCTGCACGTTTCCTGGTTGCGCTCGTACTGCCGCTCAGTCCGAAATCCACCACATGACGGAGTGGAGCAAGGGTGGTTCGACCGACCTCGATAACCTGACGATCACCTGCGGCTATCACAACAACGAGGCGCCCAGGCAAGGGTGGACGACATCGATGGTCGACGGCGCTCCGCACTGGCGCCCACCAAAGTGGCTGGATCCGGCGCAGGTGCCGAAGCGCAATTGGGTGCACCACCCTGAACTGCTCGTGCCTACTCGGCGATGATCCGTCACTGAGCGGTTGCTGTGCGAGTTGTCCACATATGGCGTCTAAACGGCGGCCACTTCGGGCATGATGGTGCTCGTGAGGGCATTAAGGCTTATTGCGAGGTTTGTCTCAGCTGCCATGGTGGTCGGTGGACTGCTGGCCGCCTGCGGTGGGTCGGCGCAGCCGAATCTGTCTGCCACCGGACCGACACCGTCCACGACGAGATTGGCCAGCGGGAGCCCGACGCGTCCCGTGCTGTCCAGCAACAGTCCGGCCGTGCCGCCGGTACCCGCCGATGTACCGACAACCGGTCATAACGTGAAGCCTGGAGAGCAGCCGCCCACCTACCCGGCAGCCGCTCTCGCCAAGTCGCAGGCAGGCGCCAACGCGTTCGCCGTGTTCTTCATGAAGACGTTGGACTGGGCTTATGCGACGACCAATCCCTCATACATGAAGCACTACTACGGTCCGACCTGCGGCCAGTGTGACGGATTAGCGGAGGGCATATCGAAAACTGCAATCCGAGGCCACTGGTATGAAGGGGGTCGCTTCACCTTTGGGACGGCGGCGGGAACTGCAATTGCTCCCGTCACTGCGCCCGCCGACTATTGCGCCATAGTGGTCCTGTCGATAACCGCGACAACTGTCGTGGATCCGACAGGAAAGATCTTCAACGGGTCTGGCGCAGCATCGGGACTCCAGTTCAAGTTGTGCGCGGTCAGCAAAGGTCGCGGCGCCACCTGGCTTGCTACATACTTGGCGCGGCTATGAAGCTGATCCTGCTAATCGGACTCCTAATCGCGCTCTTGACCTTTCCTGGGGTGAGGGCGGCCGCAGATTCCTCAACTTGTGGTGGGCAGGGTGACAGTGTGTTGCTCGGATCGACAGGGAACGGCCGCGTCATCCTGGGAGGGGCTTGTTCGGTGGCTCCTATCGATGTTCGGGGGCCGTCGGGACGGCCGATTTTGGTAATTGATTGTGGATACGCAACTGCGACCGATGATCACACCCATTGGAACCGGCAATGCGGGCCGAACGGCTACGTGTGTCCGCCGGTGCCGGGCAACCGCTACCCGCACCAGTTTCTGACGACCCTCGCGCTGACCGATCCGGTGGTTGCCATCGCGCAATGGTGCGCGGGTCTGGCGAACCCGATACCGACCGCTGCCGCGCTGCGGCAGGAGGTCATCCGGCTGTTGCACGCCCCGGCCATCGGCGTCAGTCCGAGCACCGGCACCGGTCTGGTGAACCTCAAGACGCTCTACTGGGTCAACACCACCACCATGCGAGACCTCGGCCGAGCCCGCCTGATCGGATTGCCGGTGCAGCTGAGGGTCAGCTACCAGCGCACGGATTTCGACTTCGGCGACCGTAGTTCGGCCACTCTGCAGCCCGACCCCGGTCAGCCCTACGACCCCGCGCACGACTGCGGCGCCTGCGTAGACCGCTTCGGGCACACCTACCGCCAGGCTGGCACCGTCACGATCACCGCCCGCACCTACTGGCAAGCCCAGTACCGCATCGACGGTCAGCCGTGGACGACTATCCCCGGCGGTCCGGTCACCGCCACCCAGCCTGCGACGACCACCCTGACCGTCCTGCAAGCCCGCAGCCAGCTGGTCAGCCGCTGACCTTCGTTGCCGCCGATGCGGCTGCTGCCTGCCCGCAGTTCTAGGGCGAAACGCGCTCCGGCGCGCGCAGGCCGTGCATGGCGCGCGCGCGCTCGTACAGTGCGTAGACGTCAGCCATCGCAGATTCCGGTGAGATCCTCGGCGGCGTCAGCACCGTGTACTTGCGCAGCCGCTCCAGCTCCGCCGGATCTGCCAGCAGCCGGTGCAGCGCCTCCACCATGCCCGCCGCATCCGGCACCAGCACGCCTTCGAGCCCATCCTCGATGAACTCGACCAGGCCGTTGTGCTGGTATCCCAGCACCGGCAGCCCGGCCGAGCGCGCCTCGAACGCCGCGATACCGAACGACTCCTGCCTGGACGCAGCGATGAACAGGTCAGACCGGTGCAGCAGCTCCCGGATCTCGGCGGAGTTGCGATGCCCCAGCAGCGTCACCCAATCGGCCAGGCCCAGCGCATCGATCTGCTTCTGCAGATCGTCCCGCCGCGGACCCGACCCGACGATGTCCACCGCGACCGCCGGCTGGATCCCGTCCGCGCGCAGCCGCGTCCGCACTTGCCCGAGCACGTCCAAGAACTCGTCCACGTGCTTGCGCTTCTTCAGCCGACCGACGAGCACGATCCGGATCTGACCATCGCCCGTCGCGCGTACCGGCGGTTGCGGGCGCCACCAGTCCGAATCGATCAGGTTGGGCACCACCGACACGTCCCCGGACCGCGGCAACGTCCTGCTCACGTGCGTGGCAGCCACCCGGCTCACCCCGGACCACGCGGCCCGCATCTGCCCGTAGCCGAACGGTATCGACAACAACCGCGTCGCCACCGTCACCTGCCACCAGATCGAATGCACCGTCGCCGCAACGGGAATCCCGCGCCGGCTCGCCAACCGGGTCACGTAGGTGGCAATCGGCGACACCACGCTGAAATGGGCGTGAACCACATCGATCGGCCCCGCGTCGAGCACCTCGTGCACCAGCCGCCGGTTGCGCCACGGGAAGCACACCGTCAGCCAGCGGCCCGGCAGCGCCCGCACCACGTGCAACGGCAGGTCAGCCGGATCGTTCACGGCAGTGATGACCGTGACGTCATGACCCTGCGCGCGCTGTGCCATTGCCAGCGCCTCGACCTGCCGCTCGATACCGCCGATGTCCGGGGCGAACGAGTCGGCCACATGCACGATCCTCACGGCGCCGGCTCCGGTTCCGGCTCGCCTTCGCTCGTCCCGACCAACCCGGTCAGCGAGCCGGCGCCAACCTCCGGCGCGAACGCAGCCGGCGCGCCCAACCGCACCGGCAGGGACACCACGCCGTAGACGAAGGAGATGTCGCGGTACTCCAGCTGCGCGACATCGACCGCGAGTGACAGCTCCGGAAACCGGCGCGCCAACGCCGGATAGGCGGCAGCCAGCTCCATCCGGGCCAGCTCCGAGCCCACACACCGATGGAACCCGTAACCGAAGGCCAGGTGGGATCGGTCGCCGCGGGCCGGATCGATCCGATCCGGGTCGGCGCCGAACGACTCGGCCCGGTTCGCGGTGGTCAGCGCGCACATCACCGCGTCGCCGGCCTTGATCGGGCGGCCGTAGAGGTCCAGATCGTGCTTGGCGAAACGGGGGAACGGCAACTGCACCACCGTCAGGTAGCGCAACAGTTCCTCCACCACTGGCGCCGCGGTGGACGGCTCCTCGCGCAACCGGCCGAACACCTCGGGATTCTGCAGCAGCGTCAGCGTGCCCAGCGCGAGCATGCTCGCCGAAGTCTCATAGCCGCCGGTGAACACGCCGTCGGCGAGGCCGGCCAGCTCCAGATCGTCCACCTCGTCGCCGTGCTCGCGGATGATCGCCCCGATCAGGCCGTCGCCGGGGTTCACCCGCTGCGCGCGAACGGCCTCCAGCAGGAACTTCTGCGATTCCGACATCGCCCCGAAGACGGTCGCGGCGCCGGCCGACACGTCGAAGCGCGCGTTGCCGAGCCTGCGGAACCGATCGCGGTCCTCGACCGGCAACCCGAGCAGCTCGCAGATGACCAGGAACGGGATGGGGAACGCGAACTCCGGCACGATGTCGACCACGCCGTCCGGCCCGGCGGCGGCCTGCATCGCGTCCAGCCGCTCGGCCACGATCGCCTCGATCCGCGGCTGCAACCGCTGCAGTCGCCGCTTGGTGAACTCCGGCGTCAGGAACTTGCGCAGCCGGGTGTGCTCGGGCGGGTCGGTGAAGCCGAGGCCGCCGATCGAGTCCGGACCGCCGGTGCCCAGGATCGCCCGGATGTCAGTGGAATAGTTGACGGTGTCGTTGAGCACCGTCCGGGCCTCATCCAGCCCGGTGACCAGCCAGACGTTCTTGCCGAACACCTTCGCCATCCGGTGTACCGGATCGGTGCGGCGCAGCTCGGCCAGCTCCGGTAACGGGTCGAGCCCGATGCGCTGGAAAGGCGGCGTCAGCTTCTTCGGGATCCGCGTGATGCTGCTCAGGCCGGCCCGGCGGGCGACCGAGGTGTGCAGCAGCGTCCGGCCGGCCCAGCGCTTGATCGCGGAGGAGGGCCGGCTCAGCATCGAGGCAGTCATCGGCCACCCGTCCGGACGGCGCGGCCGCCCGCACCGGCCGCGGTCGGCCGCCCGTTCGAATTGAACGGGGTGAGAACGAGATGTGACACGAAGGCAAGCATGCCAGCCCGCTGCCCAAAACCAAGCCAGCACCCCGGTGATTTGCCAGGTGTGCTATTCCGGCCGGGGCCGATCTGCCGCAGGTCAGGACGCCAGCCGGGCGGGTGCGGCGGCTACCGGACCGCCGGTCCGTTTGCTCTCGTACAGCGCCGCGTCCGCTGCCAGGTACAGCAGCCGGGCCTCGGTCAGCACCTCGTCCTGATCGACGCTGCCGCCTGCGACCCGCCCGCAGGCGAGCCCGATGCTCACCGACACGTCCAAGCCCTCGCCGAGCTCGCGCCACGGCTGGCGTGCCACCAGGGCCGAGAAACGACCCGCCACCTCCACCGCCAACGCGCGGCTCACCGACTCACCACGCAGCACGAGCGCGAACTCGTCGCCGCCCTGCCGGATCGCCAGGTCTTCGGTTCGGCAGCTCTGCCGCATCAGCAGGCCGATCCGGCGCAGCACCTCATCGCCGACGTGATGACCGAAGGTGTCGTTGATCGGCTTGAACCCGTCGATGTCGATCAGCAGCAGCGCCACCGGACCGGTGCACTCGCGTAACACCCGGTCGAACACGCGCCGGTTCTTCAGCCCGGTCAGCACGTCCGTCTCGACCGCCTGCCGCAGCCGGTCGTGCTCGGATCGGCTCCGCTCGGCCTCGATCTGGGCCCGGGCAGCGGCCAGCACGACGCCCCGGGACTGCCAGCGCAGCCGGCTGACCAGCTGTGCATACTC
This sequence comes from Jatrophihabitans sp., assembly GCA_036261575.1. GTDB lineage: Bacteria > Actinomycetota > Actinomycetes > Mycobacteriales > Jatrophihabitantaceae > Jatrophihabitans_A. The sequence goes on from DATAKO010000156.1 coordinate 24,141, forward strand.
GTGCTGCGCCTGCGCTGCCTCCGGCGGCAGGCCGGTCGCCAGGATCTGCGCGCGGGCCCACAGCGGGAACGTACGAGCGCCGGTGGACAGTGACCGCCGACGCGGTTGGGTACCGGGCTCGGTGGGGTAGCCGGCGCGCGATTCGGCCAGCGCCAGGGCAGCGTTCAGCGATGGCAAGCCCTCGACGTCCTCGCTGTCCACCAGCAGCTGGTGGTAGCCCTGCACGGACTGCCGAACCGAGGGCAGCAGCTCGCGCAGCTCGTCGACGGACTCCGCCGCCAGCAACCGGACGATGTCACGGCAGGCAAGCACGTCAGCGCGCCACAGCGGGCGCAGCGGGCGCTGCAGTGCCACCGCCGTGGCCTCGGCGACAGCCTCGAACCGATCCGCCGCCGCGGGATCGGCGTTCTCCACCAGCGCCAGCGCCCACTCGGTCATCACCAGCACCCGGTTGACCGCGATCGCCTCCGACTGCAGAGCCTCGTCGCAGGCCGGCTGCAGCCGCAGCGCGTGCTGGTAGAACTCCTCCACCAGCTCGTACAGGCCCAGGCAGTTGCAGGCGGCCGCGGCGATCACGTAGCCGACGCAGCGGCTCATCCCGGGCAGCGTCTCGTCGTCCAGCAACGCCACCGCGCGCGCGGTCTGGGCGATCAGCCTGGCCGCGTCCTCGCTCGTGCTGAGCGCGCTGAGTCCCAGCGCGATGGCGCGATAGCTGGCGGACCGCATGGATTCGGCCCGGCGCAGCAGGTCCGTGGTCAGCGCGGCAGCAGCCGTACGGTCCACCCGGCCGAGCTGGTGCACGGTGTCGGCCACCTGCAGCATGAAGCTGACATCCGTCCAACCGGCTCGTTCAGCCTCGTGGCGAGCGGCGGCCAGGGCTGCGGCGGCCTGTTCGTGGTTCTCACCCTGGACTGCCTCCAGCAGTACGTAGGCACCTCGGTATGCCGCGTCGTGCGCCGCGCGGCGTGCCTGGTCGGCGGCGAGCAGATCATGTTGTGGCCGCGCCGCGGGGGAGCCCGACGGGTAGGAGTCCGCAGCATGCGAGTCCGCAGCCTGGGGATCGCCGGCGTGGGCGTCGGACGAGCTGAGCACGCTGGCGAGCCCCTTCCCCGTAACCGATCCCGGGCGGGCAAACACCGGGCATCACCATCATCGGCGGCCTGACTCCGGGCTTGAGCGATTCCGCGACGTCAACCTGCGGGTAAGCCTACGGACACCTCAGCGCTCGTGTGCTTCCCGCGGCACGCCGAGCCGTGGTACCCCGGTCAGGCCCCGGTTGAACCGCACCGACTCGGCGTAACCCGAAAGCTTCTGCCACAGTGCCGCGTGTGCAGGCCATGGGATGGGGTTGTCGCCGTCCAGCCAGCTCTCGCCGAAGGTGATCCACACGACCGTCCAGTCGGCCGCCAGCGCCCACCGGCCCTGGCTCCAGTCGATCAGCGACCGCCGCAGCTGCAGCGCCACCCGGGCGGCATCGGTGAACACCGTCGAGGTCTGCACGTTCCAGACCCGGAAGTCATCGGCCATCAGGTCCAGCTCGAAGTCGTCCAGCACGGCTGGGTCCACCAGCACCGTGGCGACGTTCTCGAATCCGGCTTCTCGCACCTGACAATTATCCACGGCCGGCGCCTTATCCACGGCCGGCGCCTCATCCGCGGGCTGCGCCTTATCCGCGGGCTGCGCCGATCCCGACGCTCACCAGCTGGCGGCTATCGCGCGCGCCAGGTCGGTACCCGAGCGCCAGGCCGCCTCGACCCGGGGCGCGCCGTCCGGGCACCACTGGTCGCCGGCGAAGCCGAGCAGCTGGCCGTCGGCGCTCCGGGACAGGTGAAACGTCGTGCGGTGCTGACCCGCCGGCTGGGCGAAGCTCCAGCGGTGCGCGTGCGTCCACTCCGGTTCGGCGAGCTCGAACAACCCGCGCAGCGCCGCCAGCATCGGAGCGACTGCGCCGTCCGGCTCGTGCAGGTGGGCGCGGGCCAACTCCGGTCCGGAATGCACCACCAGAACCGGCGCCCCGTCGCCTCGACGAGCGCCGTCGTCGGCGACGAAGCCGAGCAGCGGCTCCCCGTGCACGAACGCGCCGTCGGCGAAGGGCCAGTGGCGCTGCGCGAATGCCAGCGCCACCGCGATGACCGGACGGTAGTCCACCGGCTCCGGCACCGCGGCCAGCCGGGCGGCCTGGGCGTCCGGCATCGCCAGCACCGTCGGACCGTCCGGCAGCTCGGTCACCGGCATCCGCAGCTGCACCTCGATGCCCGCCAGCTCCGCCCGGGCCAGGCTGCGCAGGCCGTCCGGCGCCGCCCAGCGCATTGGTCCCGGCTTGGCCTGTGGTGACTCGCCCGGTGCCAGCCGGTAGAGCGTGTCGGTCCATGGCCGGGCAAGGCCAGCGGCCTGCCAGCGGCGGGCAACGGCGTCGAACTCCGGGTCACGCACCGTGAAGTAGGCCGCCCCCAGGTCGACGCGGCGGCCGTGCAGCTGCGGTGAGGCGAGCCTGCCGCCGGGAGCCCGGCCGCGTTCCAGCACCCGGACCGGGACGCCGAGCCGGGCCAGTTCACGCGCGCAGGCGGCGCCGGCCAGGCCGGCGCCGACCACGCTGACAGTCGATCCAGATGAGCTCACCGATCCATCCTGTCCCATCAGCCGGTTGCCGGTGGCGGCTCGGCCCCGTCCCGGCCGGTCAGCCGCCGCCACGCCCGCGGGATCAGGCTCAGCAGGACGACCAGCACGATGGCGGCCAGCACGCCCTGCCACGGCTCGGGGAAGATGGCCCCGCCGACCAGCCCCAGCACGCTGTAGACCGCCGCCCACAGCAGGGTCGCGGCCACGTCGGCCACCACGAAACGCCGGAAGGAGTAGCCGCCGATGGCCGCGGCGAGCAGCACCGGCACCCGGCCTCCCGGCACCAGCCGGGACAGCAGCAGCGTGCGCAGCTCCGCCGCATCCAGCTGCGTCTGGATCCGCTCCAGCGCGGCCGGGCGCGCGTCGGCCTGCAGCCAGCGAACCCGGCGCGCCAGGCCACTGCCGGCCCAGTGCAGCACCGCGTAGGTGATCACGTCGCCGAGGTACGCCCCGGCCGCGCCCACCAGCACCACCAGCGCCAGCAGCACGTCCGCGTCAGGCACCGCCAGTGCCGCCCCGACGCTGACCGCCGCCCCGGTCGGCACCACCGGGATGACCCCGCCGAAGGCGACCACGCCGAACATCCCGCAGAGATAGCCGAAACCGAACCCGCCGGCGCTCATGCGTCCAGCTCCACGGACTCGCCCTGAGCCAGCACGTGCGCGCTGGCCACATCGCCGGTGCCGCCGCGCGCGGCCAGCGCAGCCGCGAACCGCTGCCCCGGCGCGCGGCACCGGCTGCGGAACAGCGCGGGAGCCAGCGGCCGGAACCCCCGGGGCCACAGGGTGCCGTAATGGATCGGGATGGCATCGCGGGCGCCGACCCGGCGCACCGCCTCGGCCGCCTGCTCCGGATCGAGGTGGTGCGGCCCGAGCGTCGGTCCCCAGCCGCCGACCGGGATCACCGCGGTATCGACCGGACCGAGCGAGGCCATCGAGTCGAACAGCCCGGTGTCGCCGGCGAACCAGACCGAGCGGCCGCCGTGACTGAGCACGAAACCCATCGCGGTACCGGTGTGCCGGGACCACGGGTGCCGGCGGTCGTCGTGCTCGGCGTGCACGGCCCGCAGCCGCAGGCCGGCCCCGCCCAGCTCGAGCACGTCACCCGGTCCGACCTCCTCGACCCGGTCCCGCACGCCGGCCAGCAGCGCGGCCGCACCGCGCGGGACGATCAGCCGGGCGCCCGCCGGCAACCGGCGCAGCGACGGCAGGTGCAGGTGATCGCCGTGCAGGTGCGACACGACGACGACGTCGGCCTGGCTGGCTCGCGGCGGCGGGGTCGGGCCGTACCGGCGCAGGAACGCGACCCGGTCCGTCAGCACCGGGTCGGTCAGCACGGTGAGTCCGGCCAGCTCGATACCCGTGGTGGCGTGGCCCCACCAGGTGATCCTCATGCGCGCACCGCAACCTCGCCGGCCACCGCACCGTCCGCCCGCAGGCCGGCCGCGGTGAGCCGCGCCAGCAGCGCCTGGTGTACCTCGGCGCCGCTCAGGACGGGGCGGACGCCGGGATCGGACGGGTAGCGCCGGCCGCCGCCGGCCAGCTCGGGCCAGCTCTGCGGAACCAGCAGGAAGGCAGCGGTCTGATCGCCGCCGAGGCCGCCGTGAGAGCCCACCAACTCCTCGAACGCGGCCAGTTCTGCGGTCTCGGGGTCATAGCTGCCGAGCACGATGAGGTCCCCGACGTGCTCGCGGGCATCGAGGTCGATCAGATCGGCCGCGGCGCGCGGGCCGTAGGGCAGCAATGGATCGCGGCCGGCGCCCGCTTCCGGATGGTGCAGGTCGCGCCAACCTTCGGCGCCGAGCGCCAGCAGGCCTGAACCCGAGCGCAGCAGCACCAGCCCGATCCAGGGATGCGCGGCCAGCGCCTCGATGAGCCCGGGCCAGCGATGTTCGATGGCCGAGCGGTCGGCCCGCCCGGGCAGCTCGGTCAGGTAGATGTGGGCCAGGCTGCCGGACGCGGCGACCAGCGGCGTGCGTTGGCCGGCCGGCCGCTCCGGACCGACCCGGCTGGCCGCGCGCCTGGCCAGCCTGCTCGCACCCGGCTTCTGCGCGTGCGCGGCGCTGGTCAGCAGCAGGTTGGCGCCGGTCCAGCGCTCGACCGGCTCACGGTCCAGCGTGGGCTCGTCCACCGCGGCGGCGCCGCAACATGCGTCCACCAGCTGCTGCAGGGTGCGGCCGGCCCGGTCGGCGAACGGGCTGCCCTGGGACTGGCCATGGTCGGACACCACCACCAGCTCGTAGCGGCGATTGGTCTCGGCCGCGACGTCCTCGAAGAAGCGCAGCACCCGATCCAGCCCGTCCAGGGTGCGCATCGCCTCCGGCCGGCTCGGCCCGGCATGGTGGGCCACCTCGTCGTAGTCGACGAAGTCGACGAAGATCACCGGCGCACCGCGGGCCATCTGCTCGGCCACGATGGCCACGTTCAGGTCATGCAGCAGCGCGGTGGTCACGCCCCGCAGCAGCGCGAACAGCCAGCCCCGGGACACCCGCGGCTGCACGTCGCGGCGACGCTGCCGGCGCGCCTGGTACAGCTCCTCCACCACCTGGCCGGCGAACACGACCACGGTGCGGACGAAGCCGACCGAGGTGGTGGCGAACGAGGCGACGCCGCGCGTGGACCGGGGTGGCAGCCGAGCGTCGCTCATGGTCAGGATCTGCGTGGCCGCATCCCCGGAGAACAGGTTGGACACGCTGACCCCGCCGTCGGCCAGAAGGCCCCGGCCGTCCGACATCCGCCGCTCGAGCTCCGCCGCATCGCCCGAGCGGTTGGCAACCATCAGCCGGCCGGTGTCCTTCTCGTACCAGCGAAACGCCGGCACGTGATGGCGGTCGCCGTAGAGAAGCACCGCCTGGCCTGCCGGCGTGGTCGCGGGCAGCCCGGTGTGCCAGCCGTAACCGACATGGCTGCCCGCACGCAACCAGCGCGACAGGGTGGGCACCGCACCGGCGACCATGGCCTGGCGCAACAGCTCCCGGCCCACCCCGTCCAGCTGGACGATCAGCATTCCGGGCCGGCCGACCACCGACGGATCGGTGCGGGCCTGGCGGTGCGCCACCCGCACCACCCTGCCCAGGATGTGGGCGAGGTAGGCGTCCTGGCTGCCCGCATCGAGTAGCCAGTTGACCGCGGCGGAGATGATTGCCGCGATCCAGGAGGCGCCGAGGATGGCCTCCAACCCGGAGATGTGCACATCGGGAGAGATCCGGATCGCCACCGCGAGGATGACGCCCTGGGCGATCATGCCGACCACCAGCAAGCCGAACGAACCGAGCAGCACGGTCAGGCCCAGCAGCACCGGTCGCAGCAGTGAGCCGACCACGCCGACCAGCACCGCCAGCTCGGCCACCGCCGCCGGGCCGGACGACTGGGTGCCGGGCAGCAGGTAGAGCGTGATGCCCAGCGCGATGAACGAGGTGACCAGCGAGCGGATCAGATTGATCAGCGCTGCGCCGGTCGGTCGCCAGGCCAGTGTCAGCGCCAGGCTGATCTGGATCCGGCGGCGCACCGATCGGCTGATCACCGGCCGCCTCCGTCCGCTCGATCCCGTTCCCGGTCTGCCGGCACGGCCCGTCCGTGCTCGTCAGGCGAGGTTACTTTCCCGGCCCCGGCCGGCGCCGGCATGGCGCTCCGGCCACGGGTGGAGGTGCCGCCGGGGGCGTTCTCCACCCGGATCTCCACCCGTGGACGCAGGTGTCCGGACGGCGAACGCGCGAAAGTTTCAGCCATGACAACCACCGACTGGATCCTCGACATCGCACTGCTTGCCATCGTCTTCCGGCAGATCCGGGAATCCCGGGTCGACGCCCGCTTCGTGCTCATCCCGCTGGCATTGGTCGGCTACTTCGCCACCAAGTACCTGCACGCGCTGCCGACTGCCGGCAACGATCTGGTGCTGATCACCACTCTGGTCGCCATCGGCGCGGCGCTCGGCATCGCGGGCGGGCTGGTCACCCGGGTGCGCTACGACGGCACGCATGCCCTGGTGCGGGCCGGCTGGCTGGCGGTCGTGCTGTGGGTCGTGGGCATGGGCTCGCGGATGGCGTTCCAGATCTACGTCAGCCACGGCGGCGGCCCGGCGGTCGGCCGGTTCAGCATCGAGCACCACATCACCACCGACCAGGCGTGGGTCACCGCGTTCGTGCTGATGGCCTTCACCGAGGTGGCCACCCGGGTCGGCACCCTGGTGTGGCGGGCCTACCTGGTGCGGCGCCGGACCCAGCCGGTGACGCCGGTACGGACCCTCACCGCAGCGTGAATCAAGGCCGTCCGCCATCCCGGCCGATCATCGGATCGGCCGGGATGGGTGCCGTCCAGGACAGCTATGGTCAGCCGGTGGCTTCGATCGGTGCGCTGAACCGGTTTCGGGCGAGGATGATCCGCCCCGACGTCAACGCGGTGCAACTGATCGGCAGCGTTGCCCTGCTCGGCTTCGCCTGGCTCGACATCCGGCCGCTGGCGCTCACCGGTCGGGGCCTGGCGGTCGCCCTGCTGCTGATCCTGAACAGCGTCATGCTGCTGGCCCGGCACACCCCGGATGAGATCATGCCGCAGCGGTACCGGCTGCCGATGTTCCTGGTGGCCGCGGTGATGGCGGCCGCACTGCTCGCGATCGGCCAGGGCGGCATCCGCACGATGTTCGGCTTCTTCGTCGCGGGCCAGGCCGGCTACCGGCTGGAGCGCAACCGGGCAGTCGCGGTCGGCGTGCTGTGCAGCGTCCTGTGCGGCGGCGTGCTGGCCGTCCCGATCGGATGGAACGCCGATCACGTGCCCTGGTACGTCGGTGCGGCCACCGGCCTGGCGGTGCCGCTGGGGTTGGTCACGCGCAGCCGCCGGCAGACCGTGGAGGCCCTGCAGGCGGCCGCCGCGTCGGCCGAGCGAGCGTCCCAGGCCGAGGCACGCGAGCTCATCTCCGCCGAGCGCGCCCGGATCGCCCGCGACGTGCACGACCTGCTCGCGCACTCGCTGGCCGGCATCAACATGCAGCTGGAGATGGCGGACGCGCTGCTGGACCAGGGTCAGACGGAGCGGGCACGGCAGGCCGCCCGGCGCGCCCAGAGCATCGCCCGGGAGAGCCTGGGCGAGGCGCAGCGAACCGTACGAGCGTTGCGCGAGGACGCGCTGCCGGTGGCCGAGACGCTGGCCGCGCTGGCTGAGGCCGACGACCGGATCGCCGGCCTGCGGGTGATCGGTACGGTGCGGGAGCTGGACACCGCAGTGGCGCAGGCGCTGATCCGGGCCGCGCAGGAAGCGCTGACCAACGCGCACAAACACGCTCCCGGTGCGCCGGTCGAGATGAGCCTGCAGTACCTGGCCGGCGCGGTGCGGCTGGAGGTGCAGAATGCGCCTTCGACGGCGGTGGAACGGCCGCTGGCCGGGAAGGGGAGCGGCATGGGTCTGCTCGGGATGCGCGAGCGCACCGCGTTGCTGGGCGGCCAGGCCAGCGCGGCGCCCAGCCCGGACGGCGGCTGGCTGGTGTCGGTGCAGATCCCCACCGGGGATCGACCGTGATCCGGCTGCTGGTCGCCGACGACCAGGCGGCGATCCGGGAGGCGCTGGCCACCGTGCTGGACCTGTTCGAGGACATCACCGTGGTCGGTAGCGCCGCTGATGGCGCGGCCGCGGTGCGGCTGGTGGCCGAGCAGGCACCGGTGGACGTGGTGCTGATGGACCTGCGGATGCCCGGCACCGACGGCGTCGAGGCGACCCGACAGCTGGCCGAGCAGGCCCCGGACACCGCGGTGGTGGTGCTGAGCACCTTCGCCGACGAGGACTCGGTGCTCGCCGCGCTCGGGGCGGGCGCCCGCGGCTACCTGACCAAGGACTCCGGCCGGGACGACATCGTGCGCGCGGTCCGGGCCGCCGCTGCCGGCCAGGCGGTGCTGGATGCCGCGGTGCAGCAGCGGGTGATCCGCGCCGTGGCGGCAAGCGCTGCCCAGAGCGCGGCGCCGGCCCGTGCGACCCCACCGTTGAACATCACTCCGCGCGAGCGCGAGGTGCTCGGCCTGATCGGTGCGGGCCTGCCCAACGGCGCGATCGCGCAGCGGCTGTTCGTCAGCGAGGCCACGGTCAAGACGCACATCAACAACCTGTTCGCCAAGTTGGACATCCGCGATCGGGCCGAGGCGGTGCGGCTGGCCATCCAGCACGGCCTGGCGTCCTGACCCGACTCGGCGCGCGCGGGCGCGCCTGACGCCGCGGCGCGCCCTGGCGCGCCTGACGCCGCGGCGCGCCTGACGCCGCGGGCGGCCCGGCTGGTGTCAGCCGCGAAAGGTCCGGCGGTAGTCCGAGGGCGAGACACCGACCGCCTCTCGCAGGTGTTGCCGCAGGCTCGCGCCGGTGCCCAGACCGGCGCGGGCGGCGACCTCGTCGACGG
>DATAKO010000011.1:0-17229 GCA_036261575.1 Jatrophihabitans sp.
GACCGCGTGTCGCGGGCGACGGCCTGGCGCATCGCGCGCGAACACGACTGGGACACGCTGCGCGACGCCGAGTACCTGGCCGTGGCGCGGCTGCAGGCCGATGCCCTGGTGACGGTCGACGCCGGCCTTGCGGCGAAGGCGCAGGGCGTCGTCCCGCTGGCGCCGCTCGACGCGCTGCTCAGGTGAGGTCCTCCTCCCAGAACTCGGTGTCGCTGGCCCGCACGCGCCCGGCCACGTGCTGCCCGTGCACCTCGTTCTCGCGGCCGCGGAGCTCGACCCGGCGGATCTTGCCGCTGATGGTCTTGGGCAGCTCACCGAATTCCAGCCGCCGGATCCGTTTGTAGGGCGCCAGGTGCTGCCTGGTGTAGTCGAGGATCGACTGCGCGGTGCCCGCATCAGGCTGGTGGCCGGCAGCCAGCACCACGTAGGCCTTGGGCACCGACAGCCGCAGCGGATCCGGTGCGGGCACCACTGCGGCCTCGGCCACGGCCGGATGCTCGATCAGCACGCTCTCCAACTCGAACGGGCTGATCCGGTAATCGCTGGACTTGAAGACGTCGTCGGTGCGGCCGACGTAGGTCAGGTAGCCGTCGGCGTCCAGGCTGGCCACGTCGCCGGTGTGATAGAGCCCGTGCGCCATCGCCGCGGCATTGCGCTCGGCGTCGTCACGATAACCGGTCATCAGCGCCAACGGCCGCGCCGCCAGGTCGAGGCAGATCTCGCCCTCGACCACGGCCGGGGTCTCAGCACCACCGTCCGGGCCGCCACCGGGCACGGCAGCAGCCCGCCGCTCACCGGTGACCGGGTCCGCCAGCACCACCGGGTAACCCGGCAGCGGGCGCCCCATCGAACCCGGCTTGACCAGCTCGCCGGGCGGATTGCCGATCTGGCAGGTGGTTTCGGTCTGCCCGAAGCCGTCGCGGATGGTGAGCTTCCAGGCCCGCTGCACCTGCTCGATGATCTCGGGGTTGAGCGGCTCGCCCGCCCCGACCAGCTCGCGCAGAGACAGCTGCCAGCGAGACAGGTCCTGCTGCACCAGCATGCGCCACACCGTCGGCGGGGCGCAGAACGTTGTCACCTGCTGATCGCGCAGCACGTCGAGCATCCGGACGGCATCGAAGCGGACGTAGTTGAACAGGACCACGGTGGCCCCGGCGTTCCACGGAGCGAAGAAGCAAGACCAGGCGTGCTTGGCCCAGCCCGGCGAGGAGACGTTGAGGTGCACGTCCCCCGGCCGCAACCCGATCCAGTACATCGTCGACAGGTGACCGACCGGATAGCTGAGGTGGGTGTGCTCGACCAGCTTCGGCTGCGACGTGGTGCCGGAGGTGAAGTACAGCAGCAGCGGGTCCGTGCCCGCGGTCGGCGCGTCGGGCTGGAAAGTGCCGTCGAAGTCGGCGAATTCGCTGTAGTCGAGCCAGCCGGTCCCAGGTCCGCCCACCGCCACCGGCAGCCAGCCGTCAGCCGCCGGGAACTGATCGGTCAGGTCGGCGCGGGCGATCACCGCACCGACCGCTCCACGTTCCAGCCGGTCGGCAAGATCGGCCTGTGACAGCAGGGTGGTGGCCGGGATGATCACCGCGCCGAGCTTGATGCAGGCCAGCATGGATTCCCACAGCTCGACCTGGTTGCCCAGCACCAGCAGCACTCGGGTGCCGCGCCGCACGCCGTGCTCGGCCAGCCAGCCGGCCAGCCGGGACGAGCGCGCGGACAGTGCGGCAAAGGTGTAGCGCGCCACCGACCCGTCGTCCTCGATCAGCCGCAGCGCCTCCTGCTCGCCCCGCTCACGGGCCAGGACACCGTCGAAGTAGTCCAGCGCCCAGTTGAACTGTTCCAGCTGCGGCCAGCGGAACTCGGCAAGCGCTCGCGTGTAATCGCCGCGGCACTCCAGCAACAGCTCGCGCGCGGCCAGGAAGTCGGCTACCGCCGGATTGGCGGGCAGGTCAGCGGTCATGCTCGGACTCTGGCATCACGCGGCGCGTTTGTCACCCGGGCGCCGGAAGCGTACGGGCCAGCCAGGCAGCGACGGCCGGACCCACCTGCGCCGCCGACCGGCTCAACCCGTGATCGCCGTCGAGCACGACCATGGTGCGGCCGCGGCGACGCGGCGGCTGGCCGAACGGGTCCTGCCGGCCCTGCACCACCAGTACCGGGACCGGCACGTGATCAAGCTCAGCCAGCCTCGAACGCTCGGGCTTGCCGGGCGGATGCACGGGAAACGCGATCGCCACCACGGCTTGGGCCGCCGGTTGCAGCGCAGGATCGGCAGCTGCCCGGCAGGCGACCCGGGCGCCCGAGGAGCGGCCGCCGTAGACGAACGTGAGGTGACGCGTGGCCGCGCGCCGGCCCAGCGCCCCGATGACCGCCGCCCAGGCCTCGTCCAGTCGAGCGGCCGGCGGCGGCGCCTTGCGGCCGGCCACCCGGTAGGGCTGGGTCACCCTGGCGACGCCGATGTCCGCTGCCAGGCACGCATCGCGGATGCTCGCCAGGTCGGCGGCGTCCACCGAGCCACCGGCACCGTGCCCGAGCACCAGCAGCACCGAAGCCGCCTTGCTCACATCGAGATCCACCCGAGCAGGCCCGGACGGCGTGGCGACGGTGAAGCTGCTCATGTTCGGAAGAGTTCCTGCGCCTGAGGCAGCTGTTCGGCCGGCTCGAGCAGCGACGGGTCGTTGTTGCTCACCCGGTTCACCCGGCTGGACACCGGCCGCAGCTCCAGGTGCTCCTGGACCACCTCGTCGCGCGGCTGCAGCAGTTCCTGCGGCCCGGGCTGCATCGGATCCAGCCAGCGCGGCCAGTCGGAGCGGGGCAGCACCAGCGGCATGCGGGGATGGATGTCTGCCAGCGGCCCCTGCGCGGCAACGGTCAGGATGGTGGCGCTCACCAGCCAGGGCGCCTGCTCGTCGTCCTTGGGGCGCCAGAACTCGTACAGTCCGGCCAGTCCGAGCGAGTGCCCGTCCGGCGCGTTCATGAAGTAGGCCTGCTTGGCCGGCCTGCCGTCGGGACCCTCCACCTTCTGCCACTCGTACCAGCCGTCGGCCGGAACCAGGCAGCGTCGCACCGCGAAGGCTCGGGTGAACGCCGACTTGCTGGTCATCGATTCGGCGCGGGCGTTGAACATCCGGTTGCCCACGCCGGCGTCTTTCGCCCAGGACGGCACAAGCCCCCAGTGCGCGACCCGCAGCTGCCGCACCGGCTGCGCTTCCCGCTCCTCGCGCGGCGCGCGATCCACCACGATGCGGATGTCGGTGGTGGGTGCCACGTTGTAGTCCGGCTCGCCGGCGCCGCCGCCGGTCTCGTCCACGGCGTCGAACTCGGCGAGCAGGTCACCGGTTGTCTTGCTCGACACGTAACGTCCGCACATGCGCCCGACGCTACCGGCCCGGGCGGCGCCCGGGCACCCATCGGCCGCGGCACCGCAGCGCCCGCATCGCGTCACCCATAATGGGCGGGTGAGCGAACTGCACCCGTGGCCGGCACCCAGCGCGCCGGGCCGGCTCGCCGCAACCGTGACGCTGCCCGGCTCGAAGTCGCTGACCAACCGGGCGCTGGTACTGGCGGCCCTGTCGGAATCACCGACCCGGCTCACGGCACCCCTGCGAGCGCGGGACACGCTGCTGATGGCCGACGCACTGCGCGCGCTCGGCGTGGACGTCGTCGACGAGGGTGCGGGATGGCTGGTCCGGCCGGGGCCGCTGCACGGTGCCGAGGTGGCATGCGGGCTGGCCGGCACGGTGATGCGCTTCGTGCCGGCGCTGGCTGCCCTGGCCGACGGGGACAGCCGCTTCGACGGCGATCCCGTTGCCCGCACCCGGCCGATGGCCACCCTGCTCGGTGCGTTGCGCGCAGCCGGTGCAGTGATCGACGGCAACTTCCTGCCGTTCTCCGTTTACGGCCGCGGCGCGCTGGCCGGCGGCAGGATCGAGCTGGACGCCTCGGCGTCCTCCCAGTTCGTATCCGCCCTGCTGCTCGCCGCAACCCGCTTCGACGCCGGCGCGGACATCGTGCACACCGGCGCCAGCCTTCCCTCGCTGCCGCACATCGCGATGACCATCGCCGGCGTGCGCGAGGCCGGGGGCGAGATCGCTGCCGTCTCCGACCGGCACTGGCGGGTCGCCCCGGGCAAGCTGGACCTGCCGGATCAGGTGATCGAGCCGGATCTGTCCAATGCCGCGCCGTTCCTGGCCGCGGCGCTGGTCACCGGCGGCCAGGTGACCGTGCCGCACTGGCCCGCCGCCACCACCCAGCCAGGGGCGCAGTTGGCGGAGCTGTTCACCCGGCTCGGCGCCAGCGTCACCCTCGGCCCGGACGGCCTGACCGTGACCGGAACCGGCCAGATCGCCGCGCTCGACGTCGATCTGCACGAGGCCAGCGAGCTCACCCCGGTGATCGCCGCGCTCTGCGCACTTGCCGACGGCCCGTCCCGGATCCGCGGCGTCGCGCACATCCGCGGGCACGAGACCGATCGGCTGGCCGCGCTGCGAGCCGAGCTGTCGGGCATCGGCTGCACGGTCAGCGAGACGCCGGACGGTCTGGCGATCGAACCCGCCGCGCTGCGCGCCGCCACCTGGCACGCCTACGCCGATCACCGGATGGCGCAGGCGGGTGCGGTGCTCGGTCTGGCTGTGCCGGGCATCGAGATCGACGACATCGGTTGCACCAGCAAGACGCTGGCCGACTTCCCCGACCTCTGGGCGCAGCTGCTGGAACAGTCGGCGTGAGCATCACCTGATGGCGCGCCGCGATGCCCGCCGCATGGACGAGGACGACGTCCGCAATCGGCCTACCCGCTACGGCAGCCGGGCCCGCAGCAAGCAACGGCCGGCACATGCCGACGCGGCTACCGGCATGGTGGTGACGATCGACCGCGGCCGGTACACGGTGCTGCTCGAGGGGTCCGACGTGCAGCTGAGCGCGATGCGTGCCCGCGAACTGGGCCGCAAGTCGATTGCCGTGGGCGACCAGGTATCCGTGGTCGGCGACCTGAGCGGCGATCCGGACACGCTGGCCCGGATCGTGCGCATCGCCGACCGGGACACCGTGCTGCGGCGTACTGCCGACGACAACGATCCGTACGAACGGGTGATCGTGGCCAATGCCGACCAGCTGCTGATCGTGGCCGCGCTCGCCTCGCCGGCTCCGGCGTACGGCTTGATCGACCGGTGCGTGGTAGCCGCGCTGACCGCCGGCCTGGAGCCGATCCTGTTGTTGACCAAAGCTGATCTGGGCCGGCCCGACGAGGTGCTGGCCAACTACACCGACCTGGACATTCCCGCCCTGGTCACCTCACGCGGCGCCGATCTGACGCCGGTGCTGCGGCTGCTGGACGGCAAGAAGACCGTGTTCGTCGGGCATTCCGGCGTCGGCAAGTCCACGTTGGTGAACGCCCTGGTGCCCGGCGCGCGACGCTCTACGGGTTCGGTGAGCGAGATCGGCAAGGGCAGGCACACCTCGACCTCGGTCTTCGCGCTGGCGCTGCCCGAGCCGTGGCGCGGCTGGGTGATCGATACGCCGGGCGTGCGCTCATTCGGCCTGGCTCACGTCAGCGCTCAGGACCTGCTGTGGGCCTTTCCCGACCTCGAGGACGGTGCGGTGCGGTGCCCCCGCGGCTGCGAACACCTGGCCGCCTCGGAGGGTTGCCAGTTGGACGCGTGGGTGGCCGCCGGCCACTCGTCGGAGGCCAGGCTCGCCGGCTTCCGCAGGCTGCTGCTGTCGCGCAACGACCTCGGCTGATGCGGCTCAGCGAGTGAGGTAGGCACCCAGCGCCTCGACCCCGCCGGAGATCTCGTCGAGGTCGCCGGCGAAGGAGAGCCGCGCGAAGTGATGCCCCTGCCGGGTGTCGAAGTCGACCCCCGGCGCCAGCGCCACCCCGGTCTCGGCAAGCACCTGACGCACCCAGCTCAGCGAGTCGTCGGTGAAGTCGGAGACGTCGGCGTAGATGTAGAACGCGCCGTCGGCGGGCGCCAGCCGGTCCAGCCCGATGGCCGGCAGCCGATCCAGCAGCAGCTCCCGATTGCGCCGGTACCGCGCCACGTTGGCGTCCAGCTCGGCGTAGGCGTCGAAGGCGGCCACCGCCGCGTGCTGGGACAGCGCCGGCGGGCAGAGCGCGAAGTTGCCGACCAGCCGGTCTATCGGATCCAGCAGATCATCCGGCGCGAGCAACCAGCCCAACCGCCAGCCGGTCATCGAGAAGTACTTGGAGAAGGAGTTCACCACGATGGCGTTGCGGCTGAATTGCCAGGCGCAACTGGCCGGTCCGGCGAAACTGATGCCGTGATAGATCTCATCCGACACCAGCCGCACCCCGTTGCGCTCGCACCATGCCGCGATGTCGGCCAGCCGCTGTGCGCTGACCATCACCCCCGTCGGATTGGCCGGAGAGGCGAGCACCAGACCGGCCGGCACCGGGTCCAGGGCCTCGAGCTGGTCGATGGTGGGAACGAAACCGGTGGCGGTCCCGCAGTCCAGCTCGACCACCTCGCAGCCCAGGCTGGCCAGGATGTTGCGGTAGGCCGGGTAGCCGGGCCGGGCCAGCGCCACCCGGTCACCACTGTCGAACGCCGCCAGGAACGCGGCCAGGAAGCCACCGGACGAACCGGTGGTGACCACGACGTTGCGGGCCGGCAGCTCGATGCCGTACCAGGATCGGGTGTGCTCGGCGATCGCCTCGCGCAGCCGGGGCAGGCCGGTGGCCGCGGTGTAGCCGAGCTTGTCCTCGGCCACCGCGCGTACCGCTGCTGCGCGCACCGGTGCCGGGGCGGACGTGCTGGGCTGACCGACGGCAAGGTTGTAGACCGGCAGGCCCGCGGCCCGGCGCAGTTCGGCCGCCTCGAACAGCTGCATGACGTAGAACGGAGCGACCGCCGAGCGCTGCGACGGGCCGCCCTCGACGGTGCCCGAGGTCGGGGGCCGGTGCAGCACCGGATCCGACCCGAGCGAATATCCGGCCTGAGTACCTCGTCCCGCACTGGCATTCACCCCGCGACGATAACCTGCAGCATGTGACCGACCAGCAATCACCGAACCCGTCCACCCACGCCGGACTGCTCGAGGACCTTGCAGTGGCACAGCAGCTGGCCGACCTGGCCGATCGGCTGACCATGGACCGATTCCGTGCCGCCGACCTGGCCGTGTCGAGCAAGCCCGACCTGTCCCTGGTGAGTGACGCCGACCAGGCGGTGGAGCAGGCGATTCGCAACCACCTGGCCGTCCGCCGTCCGAGCGATGCATTTCTCGGCGAGGAGTCCGGAACGTCCGGGGACAGCCCGCGACAGTGGGTGATCGATCCGATCGACGGCACCCACAGCTACGTGCGCGGCGTGCCGGTCTGGGCCAGCCTGATAGCGCTGCTGGTGGACGGCGAGCCGGTGCTCGGCGTCGTCAGCGCACCGGCGCTCGGTCATCGCTGGTGGGCGGCACGCGGGCATGGCGCCTGGGCCATTGAGTTGGGCTCCACCGACGCCAGCGCGCCGGCGGCGCCGAGGCGACTGCGCGTGTCCCAGGTGCGGGCGCTGGCCGACGCCAGCCTGTCCTATTCCTCGCTGACCCACTGGGCTGCCATCGGACGCCAGCAGCAGTTCCTGCAGCTGCTGGACGCTGTGTGGCGAACCCGCGCCTACGGCGACTTCTGGTCCTACATGCTGGTGGCCGAGGGCAGCGTCGACATCGCCACCGAGGCGGAGCTGTCCCTGTGGGACATGGCAGCGCTCGCCCCGATCGTCACCGAGGCCGGCGGCCGGTTCACCGGCGTGAACGGGACCGACGGCGTCGGTCAGGGCAACGCGCTGG
This sequence comes from Jatrophihabitans sp., assembly GCA_036261575.1. Lineage (GTDB taxonomy): Bacteria > Actinomycetota > Actinomycetes > Mycobacteriales > Jatrophihabitantaceae > Jatrophihabitans_A. Next base: position 7,789 of record DATAKO010000011.1, read on the forward strand.
CCAGCAACGGGTTGCTGCACCAGGCCGCCGTCGACGCGCTGGCCGCGGGCGCCTGACCGAGCTGGCGGCGCAGCCGGGAGCTGACCTCGCAGGACGCTCAGCCGGTCGGTGGCTGCACGATCGCGAACGTGGCGTTCTGGTTGTCCGCGACCGTCGCCATCCGGCCGTAAGGCGTGTCTGCGGCCGGGGACAGCACAGTGCCGCCGAGCGTGATCAGCTGATCGATCGTGTCGTCGGCACTGTCGACGGAGAAGTAGACAAGCCAGGGCGTGCCGACGTCGCCGTCCGCCACCTGCGTCAGCCCACCGGCCTCGTGGCCGTCGGTTGCGATGAAAGTCGAGTACAGCCAGCCCTCGGTGGAGATGTCGTTGTAGTCCCAGCCGAACACCGCGCCGTAGAAGGCCTTGGCCGCGGCCAGGTCCGCACCCCGGTACTCGTTCCAGGAGACGGTGCCGCTCTCGTTGTAGCGCTGGAAGCCGGTGTGTGTGCCCGGTTGCCACACGCCGAAGGGCGCGCCGGCCGGATCGAGCGCGACGGCCATGGTGCCCAGCTGCATCACCGCCATCGGCTCGGCGACCACGGTGCCTCCGTGCGCGCGCACCTGCGCCATCGTCGCGGCCGCGTCCGCCACCCCGATGTAAGTGGTCCAGGCGTTGGGCTGCTCGGCGGCCATCGTCGGGGCCAGGCCGCAGACCAGCCGCCCGTCCTTGGCGCAGTTGGCGTAGCCGCCGAACTGCTCCTGCGGTTGCTGGATCTGCCAGCCGAACAGCTGCTCGTAGAAGATCCGGGCGGCCGGAACGTCGGCGACCGAGAGATCGACCCAGCTCGGCGTGCCTGCTGGGAATGCGTCGTCGCGGGTGGTCATGGTTCTTCCCCTTCCTCTGAATCGGCCAGCGAAATCCGGCAACAGGGGCAGCTGGCGCCGTGCTGCCCGGAACGTGCCACGAGGTACCGACAAAAAGCATGCGCCGACGGCGCTCAGCCCACAATGACCCGGCCGGTCGGGCAGCCCTGTCCGCTGACCGGCCGGCCGTCGCGGCCGGCGACCAGGCGATGTTGCCGACTGTCGGCGGCGGCCACTAGCTTCGAATTGCAGCACCACCCAGCTCACCATCAGAAGGGACACCCGCGTGTCGGACGAGAACACCGCCCAGAACACCACTTTTGCCAGCAACGGAGGGCAGGCGCACGGTTACCTGGCACTGCCCCCGTCCGGCCAGGGTCCCGGCGTCATCGTGATCCAGGAGTGGTGGGGGCTGACCGATCACATCGTCGACGTGACCAACCGGCTCGCCGCCGAGGGCTTCGTCGCGCTGGCGCCGGATCTCTACGGCGGCCGCACCACGCACGACTCCGACGAGGCCGGCCAGATGATGATGTCGCTGCCGGTGGAACAGGCGGCCAAGGACCTGTCCGGTGCTGTCGACTTCCTGCTCGATCATGAAGCCGTCACCTCGAGCCAGGTCGGCGCGATCGGCTTCTGCATGGGCGGCGGTTTCGTGCTCATGCTCGCCGCCCAGCAGGGCGATCGGATCGGGGCAGCGGTGCCCTTCTACGGGGTCGGCCCGGCAGTGCCGCAGTCCTACGCCGGCATCACCGCGGCCGTGCAGGGCCACTACGCCGAGAACGACGGCTTCTATCCGGTCGAGGACGCCCGCGCGCAGGAACAACAGATTCGAGATGAGAGCGGCGCGGAGGTGACGTTCTTCTACTACCCAGCCGGCCATGCCTTCCACAACGACAAGGACCTGATGGGCACCTACGACGAGGAGAACGCCACCCTGGCCTGGCGGCGCGCGGTCGAGTTCCTGCACACCAAGCTGGCGTGATGCCGCAGCCGAGCAGGCCGAACTCGCCGAGCGCCGGGCGCAGCTGCGCGACCGCTACCTGCTGCCACCGCAACAGCGACCGCAGAGCAACGGTCGGGGCATCCACCATGCCGCTCTGATCTGCTCCGACGTCGCGGCGACGATCGAGTTCTACCAAGGCCTGCTGGGCTTTCCACTGATAGAGCTGGTCGAGAACCGGGACTACCCCGGCTCCAGCCACTTCTTCTTCGATCTCGGCAACTCCACGCTGCTCGGCTTCTTCGACTTTCCCGGCCTCGGGTTGCAGCCGGGGGCGGAGGCGCTGGGCACCGTACAGCACATCGCCATCTCGGTGACCCCGGAACGGCACGCGCAACTGCGGGCCACGCTGGACCAGGCCGGCATCGCCTACGGCGGGCCGGACAAGGGCATCGAGGAGTCGTTGTACTTCCGGGACCCGGACGGCATCCAGATCGAATTGCTCTCCGACGACCTGATGTTCTTCGGCGGTCACTGGCTGGACGGCCGGTGACCGGTCCCCTGCTGGGCTTCGGCCTGCCGGTCTCGGGCAGTTGGGCCACCGCGGCCAACCTGACCGAGATCGCCGGCCGGGCCGAGGAACTGGGTTATGCATCCCTGTGGTCCTTCCAGCGGCTGCTGGTTCCCGCGGAGGGCGACTGGGGTCCGATGTACCGCTCGGTGCTGGACCCGCTGGTCAGCCTCGGTTTCGCCGCGGCGGTCACCAGCCGGGCGCGGCTCGGGGTCGCTGTGGTGAACGCACCGTTCTACCCGGCCGCGGTGCTGGCCAAGCAGCTCAGCACGATCGACGTGCTCAGTGGCGGGCGGCTCGACACCGGGCTCGGGCTCGGCTGGGCGGATGAAGAATTTGTTGCGACCGGCACCGAGAAGGCCGGCCGCGGGGCGCGGCTGGCCGAGTTCGTCGCCGCGATGCGGGCGTGTTGGGGCCCGGACCCGGTGTCCTTCGACGGGACGCGGGTGCACATCCCGCCGGCGCGGATCCAGCCCAAGCCGGTGCAGCAGCCGCCGCCGATCCTGCTGGGCGGTGCCGCTCCCGCGGCGCTGCAACGGGCAGGCCGGCTCGCCGACGGCTGGATCAGCGCCAGCCGGCACGATCCGGCGACCCTGGCGCAGACGATCGACACCATCAAGCAGGCCGCGGTCGGCGCCGGCCGGGACCCGAGCGGCCTGCGCTTCATCGTGCGCGCGGTCCTCGGCCTGACCGAGCGGGACCTCGGCCCGCAGCGCCGGATGCTGCACGGCAGCGTCGGCGAGATCCGGTCGGATCTTGCCCGACTGTCCGACAGCGGCGTCACCGAGGCGTTTCTGGATCTGAACTTCGTGCCCGAGGTGGGTTCTCCGGACGCCGACCCGGTCGAGGCGATGGCCTTCGCGCACCGGGTCTTGGCGGCTTTTGCCCCGGAACCGCCGACCACGACCTCGTGAAACTCGACACGGCCGGTCACTTTCTGTAGCCGATCGCTTCAGTTTTGTAGTGACCTTGCCGAAACTGTCCTCTGCAGCCGTCGCCAATCCGGGCGGCGCGGGACGACGGGGTGGATCGATGACGGCCAACAGGGCTGCCGGATTGTCACGCAAGCTCGCCGCGGTGAGCCTGTCCGCGCTCGTGGCGGTGACAGGATCGTTGCTGCTGGCACGCAGCGCACAGGCGGCCACCTCGGCAGAGGCGAGCGCGGCAAGCGCGACGCTGGCGCTGTTGAACAACGAGCGCGCCGCCAATCACCTGCCCCTCCTCGCTGCCAGCACCGCACTCGTCAGCTCCGCCCGCCGGCACAACCTGGCCATGGCGGCCGCCAACACCCTCTCGCACCAACTTCCCGGCGAGCCCGTATTCAGCACCCGGATCAGCCAGGCCGGTGTCGTGTGGCACTCGGTGGCCGAGAACATCGGCTACACCACCGATCGCTCCGCGGCCGGCTCGCAGTCGCTGGAGACCTCGATGTACAACGAGGTGGCGCCGAACAACGGGCACCGGCTGAACATCCTGTCCAGCTCGGTGCGCTACGTCGGTGTGGACGTGCTCATCGACGCCAGGACCGGCAAGCTGTGGCTGACCGAGGACTTCGCCGACGCACCTGGGCCCCTCACCCCCGCGGCGGCACCTGTCTCGCAGGCACAGCTGGCACACCACAACCCCTTCGGCGGCATGAGCGTTACCGCCAGCCGGGAACTGACAGGGCACCGCTTCCACATCGTCGGCTGGGCCATCGACCCGGACAACAAGTTTCAACCGCTCTACATCTCGGTCTGGAGCGACGGGCACTTCGTCGCCCGGGTGGCGGCTCCGAGCTCGCGGGGTGACATCGCCGCGGCGTTCCGGGCGGGCTGGTTCCAGGGATTCGACTTCGCCGTCCCGGTCCCGACCGGCCGGCACACCATCCAGGTGTTCGCCACGAACATCGGCCTGGGCACCTCGGCCACCCTGATGGGCACCCGCACCTGGATCTGGTGACGCGCTGAACTCTGGCCGCCAGCCGGTCAGCCCAGCAGGTCCCGCGCGGCGGCCAGCACGGTCGGCTCATCCAGCAACACGGTGCGCGCCGCGGCACCCAGCGGGATGAAGCTGTCAGCGCTGGTGACCCGGCGGATCGGCCCACGGAAGCCACCGTCGACCAGCGCGGTCACCACCGCCTCCGACACGCCGCCGCTGCGCCGGGTCTCGTCGACCACCAGCACCCGACCAGTTGCGGCAGCTTCACGGAGAATGTCCTTGACGGGCAACGGTGAAATCCATCGCAGATCCAGCACCCTGCTGCTCACGCCGGCCGCCGAGAGCTGCTCGGCCACCCGCAGGCTCATCGGCACCCCGTTACCGAAGGTGACGAGGGTGAGCTCGGGATCAGCAGTACCTACCTGCCAGCTGCGGCCGGAGCCGATCGGGATGTGCTCGGCGGCCCAGCGCGACGGATCGGCGTACCGGGCCAGCCAGCGACCGTCACCCGGATGTAGGTCCCGCTGGTGATACAGGGCGATCGGCTCCAGGAAGACACCGACGGATCCGTCCACGACCGCGGAGGCGATCAGGGTTCGCAGCAGGCCCGGCGCGTCGGCGGGATGAGCCGGCACTGCCAGCAGCAGACCCGGGATATCGCGCAGCACCGCCAGCGAGTTGTCATTGTGGAAGTGGCCGCCGAACCCCTTCTGGTAGCCGAGCCCGGCGATCCGCACCACCATCGGATTGCGGTACTGACCCTGGGAGAAGAACTGCAGGGTGGCCGCCTCGCCGCGCAGCTGGTCCTCCGCGTTGTGCAGGTAAGCCAGGTACTGGATCTCGGGGATGGGCAACAGACCCGCCAGCGCCGAACCCAGCCCGACGCCCAGAATCGCCTGCTCGTCGAGGATCGTGTCGAACACCCGACCGGCCCCGAAACTCTTGCGCAGCCCGCGGGTGAGGCCGTAGACGCCGCCCTTGACCGAGACGTCCTCACCGAACACCAGTGCCTGCGGCCGCCGAGCCAGCTCGTCATGCAGTGTCTGGTTGATGGACTGCGCCAGCGTCAGCCCGTCACTGAGTTCCGGCCGCTTGGCGCCGAAGACCCTGTCCCGTTCCGGCAAATCGACTTCGGCAGCCACCTCGGCCGCTACCCGGTCCGGGGTGCGCGGGGCGAGCGGCGCCATCACCTGCGCGGCGGTGGCCAGTTCGGGCTCGGCCATGGCGGCCAGCGCTGTCGCGTGTACCCGGTCCCGGACCTCGGTGTACAGCTCGATCACCTGTTTGCTGCTCAGCACGCCGGCTGCGGTGAGCAGCCGGGCCGTGGCCAGTAGCGGGTCCCGGGCATAGTCACCCACGATCTCGGCCTGGGTGCGGTACGCCACCTCGGCGTCGGAGCCGGCGTGGCCGAGAAAGCGCACGGTGCGCAGGTGCAGGAAGGCGGGCTTGCGGGCCGCCCGGACGAAGTCGACCGCCTGGCTGGCCGCGTCGTAGACGTCGGCCACGTTGCAGCCGTCCACGCCGAAGTAGCGCAGGCCCGGACGGGCAGAGAATCGCTGCGCGATCCAGCCGGCCGGCGTGCGTGTGCTGATGCCGATGCCGTTGTCCTCGCACACCATCAGCAGCGGCATCGGCAGGCCCTGGTAGACCGTGTTCGACGAGCTGTTGAACGCGCCCACCAAGGTGGAGTGATTGGCCGAGGCATCGCCGAAGCTGGTGACGACGACGGAGTCCTGCGGCCAGGCGGCCTCGATGCCGACCCGCTTGGCCCGCTCGAGCGCATAGGCCAACCCCATGGCCCGCGGCAGGTGTGAGGCGATGGTGGAGGTCTGCGGGATGATCGACAGCGCCTTGTTGCCGAAGACCTTGTGCCGGCCACCGGCGATCGGCTCGCTCGTCGCCGCGGCCACCCCGAGCAGGATGTCGCGCACCGGATCCTGCCCAGGCAGCTGGCCTGCGCGCGCGCAGTAGAAGCCGCCGGAGCGGTAGTGCAGCAGCGCTGGATCCGTCGGGCGCAGCGCGGCCGCCACGGCCGCGTTTCCCTCGTGCCCGGAGGAGCCGATGGTGTAGTAACCGCGACCCTGCGACTGCATCCACAACGCGGCCAGGTCGGCGTGCCGGGATTCGCACTGATGCACGAACAGCTGGCGCGCCTGCCCGACGGTGAGCGCGGTGCCCGCGATGACCGGGTCACGGTCGGCTCGCGGCTCCCCGCCGCTCTCCGGCAGTGCTGCGGCAGCGGTCAGGAAGTGCTCGTCGAGCGGGTGCAGTTCGGTGGCCACGGAGCGTCATTCAACCCCCCGCCGGCGGGCCGTGACCAGCGCGGTGGGCGCCGGTGTGGCGCGGCTCGCTCGCCGTCGCAGCAGCACCCTGCGGGCACGTTCCGAGTACAGTTAGTTTGACTAACGAAGGCACATGCGTGCTCGGAGGGAGATGCCGTGTCCAGGCCGGTAGCCGGATCGTCGGAGAGGCGCGCCGTGACAGTGGATCGCAACCACCCGCGCTACAAGTGGGTCGCGCTGTCGAACACCACCCTGGGCGTGCTGATGGCAACGATCAACTCCTCGATCGTGATCATCTCGCTGCCGGCGATCTTCCGCGGGATCAAGCTCGACCCGCTCGCCCCCGGCAATGTCAGCTACCTGCTCTGGATGCTGATGGGCTTCTTGCTGGTCACCGCGGTGTTCGTGGTGTCCTTCGGCCGGCTCGGCGACATCTACGGCCGGGTGCGGATGTACAACGCCGGCTTCATGGTCTTCACCGCCGGATCCATCCTGCTCGCCGCCGATCCGATGACCGGTTCGGGCGGCGCGCTCTGGTTGATCGGCTGGCGGTTGGTGCAGGGCGTCGGCGCGGCCATGCTGTTCGCCAACTCCACCGCCATCCTCACCGACGCGTTCCCGGCCACCCGGCGCGGCATGGCGCTGGGGATCAACCAGGTCGCCGCGATCGCCGGCTCCTTCATCGGCCTGGTGGCCGGCGGCCTGCTGTCCGAGGTCGACTGGCGGCTGGTGTTCTTCGTGTCTGTGCCTTTCGGACTGCTCGGCACCATCTGGTCCTACCGCAGCCTGCACGAGCTCTCGAGCCGGCAGCGGGCCAGGATCGACTGGGTGGGCAACGTGCTGTTCGCAGTCGGGCTGACCAGCCTGCTGGCGGCCATCACGTACGGGATCCAGCCCTACGGTGGGCACAGCATGGGCTGGACGAACCCGTGGGTGATCACCGGCCTGGCCGCCGGCGTGCTGCTGCTGGCGGTGTTCAGCTGGTTCGAGACCCGGATCAGCCAGCCGATGTTCGACATGCACCTGTTCGGCATCAAGGCCTTCGCCGCCGGCAACCTGGCGGGGTTGCTCGCATCCGTCGCTCGCGGTGGCTTGCAGTTCATGCTGATCATCTGGTTGCAGGGCATCTGGCTGCCGCTACACGGCTACAACTACGCCGACACCCCGCTGTGGGCCGGGATCTACCTGCTGCCGCTGACCATCGCCTTCCTCATCGTCGGCCCGGTGTCGGGTGCGCTGTCGGACCGGTTCGGTGCCCGCACCTTCGCCACCGGTGGCCTGATGCTGGTAGCGCTGAGCTTCCTCGGCCTGCTGCTGCTGCCGGTCAACTTCAACTACTGGGCCTTCGCCGGATTGCTCGTGCTGAACGGCATCGGCTCGGGACTTTTCTCCTCGCCCAACACCACGGCGATCATGAACGCGGTGCCGGCCAGTTCCCGTGGTTCGGCTTCGGGCATGCGCGCCACCTTCTTCAACTCCGGATCGTCCCTGTCGATCGGGGTGTTCTTCTCGCTGATGATCGCGGGCCTGGCCTCCACGCTGCCGCACACGTTGCGCGACGGGCTGACCGCGCACGGGGTTTCCACCGGTGTGGCAACCCAGATCGGCAACCAGCCGCCGGTGGGCAGCCTGTTCGCCGCCTTCTTGGGCGACAACCCGATCAAGTCCCTGCTCGGCCCGCACACGCTGTCGACGCTGCCGGCCCAGGACGCGACGACGCTGACCGGCAAGCAGTTCTTTCCGCAGCTGATCTCCCAGCCCTTTCACCACGGGCTGGTGATCGTGTTCGCCATGGCCATCGCCATGTCGCTGGTCGGTGCGGCCGCATCGCTGCTGCGCGGCAACCGCTACGTGCACGAGGACAGCGTCACCGGGCCGGCGCGGGCAGCGGAGCCGGTCCGGGCCGGCTGAGGGTTACCGGCTGCCGAAGATCGGCGGCAGCAGGAACAGCATGCACACCGACCAGGTGATGTGGGTCAGGATCGGAGCCAGCAGGCCACCGGAGGCCCGGCGCTGCAACGCCAGCACCAGGCCCAGCGTGAGGGCGGCGAACACCAGCATCGGATTGCCCGAAGCCAGGGTGGCTATCGCGTACACCACGGTGGTGATCGGCACCGGGTGTCGCGTCCCGATCGCGGCGTACAGCGCGCCCCGGAAGAACACCTCTTCGGTGATGCCGTTGCCGACCGTGATCAGCACCAGCAGCGGCGCCGAGCCCTTGCGGGCGTGATCCAGCACGTTCTGGGTGTAATCAGCAAGCGGTCCGATCTCGCGCACCACCAGCGCGCCGACCACGAAGATCGCCGACGCGATCAAGCCGATCACGATCGGGGTGATCACCGGTCGCCGCAGCCGGCCGCCGACGGCGATGCGACCCAGATGCAGCGGACCCGAGGCGAAGCCACCGATCAGCCAGACGGCAGCCAGTGCCAGCGTGAGCGGATAGAACGCGGGATCGCCGGGCTTGACCGCCAGCGAGATGCCCAGCACGGCGGTGCCCACCACCAGCGTCACCGCGGCGACGATCCGGCGCCGGCGAAAGGCAGCATCGGGCTGCGAATGGTCACGTGGCACCGGATCGATCAGCGCGGTCCGGGCCAGCCGCGCCAGTCGGGTACGGGCTGAGCTCATTCAGCCAGGGCCTGTTCACGCTCGGCCATCGCAGCCCGCACGGCATCGTCGTAGCCCATCGGCGGCCCGGGAACCACCGCCTCGATCGCATGATCGTGCACCACCACCTCCGTCGTCATCGAGTCGACCAGGTTGCGTGCGGTCTTGATGTCGACGTCGGTGACCAGGGCCAGCCAACCGGAGGACAGCCGGGGCGTCAGCAGCGGGACGTGGAAGATCGGCAATGTCCGCTTGTTCATCACCCTGGCCG
>DATAKO010000013.1:0-16510 GCA_036261575.1 Jatrophihabitans sp.
AATCACCCAAGTGGCTTCTTCGACTCAGCTGATGGCCTGGACAGGACAAGCCAGTGCCGCCAGGATGGACCGGTGATTTCCCGGCGCCTCGGCCCGGCCGCGCTGGCATCGATGCTGCCCGCCGCCGCGGGCTGGCGTGCGCCGAAATATCGAGCGCTGGCAGAGGAGATCTCCAGCCTGCTGTTCGACGGCCGGATCGCGCCGAACACGGCACTGCCGTCCGAGCGCGAACTGGCATCCCAGCTGGGCATCAGCCGCTCGACCACCACCGCCGCCTACCGCGCGCTGGCCGAGCGGGGCGTGCTGGTCGGCCGCCGCGGCTCCGGCAGCGTGCTGACATTGCCGGGCGACGCTCAGGTGGCCGGGCTCGGCGCGCGACTGATCCGGCCGGAGGTCGACGTCATCGATCTCAGCGTCGCCGCCACCCCGGCCGACGCCCGTGTGCTCGATCTTGCGGCGGCTGCGTGTGCCCGGTTGCCGGAGTACGCCGGCAGCATCGGCTATCAGCCGTACGGCATGACAGAGCTGAGGGAGCGGATCGCGCAGCGCTACACCGAGCGCGGCGCGCCGACGACAGCGGACCAGCTCCTGATCACCAACGGCGCGCAGCACGGCCTCGACCTGCTGCTGCGCTCGATACTCGGCCCCGGCGAGCGGGTGCTGACAGAGCTCCCCGCCTACCCGGGAGCCCTCGATGCCATCGCCGCCGCCGGCGGGCGTGCGGTGGCGGTCCCCAACACCCCGGACGGGCAGTGGGACGTGCCCGCCCTGACCGCGACGCTGCGGCAGAGCGCGCCGCGGTTGGCATTTCTGATCCCCGACTTCACCAACCCTGGCGGTGCCCTGATCGGCACCGAGGCTCGGGCCGCAGTGCTGTCCGCGGCCCGCCGTACCGGGACCACCGTGATCGTCGACGAATCGTTCCTGGAGCTGGACCTGCGTACGGGGTCGCCGGTGATGCCCGCAGCCTGCGCAGCGCTGGACGATGCCGTGATCAGCTTGGGATCGCTGTCGAAACCGGTGTGGGGCGGCATCCGGGTCGGCTGGGTTCGGGCCGGGGCCGACCTGATCGCGCAGCTCGCGGTGGCCCGGGCCCGCTCGGACATGAGCGGTTCCGCGCTGGACCAGCTGGTCGCGCTGGCGCTGCTCGCCGATCCGGACGCGATCCTCACTACCCGCCGGGATACGTTGCGGCAGGGGCGGGACGTGCTGCTGGCCGCGCTGGCCGACCGGCTGCCTGGCTGGCAGGCCAATCGCCCCGACGGCGGCTTGTTCCTGTGGGTGCGGCTGGATCAGCCGGGCTCGACGGCGCTGGCGCGGACGGCGCAGGAGTTCGGCGTGCTGCTGGCATCCGGTTCGAGATTCGCCAACGGCGCCCGGCTGGAGCGCCATCTCCGGCTGCCCTTCAGCCAGCCGCCGCCGGTCCTGCATACCGCCGTCGACCGGTTGGCAGCCGCCTGGGCCCAGCGCGGCTTCGCCTCCGCGGATGCTGCAGCGACCCTGCTGCCGATCTGAGCCTCAGCGGGCCGCCAGGCCCTCCGCTCGGGCCTGAGCTGCCACCGCCGCTCGTACCGCTGGGGTGACCCGGGGGTCGAAGGGCGTCGGAACGATGCAGTCCGGCCGCAACTCATCGGCGACGACCGCTCCGATCGCGGCGGCAGCCGCAAGCTTCATACCCTCGGAGATGCAGGGCGCGCCGGCGTCGAAAGCACCGGCAAAGATGCCGGGAAACGCCAGCACATTGTTGATCTGATTCGGCAGGTCGCTGCGCCCGGTTGCGCTGACTGCCGCGTATCGCTGCGCGATGGCAGGTGCGACCTCCGGCGTCGGATTGGCCAGCGCGAAGATGATCGGTGCCCGGCTCATGCTGGCCACCAATGCCTCGGGCACCGAGCCGGCGCTCACTCCGATGAAGACGTCGGCACGCGCCATCGCCGCCGCCAGGTCGCCCTCGCGCCCCGCCGGATTGGTGTCCTGCGCAAGCTGCCGCTTGATGGGGTTGAGATCGCCGCGGTTGCGGCCGATGATGCCGCGCGAGTCCACTACGAGCAGGTCCTGCACACCGGCTTCGAGCAGGATTCGCGCGCATGCCACGCCGGCCGCGCCCGCCCCGGAGATGACCACCCGGAGCTCGGGCAGCTCGCGCCCGGTCAGCCGGGAGGCGTTGCGCAGCGCCGCGAGCACGACGATGGCGGTGCCGTGCTGGTCATCGTGAAACACCGGGATCGGCAGCCGCTCGCGCAGCCGCGCCTCGACCTCGAAGCAACGCGGCGCGGAGATGTCCTCCAGGTTGATGCCGCCGAAGGACGGCGCGATCCGCACCACCGTCTCCACGATCTCGTCCACGTCAACCGTGTCCAGCACGATCGGCACCGAGTTCAGACCGGCGAACTCCGCGAACAGCGCCGATTTGCCTTCCATCACCGGCAGAGCCGCGGCCGGTCCGATGTCACCGAGGCCTAGTACGGCAGTCCCGTCGCTGACCACGGCAACCAGCCGGGAGCGCCACGTGTACTGCTCGGCCAGCGACTCGTCCTCGGCGATGGCCGCCGACACCTCCGCAACGCCTGGCGTGTAGGCCAGGGACAGCGCGGCACGGTCGGTCAGCGCGATCGTGCTGCTGACGCGTAACTTGCCGCCCACGTGGGCACGGAAGACAGCGCTGTCGGGTCGGGCCGGGTGCGTCATTGCATACCCTCCTGCGTTGGCGTGTGCGTCGGGCCTCCGCCGAGTCACGCGCCTGCTGACTCGAGCGTCTGCTGCCTCGGGAATAGGAATCTGACATGCGGTGACCGGTCACGCCGGCGGAGGTAGTGCTGCCGCCTGCCGGCCGGGAGTCGCCATGGTCTCGGCGGCTCCGGGCTGCGTTCGGTGTGCTCGGGCCGGAGGTCGTCCGGCCGTGCCCGAATGATCGCACAGCACCGGCCTGTCGCAGGGGGTCCGCGTGAGCGGCGCCACGCTCACAGGCCCGGTGGTGGTGCCGGCGGGATTGCCTGGCCGGCCAGCCGCCGCCACCAGCCGATCCGGCCGCGACTGGGTGCCTGCGGCCACAACCGGACGGCCAGTGCGAGGGCTTCGCCCGGGCCGTGGTTGCGCGAGTCCGATCCGGCCCGCGGATTGTCCGAGGCCAGCTCCCAGAGCTGGCCCACCGGTCGCACCGCCCTTTTCACGACGAGGGATTCCACCCGGCCGGGAAAGCGCCCGAGCACCACCGCGCCGGCTGAGATGCGCCTGTCGTAGTGCACGAGGACTCGATCGCCGTCATGCAGGGTCGGTGTCATCGAGACGCCGCTGACCCGCACCCAGCCCCAGTTGCGCAGCACTGCCATGCGGCCCATGCTGCCCGGTGCCGGCCACGGGCCGGGAGTAGGGTCGGCGGTGACGCCAGACCGCCGGCGAGACCGCTCATCGGCGGGCAGTTGTCCCATATCGAGTGGAGGAAAGTCCATGCGCTTGCTGCGTCGCGAAATCACCGCTTCGGCTCACTGCGATCTGCCGTGCGGTGTCTATGACCCGGCCCAGGCTCGCATCGAAGCCGAGTCCGTCAAGGCCATCATGGAGAAGTACCAGAGCAACGAGGACCCGGTGTTCCGCACCCGAGCCCTGATCATCAAGGAGCAGCGCGCCGAACTGGTCAAGCATCACCTGTGGGTGCTGTGGACCGACTACTTCAAGCCGCCGCACTTCGAGAAGTACCCGCAGCTGCACGAGCTGTTCAACCAGGCGACCAAGCAGGCCGGCGCTGCCGGCGGCAAGGGTGCCGTCGACCCGGCCGAGGGCCAGAAGCTGCTCGACCAGATCGCCGAGATCGACCGGATCTTCTGGGAGACCAAGAACGCGGCCTGAGCCGACGGCACGTTTACGGCCCCGTTCCCGCAGCTGGGAACGGGGCCGTTCGCCGTGTGTGGGCAACCCTGTTCGGCGGGGTGATCGAGTCGGGCGGTCCCGGGGTAAACGCGGCCGGCAACGATAACTACCGTGCAGGACATGACCACCACGACGCTTCCGGACGGCGCGCCAGCCCTGATCATCGTCCGGCACGGCGAAACGGAATGGAGCGCCACCGGCAAGCACACCGGCCGCACGGACGTGCCGCTCACCCCCGCCGGCGAGGAACAGGCCCGGCAGGCCGGCCGGATCGCGCGGGCGCTGCTGGGCGACCGGGTTCCGTCCGAGGTTGTCTGCTCCCCCCGCAGCCGAGCCCTGCGCACCGCCGAACTGGCCGGCTTCACCCCAACCGAGATCACCGAGGACGCTGCCGAGTGGGATTATGGTGCGCTGGAGGGCCGCACCTCTCCGGAGATCCGACAGGACCAGCCGGGCTGGACCATCTGGTCCGGTGAGGTTCCCGGCGGCGAGACCGGCGCGCAGGTCGGCGCCCGGGCTGATGCGGTGCTGGCCAGGCGCGATCCGGGCGGCACGCTGGTGGTGTTCTCGCACGGGCACTTCAGCCGGTGCCTGGCCGCTCGCTGGCTCGGTGGCCCGGTCAACTACGGCCGGTTCCTGCGGCTCGGTACCGGTGCGGTGAACAGCCTCGGCTTCGAGCACGGTGAGCCGGTCCTGGTGTACTGGAACGTCGATGACCGGATCGTGGAACTGGGCAGCTGAACCGCCCGCCGCGCCGCGGCGCCGGTCGGCGGATGCGAAGATGGCTCATCGGCCGGCTCGCCGGGCCGTCGCCAGATCAGGAGTACCCGCGTGACTGATACCGCTGCCGCGGAACCCGACGCCGACATCGTCGAGCTGAGCGTTCCCGCCGATCCTGCCTACGTGTCGGTGTTGCGAACCGTGACCGCGTCGCTGGCCGCCCGGCGGGATTTCACCATCGACGAGATCGACGACCTGCGGATCGCGGTGGACGAGGCCAGCGCCCTGCTGCTTCCGCACACCACCGCCGGCCAGGTCTTGCGCGCCAGCTTCCGGGGCACCGAGGACAGCCTGGTGGTGGATGTGTCCATCGCCGCCGCCGACGGCACTGCCAAGCCGGACCAGACCAGCTTCTCCTGGATGGTCCTGGCCGCCCTCGCCGACGCCGTGGACACCTCTGCCGACGGCGGCCGGCTGACGCTGACCCTGACCAAGACCCGAGCCGCTCGCAGCGCATGACCGAACGCGCCGCCTCGCGGACCCGATCCGATCGGGAGCGAACCCGCCAGCTCTTCGCCGAGCTGGCCCGATCCGAACCCGGCTCGCTGCAGCACCAGCAGGTGCGAGCGGAGCTGGTCGAGATCCATATGCCACTGGTGCGCTACCTCGCCCGGCGCTTCACCGGCCGCGGCGAGCCGACCGACGACCTGCTGCAGATCGGCACCATCGGCCTGCTGCAGGCCATCGACCGGTTCGAACTGGAGCGCGGGCTGGAGTTCTCCACCTTCGCCACCCCCAACATCGCCGGCGAGATCAAGCGACACTTCCGTGACCGGGGCTGGATGGTGCGGGTGCCGCGCAGGTTGCAGGAGCTGCAGTCGGAACTGGCCGCGGGCATCAACGAGCTGTCCCAGCGGCTGGGCCGCTCACCCACCATCCGCGAGCTGGCGGCGCACCTCAACCTGACCGAGGAGCAGGTTATCGAGGCCACCGACTCGGCGCGGGCCTACTCGGCGGTGCCGCTGGACGTTCCCAACGCGGCTACCGGCATGACCATTGCCGACGGGTTGATCGAGTCCGACACCGCGCTGGAACACGTCGAGCTGCGACACGCGCTGCGGCCGGTGCTGGCCGATCTCGGCGAGCGCGAACGTCGAGCGCTGGTGATGCGCTTCGTGGAGAACAAGACGCAGAACGAGATCGCCCAGGTGCTGGGGGTGTCACAGGTGCACGTGTCCCGGCTGCTGGCCAAGACCCTGCTTGAGCTTCGCGGTAAGTTGCCGGACGTCCAGCTCGGCTGAGCCCGGCGCGGAGCCCGCGACTCAGAGCGTACGGTCCAGCGAAGCCCGAGCAGCGGGGGTGAACAGCAGCACCAGCACCGCCAACGCCGCCAGCAGCAGCGGCACGCCGATGAGGTACCGGCCGGCCTGGATGCCGAGCGAGTAGCCGACCGGCAGCGCGATCAGCTCCAACAACACCACCGGTGACCGCGAGCTGGGCCGCAGCGCGAGCAGGCCACGACCGCACAGGTACAGCACCACCGCGCCGAGCACCGCGAAGCCGGCCACCGACAGGGCCGCCCACAGCCTGGTGGTCGAGTGGAACACGGCCAGCACGAGCAGCACCACCGCGGTCACGGCCAGCGCCGCGGCCTGCACCAGCACGATGCCCGCAGCGATACGCAGCGGCCGAGGTACCAGGCTCGCACCGGATTCCGAACTCACCGCTGCAGCGTATCGAGCGGTCCGGAACCGGCCGCCGGGACCGGTATTCTCGTCGGGTGCGAGTACTCGTCGTGGCCAACCCGCGCGCTACCACCACCACCGCCCGGCAACGGGATGTGCTGGTGCACGCGCTGGCCGCCGACGCCAAGCTCGATGTAGAGGAAACCGCCAACCGGGGGCATGCGGCTGCGCTGGCCTGCCGGGCGATGCGCGACGGCGTCGACGTTGTGGTGGCGCTCGGCGGCGACGGCACCGTGAACGAGGTGGTCAACGGCCTGCTCACCGATGGCATTCACCCGCAGGTGCCCGCACTCGGCATCGTGCCGGGCGGCTCGACGAATGTCTTCGCCCGCGCGCTGGGCCTGCCCAACGATCCGGTCGAGGCCACGTCGATGCTGCTCGACGCGATGGCCGCCGAGCGCACCACGCCGGTCGGGCTGGGCCTGGCAGATGATCGTTATTTCCTGTTCACCGCGGGCTTCGGTTATGACGCCGCGGTGGTCACCGCAGTGGAGGCCGAGCGCCGGCGCGGGCGCCGGTCCACGCCCGCGCTCTACGTCCGCAGCGCGGTGCGGACGTACTTCCGGACCGACCGCCGGCACCCGCAGATCACCCTGAGCAGGAATGGGGAGCGGGTGAGCGGGCTGCACATGGTGCTGGTGAACAACTGCGATCCCTGGACCTACGTCGGCAACACCGCCATCTCGCCGACGCCGCTGGCCTCTTTCGACGCCGGCCTCGATGTCTACGCGCGCACCCGCATGGGCGCGGCCGGGCTGCTGCTGTCGGCCGCCCGGATGGTGAACAAGTCGGGAGTGCCCCCCAAGCCGTCGCTGGCCAGCCGGCTGCGGCCGAGCCGAACCGGCACCGGTGACGCGATCCGGGTGCCCGGCGGGCGTCTGGAGCACGATATGGCCCGGTTCACCCTTACTTCGGAGGTGCCCTTGGCGTTCCAGCTGGACGGGGACGCGATGAGCGAGCGCACCCGCATCGAGTTTTGTTCGGCGCCCGCCGCGATCCGGGTGCTGATCTAACACGGAGCAGACGCGTCTCGGGTTTTCTCGAACAACTGTCCGAATGCCGGCTGTACCGAGTCTAGGTAAGCCCCAGGTATCAGCAATTTCCGGCGTTTCCCCCTTGCCGACTGCGGCCCCGGTGAGCAACGCTGGAACGGATCGAGTTGGCACCGGCCCCAAGATCAGGGCTTGGATGTGAGGCTCGGCAGGGTTTCGACCAGGTTCTGCGGGGGGCCTGAGCGAAGTGTGCACCCCCGCCACCTCCTGGATGTGAAGAGGTAACGGAAGTACGGCAATGCTCTTGTAGTAGGCCGCAGCTCGTGAAAGAATTCACAAGCGCTGCTGCGAAGCGAAGGAACGGCGCACAATGTTGTGGGCGACAACAAATCGCCACCGGCTGCGTGCCCAGGTCGACCAGATCAACCAGCGCTCTGACCCGCAGCAGTACTCAAGCCAAGTGAGGAGATCGAACCCCATGGACTGGCGTCACCGCGCGGTGTGCCGCGACGAGGACCCGGAACTGTTCTTTCCGATCGGCAACACCGGTCCGGCATTGATGCAGATCGAAGAGGCAAAGGCCGTGTGCCGGCGCTGCCCAGTGATGTCGGAGTGCCTGTCCTGGGCGCTCGAGAGCGGCCAGGACGCCGGCGTCTGGGGCGGCCTGAGCGAGGACGAGCGGCGCGCGCTGAAGCGGCGCAACGCGCGGGCCCGAGCTCGGATGTCCTAGCCAGAACGGTTCCGTTCCACCGAGCATCAGCTCAGCACCGGATCCCGCTGCGTACGGCGCAGCGGGATCCGCAGCGTTACGGCCGTGCCGCCGCCGGGCCGGGCGGCCAGGTCCAGCGTCGCGTCCAACTCGGCACCGACCAGCGTCCGAACGATCTGCAGGCCGAGCCGGTCCGAGGAGTCCAGCGAGAACTTCTCCGGCAGCCCGGCCCCGTCGTCGAGAATGCCGACCAGCAGCATCCCCCGCTCGCGCCGTCCGGAAACCTCGACGGTGCCCCCGGTGCTCTCCCCCGGAAACCCGTGCTCGATGGCGTTGCCGACCAACTCGGTCAGCACCATCACCAGCGGCGTGGCCAGCTCGGCCGGTAGCTCACCGAAGGACCCCGTTCGCTCGACCCGGACGCGACTGCCGGTGCCGGTCACCTCTGCCAGCATCGACAGCAGCCGGTCCACCACGTCGTCGAAGGCAACCTCCTCGTCGATCGCCGAGGACAGCGTCTCGTGCACCAGCGCGATCGAGGAGACCCGGCGCATGGACTCTTCCAGCGCGGTGCGCGCCTCGGCGTTCGCCACACGGCGCGACTGCAGCCGCAGCAACGCGGCCACCGTCTGCAGGTTGTTCTTCACCCGGTGGTGGATCTCGCGGATGGTCGCATCCTTGCTCATGATCTGCCGGTCCCGGGACCGCAGCTCGGTCACGTCCTGCAGCAGGACGAGCGCGCCGAGGGACTCCCCCTGAGGCACCAGCGGGATCGCTCGCAGCTGCACGATCGCGCCGGCCCCGCTGTCGACCTCCCGGCTGCCGGGGTGGATGCCGTGCAACGCCTCGGTCACCATCCCGGTCAGGTCCTCGGCCTGGAACGGGTCATGGGCAAGGCCCGCGACCGCGTCGGCGAACCGGGCGCCCTGCAGATTGCCGTTGAAGCCGAGTCGGCGCAGCGCGGACGAGCCGTTGGGGCTGGCGTAGAGCACCTTTCCCTCGGCATCCACCCGGACCATCCCGTCCCCCACCCGCGGGCCGGCCCCCTCCTCCCGCTGGCTGGCGGGACCCGGCCATCGGCCGGCAGCGACCATGCCGGCCAGATCCGCCGCGCTCTGCAGGTAGGCAAGCTCCAGCTGGCTCGGGCTGCGCACGCTGGTCAGGTTGCTGTCACGGCCGAGCACCGCGATCGTGCTGCCGTCGTGCACGACCGGAATCGCCTCATGCCGGATCGGGATCCCGTCCTCCCACTCCGGGTCGCTCTCGCGGAAGATCCGGGATTCGGTCAGCGCGACCCGCAACGCGCCCGACCGCTCGGCGGCAAGCTGCTCCCCCACCCGGTCGTGCAGGTAGGCCGTCGGGCCGGTGGTCGGGCGGCACTGGGCTGCGCACAGAAAGTGGCCGTCCGGCGTGGGCACCCACAGCAACAGGTCGGCGAAGGACATGTCCGACAGCAGCTGCCACTCGGCCACCAGCTGCTGCAGGTGCTCGGTCTGCTCGGTGGTGAGTGTGGTGCTGCTGGCGAGCAGGTAGGACAGGGCGGACATGATCGGCTCAGCTTCGCACACGCGTCGCCGCCCGGCGGCGCCAGCCCGACCGGCTCAGCCGCGCGCGGCCTCGATCGCCTCGCGCACGGTCCGGTGCGCGGCAGCGTGCCGGGCGGCCTGCCGGGCATCGAGACCGGTCGCCAGGTGCACGATGGCGGCACGAGCGTTCCAATCGCAGCGTTGCAGCGCGGTCCAGGCTTCGTCCTCGGTAGCGCCGGTGCTCGCCGCAACCACGCCGCTGACCCGATGTCGCAGCTTGTCGTTGGCCGGCACCACGTCGACCATGTAGTTGCGGTGCACGTGGCCGAGCCGGATCATCGCCGCGGTGGTCAGCGTGTTCAGCACCAGCTTCTGCGCGGTGCCCGCGGCGAGCCGGGTGGATCCGGCCACCACCTCGACGCCGACCGGAACCTCGATCGCCACCTCGGCCAGTCCGGCCAGCTCGGACCCGGGTTGGTTGGTCACCGTGACCACAGCGGCGCCGAGTTCCCGCGCTCGGGTAGCGGCGGCCACCGTGTAGGGCGTCCGGCCACTGGCTGCCACCGCGATGAGCACGTCCGCCGGGCCGGCGGCCAGCTCATCGAGATCCGCCCGGCCGCGGGCCGCGTCGTCCTCGGCGGCGTCGGATCCCACCAGCTGCCCCGGGCCGCCCCCGGCCACCCTGCCCTGGATACGGTCGGGATCGATGCCGTAGGTGCCCGGGACCTCCACCGCCTCCTGCACCGCCAGCCGGCCCGAGGTACCGGCTCCGAGCAGCAGGATCCGGCCGCCCGCGTCGTAGCGGTCCACGATCAGCTCGACCGCCGCGGCGATCGACTGCTGGGCTACCGCCACGGCGTCGGCCACTCGGGCCTGGCCCGCGAGGACGGCCTCGACAGCGGCTGAGGTGTCGAGCAGGTCGAGCTCCAGCCACGCGCCCGCGTCCGCTCCGCCGGCGCTCGCTGCCATCTTCATCACCACGTCCGGGTCACCTTCGACAGGCCCCGCGGTGCATCCGGGTCGCCCCCGCGCAGGATAGCCAGCTGCCAGGCGAGCTGCTGCAGCGGCAGGATCTCGATCAGCGGGAAGAGCTCCTCGGGCAGGCCCTCTGTGACCACCGGCAGCAGCTGGCAACCGGCCGGCACCGGCCGGCCCGGCGCGCCCACGACCAGCAGCTCGGCCCGGCGCTCGACGAGCCGGTCCAGCACCGGGGCCATGGCGGCACCGCCCGCGCCCGGGGTTGCGATGGCGATCACCGGCAGGTCGGCGTCGATCAGCGCCATCGGTCCGTGCAGCAGATCCGCACCGGAGAAGGCCTGCGCGCCCAGGTAGCAGGTCTCCATCAGCTTGAGCGCGGCCTCGCGAGCGGTCGGGTAGCTGAAGCCGCGAGCGGTCGTGATGAGCCGGTCGGCGAAGCGGTAGCGGGTTGCCGCCGCCGCGACGCCGGCCGCGTTGTCCAGGGTCCGCTCGGCAGCGGCCACCAGGTCGTCCAGCCGGCGCCGGGTCGCCGCCCGGTCAGCGGCGGCCGGGGCCAGCAGTAGGTAGAGCGCCAGCAGCTCGGCCGTGTAGGTCTTGGTCGCGGCTACCGCCCGCTCCACCCCGGCCCGGATGTCGACGGCGAACTCGGCCGCCTCGGCCAGCGGGGAGCTCGGGTTGTTCGTGACCGCCACGGTGAGCGCGCCGCAGCTGCGCGCTACCGCGATCGAGTCGATCAGATCAGGCGACCCGCCGGACTGGCTGACGGCCAGGAACAGCACGTCGCGTAGCTCCGGTCGACTCTGGTACACCGTCATGCTCGACGGGGAGACCAGGCCGGCGGGTAGGCCGAGGTGCACCTCCACCAGGTATTTCGCGTACAGGGCCGCATGATCGGAGGTGCCGCGCGCGGCCAGCAGCACGAACCGCGGCCGCCGAGCCTCGATGATGTCAGCCACTTCGGCAATGTCCGGACCGGCCAGTATTCCCAGTTCGGCCAACCGTGCCGGCTGTTCGGCGATCTCGGCTGCCATGTGCTGGCCGGCGGCCGGTTGTGGTGCAAGGTCGGTCATTCCCGGAACATCCCCTGTCGTCACGCTGATTGGACTAGACAAATTACAGCCTGCCGGGTGGGCGTCGACAAGTCAATGGTATAGACCACTGAGCCGCTGAGGTGAGATAGTACGAGAATGACCAAGCAGCCCTGTCTGGTGGAGGCCGGCCGTGCCCGTTGACCAGGTCCGCGAACCGAAGTACTACGTCGTCAAGCGGCATCTGCTCGAGCTGATCGCCGAGCTGGCTCCCGGCGCGCCGGTGCCGACCGAGCGCGAGCTGGCCGAGCTGGCCACCACCTCCCGAACGACGGTGCGACAGGCGCTGTCCGAGCTCGTCACCGAAGGACGGCTGGTGCGCCGGCAGGGTTCGGGCACCTACGTCGCGGAGCCGAAGCTGGCCTGGCCGTTGCAGATGTCCAGCTTCACCGAGCAGGCCGCCTCGTCCGGGCTCAAGGTCGAGACGACGCTGATCTCGGCCGAACGGGTCCCTGCCACCGCCGAGATTGCCGAGCTGCTGGGTATCAGCCCGGGAGCTCAGGTGCATCGCATCGAGCGATTGCGCGAGGTCAACGGCTCGCCGATGGCCCTGGAACAGTCGCATCTGTCCGCCAAGCGCTTCCCGGGGCTGGCAAAGGCGCTGCGCCAGACCGGTTCGCTGTACCAGGTGCTGCACGAGGAATTCGATGTCTGGCCGAAGTCCGCGGTGGAGACCATCGAGACCGCCCCGGCGTCGCCGCGCGAGGCCGGCCTGCTCGCCACCGACACCGGCGCGCCGATGCTCATCCTCTCCCGGCACAGCATGGATGCGGCCGGCCAGCCGGTGGAGTGGGTGCGCAGCTGGTATCGCGGCGACCGCTACACCTTCGTGGCCAGGCTGGGAATGCCCTGATGCATCCTGGCGCGTCGCAGCTGCGTGGTTGGTGATCCGGGTCTACATTTCGATCCGATCCAGGCCTACTCAGGAGGTTCTCATGGCCACCCCGGCACGTTACCGGCTCGCTACCGGCACCCTTGTCCTGGCCGGCATCCTGCTCGCGATCCCCCTCGTGGCGATCCTGTGGGTGCCGTTCTACGGCAAGAAGACCCCAGAGCTATGGGGCTTTCCGTTCTTCTACTGGTACCAGTTGCTCTGGGTGCTGCTGACCGGCTTCTTCACCTCGGCCGCGCACCGGGTGATCAAGGCCGACCGGAAGCGGAGCAGCCGATGATCACCGCATCCGGCACGAAGGTCGACGGCGTCGGCCTCGGCGTACTGCTGTTCTTCTTCATCATCGTCACGGTCGGCGGTTTCGCCGCCGCGCGCTGGCGCAAGGCCGACAACCTGCACTCGCTCGACGAATGGGGCCTGGGCGGCCGCTCGTTCGGGACGATCATCACCTGGTTCCTGCTCGGCGGCGACCTCTACACCGCGTACACCTTCATCGCGGTACCGGCGGCAATGTTCGCCACCGGTGCGGTGTCGGGCTACTTCGCGGTCGCCTACACCATCCTGATCTACCCGCTGGTGTTCATCTTCATGCCGCGCATGTGGTCGGTGGCGCACAGCAAGGGCTACGTCACGGCAGCCGACTTCGTACGCGGCCGGTTCGACTCGCGCGGCCTGGCGCTGGCGGTGGCGATCACCGGCATCGTCGCGACCATGCCCTACATCGCCTTGCAGCTGGTCGGCATCCAGGCCGTGCTGGACACGATCGGCCTGGGCGGTAAGGGCAATGCCTTCGTGCGGGACCTGCCGCTGCTGATCGCCTTCGCGGTGCTGGCGGCCTACACCTACTCCTCCGGCCTGCGCGCGCCGGCACTGATCGCCTTCATCAAGGACACCCTGGTGTACCTCGTGATCGCGGTCGCCATCGTCTACGTCGGCGTGCACGTCGGCTTCCATCACCTGTTCCAGGCGGCCGGCACCAAGATGGCAACCAAGACCAAGACCGGTGCACCCACCGGCGTGCTGGTGCCGGGCAAGAACAGCTTCTGGGCCTACGGCACGCTGGCGCTCGGATCGGCGCTGGCACTGTTCATGTACCCGCACTCGATGACCGCGGTGCTGTCGGGCAAGTCGCGTGACGTCATCCGGCGCAATGCCTCCATCTTGCCGGCGTATTCGCTGATGCTCGGCCTGCTGGCGCTGCTCGGTTACGCGGCCATCGCCACCAAGACCTCGGTGATCGGAAGCGATGGCAAGCCGAACGCGCAACTGGCCGTGCCGCACTTCTTCCGCGACCAGTTCCCGCACTGGTTCGCCGGCGTCGCCTACGCAGCCATCGCGATCGGCGCGCTGGTGCCGGCGGCGATCATGTCCATCGCGGCCGCCAACCTGTTCACCCGCAACGTGTACCGCGAGTTCATCAAGCCGGACGCCAGCCCGCGTCACGAGGCCCAGGTCTCCAAGATCACCTCGCTGGTGGTCAAGTTCGGTGCGCTGATCTTCGTGCTCGGGCTGGACAAGCAGAACGCGATCAACCTGCAACTGCTCGGCGGCGTATGGATCCTGCAGACCTTCCTGGCGATCGTGGTGGGCCTGTACTCGCGCTGGCTGCACCGCTGGGCACTGCTGGTCGGCTGGGCCGCAGGCATGATCTACGGGACGGTCGCGGCCTACCATCAGACCTCGCCGGCCACCAAGCACTTCGGTGGTTCGCTTGCCACGTTCCCGTGGACGCACACCAAGGTCTACATCGCATTCACCGCGATCCTGATCAACCTGGTGGTCGCGGTGGTGCTCACCCTGGTGCTGCGAGCGGTCAAGGCGCCGGCGGGTATCGACCAGACCACCGACGAGGATTACTACGCCGAGGCCCCGGTAGCTGAGGGATCGCTGCCGGGCACCGCGGGCGGCATGCCCGCACCAGCCGAGGCCTGATCCCCCGTTTCCGCATTGTGCGGCCCGAAACGACGCGAAATCACCGAAATCAGCGTCCTTTCGGGCCGCACAATGCGTTTCGGGTGGCGGGGTGGGGCTACTCCGGCCGGTACTCCAGGGTGCCGGTCTCGATGGTCACCTGGGTGAGCCGGACCCGGATCCGCTCCTTCAGCGGGGCAGGTGCGATGTCGCCGCCACAGCTGCGAGCCACCAGCGACTTGACGTCCTGCTCCAAGCCGAACTGGCGCAGGCAGGGCGCGCAGTCATCCAGGTGCGCGCGGATACGCCGGCGCGCCTCGTCGTCCGTCTCGTCGTCCAGGTAGAGGTAGACGTCGGCCAGCACCTCGCCGCAGTCAAGGCCACCGGGCCCGAATCCGGTCATGACTTGTCTCCTTCGGCCCCACTCTTGACCAGGCCGCGGTCGCGCGCGTAGTCGGCCAGCTGCGCCTGCAGCTGCCGCCGGCCCCGATGCAATCGCGACATCACGGTTCCGATCGGAGTATCCATGATCTCCGCGATCTCCTTGTAAGCAAAGCCCTCGACATCGGCGAGGTAGACCGCCAACCGGAAGTCCTCCGGCAGTGCCTGCAGCGCATCCTTGACGTCGGAGTCCGGCAGGTGGTCCAGCGCCTCCATCTCGGCCGAGCGCAGGCCCGTCGAGGTGTGTGACTCGGCAGCGTGCAACTGCCAGTCCTCGATGTTCTCGGAATTGCTCTGCTGCGGCTGCCGCTGCTTCTTGCGGTAGGTGTTGATGAAGCTGTTGGTGAGGATGCGGTACAGCCAGGCCTTGAGGTTCGTGCCCTCCTGGAACTGGTGGAAGGCGGCGAAGGCCTTCACGAACGTCTCCTGCACCAGGTCTTCCGCGTCCGCCGGATTGCGGGTCATCCGCATCGCAGCGGCGTAGAGCTGGTCGAGGTAGGGCAACGCGTCCCGCTCGAACCGGGCACGGCGCTCCTCGACGGTTTCCTCGGCCACTGCGTACCCACTTCCTTCCGCCCGGCTGCTGCTCAGCCTGGACGAAGGAAAGTTTACGGGGCGCGCGACGGCATGCCCGCCGTCGGTGGCAACCACCCGTGTGGGCGGTGCAAGCACCAGCATCCGTTCCTCCTGCCCGACGTGCCATCGTCGATGGCAACCAGATCGCCCGTTCCCAGCAGGAACGCCGAGCACCTCCCGCAGCATTCCCCGGACAGCGCCGGGCGGCGGACGGTCGACGTCAGTCCGGGCGCGCGAGCACGTAGGTGCGGTCGGCCACGGCCACCCGGTCGCCGGGCTCGAGCTGGCGTCCGCGCCGCGATTCCGGCACCCCGTTCACCGTGACCGCGCCGGAGGCCAGCAGCAGCTTCACATCGGAGCCGAGCTCGACGGCATCCACCAGCTTGAGGAACTGGCCGAGCCTGATGGCGCCGGCGACCGGGATCTGCATGGCGCCATTGTCCCCCGCTGCGGCAGGATCATTGCTCATGAGCGGCGGCACACCGGCGACCACGGTCCTCGACCGGGCCAGGATCAGCTACACGACGCATCCCTACCGCCACGATGCACGCGCCGAGTCCTACGGCGAGGAGGCCGCGACACAGCTGGGCATCGACGCTCGGCAGATCTTCAAGACGCTGATCGCGGCGGTCGATTCCGATCTGGTGTGCGCGGTGGTACCCGTAGCCGGGCGGCTCGATCTGAAGGCGCTGGCCGCCGCGGTCGGCGGCCGCAGGGCCGAACTCGCCGAGCCCGCCAAGGCACAGCGGGCGACCGGCTACGTGCTCGGCGGCATCAGCCCGCTCGGACACCGCAGCCGGCTGCCGGTGGTCGTCGACGCCTCGGCGCTCGATCTGACCACGATGTACGTCTCGGCGGGCAAGCGGGGCCTGCAGCTGGGCCTTGCCCCGGCCGATCTCATCGCCGCCGCGTCGGCCAGCACCGCCCCGATCGCCACCGGCTGAGTCAGCGCGGGAAGTCCTCCTCGCGGTACTCGCCGGGGCTGCGCTGGCCGGCCCGCTCGTTCTCCGCGCCACGCAGCTCGACCCGGCGGATCTTGCCGCTGATGGTCTTGGGCAGCTCACC
>DATAKO010000018.1:0-3275 GCA_036261575.1 Jatrophihabitans sp.
GACCGCGCCGGGCATGCCCCACACGACCGAGCTCTGCTCGTCCTGGGCGAGCACCTGGCCGCCGGCGCCTACGATCAGCCGCGAACCGTCCCGGCCGTCGCTGCCCATGCCGGTGAGCACCACGCCCAGCACGCCGCCGCCGTAGGCCTGCACCGCCGAGCGGAACAGCACGTCCACCGACGGGCGGCAGAAGTTCTCCGGCGGCGCCTTGGTCAGCGCCGCGTAGTAGCGGGTGCGCTGCTCGACCCGGACCTCGAGATGGAAGTCACCGGGTGCCAGATACACGCTGCCCGGCTGTAGCGGCTCGCCGTCGACGGCCTCACGTACCGCCAGCGCGCAGCCGCGGTCGAGCCGGTCGGCCAGCATGGTGGTGAAGACCGGCGGCATGTGCTGGGTGATCACCACCGGAACAGGCAGGGTGGCGGGCAGCATCGGCAGGAACCGGCTCAACGCCTCGGGGCCGCCGGTGGACGAGCCGATGGCGAGCAGCCGCGGTACCCCGCCGGTGGCGGGCACGGCGGCCACCGGCACCCGCGCGGTCGCCGCCGCAGCCGGCGCGGACGAGGGTCGGGCCATCGGGGGCCGGGCCGGCTCGCCACGGTTGGTCGCCGGTGCACCGGCCAGTGCCCGGACCCGGGGCAGCAACTGGGTGCGCACCGCCTCGCGGGACTCGTTGATGCTGCCCACGTTGGCGGGCTTGGTCACGTAGTCGCTGGCGCCGCTGGCCAGCGCCTCGATGGTGATCCGCGCGCCACGCTCGGTCAGCGTGCTGAACATGATGATCGGCAGCCGGCGATCGAGTTTGCGGATCTCGCGCAACGTGCCCAGGCCGTCCAGGACGGGCATCTCCACGTCGAGCACGATCACGTCCGGTCGGGCACTGTCCAGCTTGCCCAGCGCGAGCTGCCCGTTGGCGGCCGTCGCCACCACGTCCACATCCGGATCCGCCGACAACGCCTCGGTCAGCAGGCGCCGGATCACGACGGAATCGTCGACGATCATCACTCGAATTCTGGGCACGATTACCTATCGGTCAGAACGTGCCCGGGCTGAGTGAGGGTGGGCCTACCAGCGATCCGGGTCGTTGCGAATCACGAACGGGCGGAAGAACAGCCCCGTGCCGCCGCAGAGCTCGCCGTCCCGGCGCTGGAAGTGCAGCGGGTCGGACGGGTCGGCCGGCACGAAGGTCTGGTTGCAACGCTGGCAGCACGCTTCGCGCGGCTCCGGAATTCCCGGCCGCCGGTTCGCCTCGGACATCAATGAACCCTTCCCGTCTTCGCCTCCGCACACCATCGGCCGCGGCGGGCAAATCTGAAGCTCGGCTCAGGTCCGCCCCTGCCGCGCCGATAGGAGCGCACGAGCCAGGAAGGCTCAGCAGGTGCGGACCATGGATCGGGCCGCGGTAAGCAACGGTCCATCCCGCACAAGCTGAAGGTGTTGTGAACCCGAAACGGTTGAGCCAGCTGGCAGTCCCGGTCGGCGTGGTCGCCATCATCCTGATGATGGTGGTCCCGATCCCATCGGCGCTGCTCGACTTCCTGATCGCCATCAACATCACCGGCGCGCTGCTGATCGTGCTGGTCAGCATGTACGTGCAGCGCCCGCTCGACTTCTCCAGCTTCCCGTCGCTGCTGCTGGTCGCCACCCTGTTCCGGCTCGCGCTGAACATCTCCGCCACCCGCGCGGTGCTCGGCAACGGCTACGCCGGCAACGTGATCAACGCCTTCGGTCACTTCGTGGTCGGCGGCTCGCTGATCATCGGCCTGGTCATCTTCGCGATCCTGCTGGTGATCCAGTTCGTGGTCATCACCAACGGTGCCGGCCGGGTCGCCGAGGTCGGTGCTCGGTTCACCCTCGATGCCATGCCGGGCAAGCAGATGGCCATCGACGCCGACCTCAACTCCGGCCTGATCGATGAGGCGACCGCCCGCAAGCGCCGGCTCGAGGTGGCTTCCGAGGCCGACTTCTACGGCTCGATGGACGGCGCTTCGAAGTTCGTCAAGGGCGATGCGATCGCGGCCATCATCATCACCGTCATCAACC
This sequence comes from Jatrophihabitans sp., assembly GCA_036261575.1. Classification (GTDB taxonomy): domain Bacteria; phylum Actinomycetota; class Actinomycetes; order Mycobacteriales; family Jatrophihabitantaceae; genus Jatrophihabitans_A. Next base: position 2,044 of record DATAKO010000018.1, read on the forward strand.
TGGTCGGCGGCATCGCGATCGGCATCCTGCAGCACCACCTCTCGGTGCAGCAGGCCCTGAACAAGTACAGCCTGCTGTCCGTCGGTGACGGGCTGGTCTCCCAGATCCCGGCACTCCTGCTGTCGGTGTCGACCGGCCTCATCGTCACCCGCGCCGGCGGTTCGGCCGACCTGGGCACCATCGTGGCCAACCAGCTGGGCGGCCAGAAGAAGGCCCTGCAGATCGCCGGCGGTGCCGCGCTCGCGCTGTGCCTGGTGCCCGGCCTGCCCAAGCTGCCGTTCCTGGCCGTCGGCGGCGGCTTGCTGTTCCTCGGCCAGCGGCTCGGCAAGAACGGCCTTGCCGAACCCGCCGAAGCCGAGCTGCCGTTGCTGGCGGCCGGTCCCGCCCCGGACAGCCCGGAAGCGATCCTGAACGACCTGTCGGTGGACCCGCTGGAGCTGGCGCTGTCCTCGGACATGATCTCGCTCGTCGACGGCTCCGGGGCGGACCTGCTCGACCGGGTACGTGCGCTGCGCCGCAAGCTGGCGCTCGAGCTCGGCGTGGTGATGCCGCCGGTGCGCACCCGCGACAACGTCGATCTGCCCGCCGCCACCTATGCGATCCGGGTCAACGGAGTGGAGGTCGCGCGCGGCAAGGCACCCACGGGCACTGTGCTCGCGCTCGGCGACGGCCTGGAGAACCTGCCCGGCATGGCCGGCCAGGAGCCGGTTTTCGGCTTGCCGGGCAAGTGGATCAGCGTGGAGCTGCGCGGCCAGGCGGAACTACTCGGCGCGACCGTGGTGGATCGCTCGTCGGTCATCATCACGCACCTGTCCGAGATCGTGCGCACGCACGCCAGCAGGCTGCTCGGCCGGGAGGAGGTGTCCGCGCTGACCCAGACGCTGAAGAAGACGCACCCGGTCGTCGTGGAAGACCTGACACCTGCCGTGCTGAGCCTCGGAGAGATCCAGCGGGTGCTGCACGCGCTGCTCGAGGAGAGCGTGTCCATCCGCGACCTGGTACGCATCTTCGAAGCGCTGTCGGTAGCCGCCAAGGCCGGTACCGAGCCGGACCGGCTGGTCGAGGCCGCCCGGCAGGCGTTGGCCCCGGCGATCACTGCCTCGCACACGGTGGACGGAACGCTCTCGGTGCTCACCCTGGATCCGCGACTGCAGCAGGGCCTGCTGGAGTCGGTGCGCCCGGCCGAGACCGGATTCCAGCTGCTGCCCGGACCGGAGGTGGTCGAGGTCCTG
>DATAKO010000019.1:0-12696 GCA_036261575.1 Jatrophihabitans sp.
TGCCTGGACGTCGGTCCCAGGAGGGCTCCGGCCGGCACGACAGCGCCGCCGGCCCGCTGTCGGCAACCGACTCGCTGGCCGGGGCCGGCTCGCTCACCTCCGCTGCCACTGCGGTGCACACGCCGGCGGCAGCGCCTGCGCCGAGTGCGCCCACTGCGCCGCTCGCCCCGCACGAGCTGGCCGCGCCGCTGATGAAGCTGCGCACGCACGGCGACGGCGATCACGAGATGACCCTGATGCTGCACCCTGCCGACCTCGGCCCGGTCAACGTGCACGTCCGGCTCACCGGTACCGAGATGAGCATTCAGCTGGCCAGCACGAACGATTCGGCTCGGGCCGCACTGCGGGACGCGTTGCCCCAGCTGCACGCCGAACTGCAGCAGGCCGGCCTGTCCAGCAGCATCGACCTGACCATGGACCTGGGCTCGTCATCGGCGAATCCCCAGCCTGGCTCGGCACGTTCACAGCAACAACCGCCTACTGGCGGCGCTGATCCGATCAGTTCTACCGGCAACCTGCCGAATGGAACAAGAGAATCTCGATCAATCGGCTCGGCCAATGGCCTCGACCGGTGGTTGTAGGAAGGGATGATCCGATGACGATTCCGATTTCGCCCACCGGGGCGACGGTGAGCCCGATCGCCGGCATGTCCACCGGCGCCGCCGGCGGCACCACCAGCACCGACAACGGTCAGCTGGATTCCAAGACGTTCCTGCAGCTGCTGGTTGCGCAGTTGCAGTATCAGGACCCGAGCAAGCCGGTGGACACGTCCGCGTTCATGAACGAGACGGCCACCCTGACCCAGGTCCAGACCATGGAGCAGAGCGCGCAGAACAGCACCCAGTTGCTGAGCGCCCAGCGGGCTCAGACCGCGACCAACCTGGTCGGCCACACCGTCACCTACCTGGCCGACGACGGCACCACCCAGAGCGGCGAGGTGACGGCCGCGACCATCTCGGCCGCCAACCCGCTGCTCAAGATCGGCACCAGCTCGATCAGCCTCGACCAGGTTCAGCAGGTCGTCGCCAGCACCACCGCCGGCTGACCGGCGCACCCAGCACCACACCCCACAACCCAGCAAGTTCAAGGAGAAAACCCCATGCTGCGCTCGCTGTTCACCGGCATCTCGGGCCTGCGCGCCCACCAGCAGATGCTCGACGTCACCTCCAACAACATCGCCAACGTCAACACCGTCGGCTATAAGTCCTCCTCGGCGGTCTTCCAGGACACGCTGAGCCAGACGCTGACCGGTGCGGGCCTGGGCACCGCCACAACCGGCGGCACCAACCCCGAGCAGATCGGCCTGGGCGTGCAGCTCGGCGGCACCGTGACCAACTTCCTGCAGGGCTCCAACCAGTACACCGGCCGCAGCAGCGACCTGCTGATCAACGGTGACGGCTTCTTCGTGCTGAGCAACAACGGACAGCAGACCTTCAGCCGGGCCGGATCCTTCAGCCTGGACGCGGTGGGCCACCTGGTGTCCCCGGATGGCTCGATCGTGCAGAGCGCCGCCGGCGGCAACCTGGACCTGTCGGCCCTCAACAGCGGCACGTACACCTCGTGGAGCATCTCGCCGACCGGCGACGTCAACGCCGTGGACGCGGCAGGCGCGACGACCACCATCGGCACCATCGCCACCGCGACCTTCCCGAACCCCGGTGGCCTGACCCGGATCGGCAACTCGCAGTACGTCACCAGCGTCAACAGTGGCGCCGCCGCCATCGGTGCGGCCGGCTCCGGCGGCCGGGGCAAGCTGACGGCCGGCTACCTGGAGATGTCCAACGTGGACCTCGGTTCGGAGCTGACGAACCTGATCATCTCCGAACGCGGCTTCCAGGCCAACAGCCGGGTCATCACCACCTCCGACGAGGTGCTGCAGTCCCTGATCAGCATGAAGAACTGATATGTCCTGGCGGCGGGCCTGGCTCAGTAAGTCCGGCCCGCTGCCGATAAGTAAACCGAAGGAGAACCCACGGACGGGTTCTGCTAAAGACCTTGGATGGATCCGATGATTCTGCTGCGCCGGTTGGGTGGACCACTGTTCACGCTCAACCCTGATCTGATCGAACGGGCTGAAGCCACGCCCGACACGGTCATCACGCTGATCGGCGGCACCAAGTACGTCGTCGGCGAGTCACTCGACGAGCTGATCGAGCTGATCTTGAACTACCGCGCACGAATCATCGCCACCGCCGAGGCCATGGTCACCGAGCACGACGGTCCGGCGACGCCTGCCGGACACTCGGGCCAGCCGCGGATGCGGGTGCTCGCCTCGGCACACCCCGGCCAGCCGGTGGTGCCACTGCGGCGAGGTGATTCCTGATGGATCCGGCCCTGATCATCGGCGTCGTGCTGGCCCTGGTCGCCATCGTCGGTTCGGTGACGATGGAAGGTGGCAACATCATGGCCATCTTCCTGCCGGCCCCGATGGTGCTGGTGTTCCTGGGGACCATCGGCGCGGCCGTCGCCGGCTCGGTGATGCGGGACGCCTCGGCGCTGCCCAAGCAGCTGGTCCGGGCCTTCACCGCGAAGATCCCCAAGCCGGACGGCGTCGTGGAAACCCTGGTGCGGCTGGCCGCCAAGGCCCGCCGGGAGGGCTTGCTGGCCCTGGAGGCCGAAGCCGCCGAGGTCGAGGACGAGTTCCTGCGCAAGGGGTTGCAACTTGCCATCGACGGCACCGACTCCGAGGAGGTCGCGATCATCCTCGGGGCCGAGGTGGACTCCAAGCGCGCAGCGGACAAAGCAGCAGCGAAGATCTTCACCGACATGGGCGGTTTCGCACCGACCATCGGCATCATCGGAACCGTGCTCGGCCTGGTGAAGGTGTTGGGGCACCTGTCCGCACCGTCCAAGCTCGGTGCCGAGATCGCCAGCGCGTTCGTCGCGACGTTGTGGGGCGTCATGACGGCCAACGTGTTCTGGCTGCCGATGGGCAACCGGCTCAAGCGGGTCAGCGAGGCCGAGTGCGAGCAGATGGAGCTGGTGATCGAGGGCATCCTGGCGATCCAGGCCGGGGCCAACCCGCGCATCATCGAGCAGCGGCTGCTCAGCCTGCTGCCGCCGGGCTCCAAGCCCGCGGACGCGAACCAGGGTGAGGCGGCGTGAGCGCCGGGCATGGCGGCTCGACCGGACGAGGTCGTAGCCGCAAGGTGCACGAGGAGGAGCACGAAAATCACGAGCGCTGGATGGTCACGTACGCGGACATGCTGACGCTGCTCCTGGTGCTGTTCATCGTGCTGTACGCCATCTCGCAGGTGAACACCTCGAAGTTCGCGGAGTTGAAGTCCTCGCTGTCCAGTGCCTTCGGCAACGGCCAGCAGCCGGTGCTCAACGGCGGGCAGGGGCCGATCGACGGTAACCTGGCCGCGACCCAGGACATCGTCAACTCCAAGATCCCGAGCGCGAACCAGGCGCAGTCGGCGGCGCAGCCGGCCAGTGCCCCGGACACCACAGCCGCGCAGCGGGAAGTCGATGAGTTCACCAAGATCGAGAAGGCGATCAAGGCCTCGCTGCACGCGAAGGGGCTGGATGGCACCGCCTCGTTCAACATCGACGAGCGGGGGCTGGTGGTCACCCTGATCACCGATGAGCTGGTCTTCGCCGGCAACAGCGCGACGCTGGAACCCGAGGGCCAGATCATCCTCAGCGCGGTCGACCCGGAGCTGGCCAAGATCGACAACCAGATCCAGGTGGACGGCCACACCAACCAGGCCAACGTCTCCACCGCGCCCTACCCCTCGGGCTGGGAACTGTCCTCGGCCCGGGCCTCCTCGGTGGTGCGCTACCTGATCGCGCGCGGTGGCCTGTCGGCCAACCGGCTCAGCGCGGCCGGTTACTCCGACCAGCGCCCGCTGATCGACCCGAAGAATCCGGCCTCGATCGTCCGGAACCGACGGGTGGACATCGTCGTCCTGTCGAAACTGCCCGCAACCGCCCGCGGCACGCTCGCCGCACTCGGGGCGAACGCGGCTGGCTGAGAAAGCAACAGACATGGCTGATACCAAACGACCAGAACGGATTGCAACCAACGTGACCAGATCTTCGTCATCACCCGGCGGCTCAACGGGGGGCTCGGGCGACGACAAGCAGGCCGGCAACGGCAAGAAGCGGGGCAAGCTCAAGCTGATTGCCATCGTGCTGGTCGTGTTGCTGGCCGGCGGCGCCGTCGCCAAGTTCACGGTGCTGGCGCCGTCGGCCAAAGCAAGCGCGGCCACCACGGCCAAGAAGAAGCCGGCCAAGGGTCCGGTCATCCCGATGGACGAGATGACCCTGAACCTGGCCAACGGCGCCTACCTGCGGCTCAAGATCTCGCTGCAGACCACGAAGGGGACCAGCGCCGACCTGGACACCGCCGCCGCCGCGCAGGACGTCATCGACACCTACTCCAACGCCACGACGGCCCAGTTGACCGGCCTGGCCAACCGGACGAAGTACCAGGACCTGCTGCTGAAGAAGTTGGCCGGGGACTACCCGAAGCAGATCCTCGACGTCCCGTACCAGGAGTTCGTGATGACCGGGGCCAGCTGAGCTCGCCCGGCACTCGTGTACCGGTTGCGCGCTGTGACCGGTTGGTGGCGCACACGCGCTCAGGTCCGGACGGATCCGGCCGAACAGTGAGCACGTGGCACCCACTTCGTCTGCACCGCTGGCCGCGGTAAGCCAGCTGACCCCGCGTCCCGACGCGCGGGGCGATCGAGCCGTCACCTACGACTTCAAGCGACCGACCAAGCTGACCCGGGACAATCTGCGCGCCCTGCAGATGTGTTACGAGACGTTCGCCCGCCGGCTGACCACGTTGCTGGCCAGCGGGCTGCGGCAGGTCTGCCAGGTCAGCGTCGTCGCTATCGAGCACCAGAGCTACGAGGAGTACATCGCCGGCCTGGAGACGCCCACCGTGCTCTCCGTGCTGGAACTGGGCAGCATGCCCGGCACCGCGCTGTTCGAGTTCTCGGTACCGACCGCGCTCGGCTGCGTGGACTACCTGCTCGGTGGCGCCGGTGGCGATCAGCCGGTCCGTGCCCTCACCGACCTGGAAACCAGCCTGCTGCGCGACCTGATCGAGCAGATGCTGTCGGTACTGCAGTACGCCTTCGTGCCGATCGGCGGAGTGGAGCCGGTGCTGCGCAGCGTCGAGTTCAACCCGCAGTTCGTGCAGGCGGCCGGTGCCACCGATGCGGTGATCGTCGGGGCCTTCTCGATGAAGGTCGGCAACCAGAGCTGCATGGCCACCCTGTGCATCCCGTTCTCCTCACTGCTGCCGCGGCTTCGCATGGGCAAGGACAACAAGCCCAAGACCGCGAAGGAGCGAGCCGCCGAGCAGCACACGGCGCTGCAGGTGCGCGAGGCGCTGGGTGGCGTGCCGGTCGACGTGCACATGGTCTTCCAGCCGGTGCAGCTGAGCGCCGCCGAGATCGTAGAACTTGCCCCAGGTGACGTGGTCCGGCTCCGGCATCGCGTCACCACGCCGCTGACCGTCGAGTCGGCGGGGATCACGTTCGCCCATGCCCTGGCTGGGCGCCAAGGAAGCCGGCTCGCCGGCATGGTCGTCGACACCGACACCGCAGGCTGAAGAAAGTGAGTAGCAACAACATGACTGGAGCCGTGGTTTCGGCGGAACTGATCGCCCAGGCGGCAGTTGCCAACCTGCCGATCTCCCACCCGCTGGAGATCGGAACCCCCACGACCGAGCAGGTCAGCTTCGACGGCGTCGCTGTAGTCGCCCGCTTCACCGGAACCCGCAGCGGCGAGGTCCTGCTCGCGGTCGAGCGCGACCTGGTGCAGGCACTGCAGCAGTCGCCGCTCGGCGCGCTGGACCTGGGTGCGGCGCTGGCCCCCGCACTGGCCGCGGTCGCCTCGGCGACCGGCACCGCCGCTACCGGACCTGGCACCGTGCTGGAACCGGACCCCGCGATGGCCGGGCTGCTGAGCAAGCCGAACGCGGTGCTGGTGCCGCTGCTGCACGAAGGCAACGTGCGGGCACTGGTCGGCATCGCGGTAGCCCCGGACGAGGCGCCGGAGTTCGTTTCGCCGCACTATCCGAGCCCCGAGGAGCTGCGGGCCGCAGCGACCCCCGCGGCGGTCGGTCGCGCCGGAAACCGGCGTGGCCTCGACCTGCTGCGCGACGTCAGCATGGACGTCACCGCGCAGATCGGCAGCACCCGGATGACCATCAGCGAGCTGCTGAGGCTGTCCGAGGGTGCTGTGGTGGAACTCGATCGGGCGGCGGGCGCGCCGGCTGATCTGCTCGTCAACGGTCACCTCATCGCACGAGGCGAGGTAGTGGTGATCGATGAGAACTTCGCTTTGAGGATCACGGAGATCATCAGCGACGACGCCAATCCACTGACCCCGTGAGCACGGTAGCGATCATCGGCCGCATGCTGGTCGCACTGGTCGTGGTGCTCGCGGTGATGTGGTTGCTGGCCAAGTGGGCGCGCAAGCCCCTCGGCGCCGGCAAGAACGATCGGGTGATCAGCGTGCTGGCCCGCCAGCAGCTGAGCCGATCCTCCTCGGTGGCGGTGCTGAAGCTGATGGACCGGGCGCTGGTGCTCGGGGTAACCGAGCAGGGTGTGCAGCTGCTGGCCGAGACCGAGCTGGCCCCGCTGGAGGAGGCCCTCACCGTGGAGGCGCCGGCCCGGCACCGCCGGGCGGCCGCCTTGCCGGTCGAGGCAGACCAGCTCGTCGAGCTCGACGGCGAGGTCGTTGCCACCGCCCCGACCCGGCCCGGCCGCCGGGCGGCACCGGCCCGGGCAGGCGCCCTGGACGGCTCGATCCTGTCGCCGGCCACCTGGAAGCAGCTGGTCAACGCCGCCCGCGATGTGACGGTGCGCAAGTGAAGCGACTGCTCCTGCTGGCCGTTCTCGCCTGTGCCGGCTTCTTCGGCGTGGCCGTCCTGTCTGCGCCGGCAGCCTCGGCTGCGACCCCCGGCAGCACGGTCGCTGTCAGTGGCACCACCGCCAGTAGTACCACCGCCGGTGGCTCGGCTATCGGCGCCGGCGGCGCGCAGGTGCTGGCACTCGGACCGGTCGCGCCGAGCGCGCCGGCCAAGCCGACCGTGCCATCCTCGGGCACCATCGGCGTCGACCTGAACCCCAAGCCGACCACATCGGTCAGCATCCTGCTGCTGTTGACGCTGCTGTCCGTGGCTCCGTCCATCCTGCTGCTGATGACGAGCTTCACCAAGATCTTCGTGGTGCTCGGCCTGACCCGCAACGCGCTCGGGTTGAACAACGTGCCGCCGAACCAGGTGCTCGCGGGCCTGTCGCTGTTCCTCAGCCTGTTCGTGATGAGCCCGGTGATCAAGGCCGTCAACTCCGCCGGCGTGCAGCCCTACCTGCACGGCACCAAGACGCAGGCGGTCGCCTTCCACGACGGCATCGCGCCGATCCGGACGTTCATGCTCGCGCACACCCGCAGCCAGGAGATCGCGCTGATGCTGCGCGCGGGCCACCTGCCCAACCCACCGAGCCCGGACAAGCTCGATCTGACCACGCTGATCCCGGCCTTCGTGCTGTCCGAGCTACGTTCGGCCATGATCATCGGCTTCGTGGTCTACATCCCGTTCCTCATCATCGACATGGTCGTCTCGTCGTCGTTGATGTCGCTGGGCATGATGATGCTGCCGCCGGTGTCGGTGTCGCTGCCGTTCAAGCTGCTGCTGTTCGTGCTGGTCGACGGCTGGGGCCTGGTCATCAACTCCCTGGTCACCAGCTATCACACCTAGCTACTTCACCCAGCTATCAGATCACAGTCGCTGCCCGGCCTGGTGCCGAGCCACATCCTTACCCCGCAGAGGACATCATGACCGACACCCAGATCGTCCACATGGGCTTGCAGGCGATGATGATCGCCTTCGAGCTGGCTGCGCCGACGCTGCTGACCGCACTGCTGGTCGGCTTCGCCATCTCGCTGTTCCAGTCGGCGACGCAGATCCAGGAGGTGACGCTGTCCTTCGTGCCGAAGGCGCTCGCGGTCGGCATCGCGCTGCTGCTGTCGGGCAGCTGGATGATGCACTCGATGGTCACCTACACCCATGAGCTGTTCAACCAGATCCCCAGCCTGATCAGCAACTGACCGGCCCCGTACCCATCCCGCCACGCCATGAACCTGACCATCGGTACCGCGCAGCTGCTGGCCCTGCTGCTGTGCTCGCTGCGCATCGCGGCCTGGCTCGAGATCGCGCCGCCGCTGGCCACCGCCGGCGTTCCGCGCGTGGTCAGGCTCATGCTCAGCGGCGCGATCTCGCTTGCGGTGTCGAAGCAAACCGTGCCGCACGTGCCGGCTGCCGAGCTCGGCCCGATCGTGGCCAGCGCGGCCGAGCAGCTGCTGATCGGAGCCGCGCTGGGCTTCATCACGCGGTTGCTGTTCAGCGCGGTCGAGGCAGCCGGGTCGCTGATCGACCTGTCCGGCGGGTTCTCGCTGGCCGCGGTCTATGACCCGACCATGCAGAACAACACCTCTATCTTCGGCCGCTTCTACGGCGTGATGGCCTCAGCGCTGCTGTTCGCCAGCAACGCCCACCTGGTGATCTTCGAAGGCTTCCTGCGCACCTTCAGCACCCTGCCGCTGGACGGCACGATCTCGCTGGCGCACCTTGACCAGACCCTGGTGGGCGGCATGACGAGCATGTTCGTGTCCTGCCTGCAGGTTGCGGCACCGCTCATCGCCGTCCTCTTCCTGGCCGATGTCGCGCTGGGCCTGCTCTCGCGCATCTCGCCGCAGCTCAACGTGTTCCAGATGAGCTTCCCGCTCAAGATCATGCTGACGTTGGGGCTGGTCGGGCTCAGCTTCGCCATCTTCCCCCAGGTGATCAACGGGATCGCGAACTCGGCGACCTCGCTGGTGATGCGGGTGGCCGGCTGATGGCCGGGGGAGGGTCGGGTGAGAAGACCGAAAAGGCCACCCCGCGCAAGCTCAAGCAGGCCAGGCGCGAGGGCAGCATCGGTCACAGCCCGGAGCTCGGCTCCTGGCTCAGCATCCTGGCGGCCAGCTTCGTGGTGCCGGCGGTGGGCAGGTCGCTGATGTCACTGAGCCAGACGCTGCTGGTGCAGGTGGGCGTGACCATCCAGAATCCGGATGTCGGGCACGCCCTCAGCACCACCAAGTGGGCGTTGCTGCACGCCGCCTTCGCGGTGGCGCCGCTGGCGGTGCTGGTGCTCATCACCTCGGTGATCTCGGCCGGCGGTCAGGGCGGCATCTACCTGGCACCCAAGCTGCTCAAGCCGAAGCTGGACCGCCTGAACCCGCTGAAGGGGATCAAGCGAATGTTCGGCGGCCACGGCATCTGGCAGCTACTGAAGTCACTACTGAAGCTGGCGGTGCTGGCGCTGGTGACCTACCTGTCGGTGCGCCAGCTCATCCCACAACTGATGGCCGCAGGCTCCCTGCCGCTGCAGGCGGTGTTGCAGGCGACGTCGGATGCGGCCCTGAAGCTGATCCGGTTCGGTGCGGTCGCCGGCCTGGTGATGGCGATCGCCGACGTGATCGTGGTGCGGCGCCGGAACAACAAGCACACCAAGATGACCAAGCAGGAGGTCAAGGAGGAGCACAAGAGCAACGAGGGTGACCCGTTGCTGAAAGGCGCGATCCGCTCCCGCGCGCTGGCGATCAGCCGCAACCGGATGATGGCCGACGTGCCCCAGGCCGACGTCATCGTGGTCAACCCGACACACGTCGCGGTGGCGCTGAAGTACGACCCGAGCCGGGGTGCTCCGCGCGTGGTGGCCAAGGGTGGCGACCACATGGCTGCGCGGATCCGGGCGCTCGCGGAACAACACCGGGTGCCGATGGTGCAGGACATCCCGCTGGCCCGCACGCTGTATGCCAGCTGCGAGGTCGGGCAGGAGATCCCTGCCGAGCTGTACCAGGCTGTGGCGACCGTGCTCGCCTTCGTGATGCGGCTCAAGCGGAAGGGCTCGGCGGCCGGCATGCACCGGCTGCAACCGGCCTGATCCGGCGACCGGCTGCCCACCGTGCCCGCACCGCAGACGCCGGCGGCCTGCCTACCCGAGGTAGACAGGCCGCCGGCTGCGAGCGGTGACGCTCAGACCCAGGTGACCAGGGCGAGCTTGCCGCTGCCGTAGCCCTTGACGGTGATGTCGAGGTCGAGCCGGTCGGCATTGGTGTACAGGAACGAACTCAGTTCCGCGGGCGCGGAGGCGGCCGGGCAGTAACGGTCCTGCATCCGCACGTGCGGGTTACCGGGCTTGTCGAACAGCGCGGCCATCACGTTGGACACCTCGGCGAGGTTGTCGGCGATGTCCAGCCGCAGGAACTGCTCGGCGGCCATCTCCTTGGCCAGCGGTGCCGGCACCAGGCCGATGGCCGCGCCGACGTGGGCGCCGGCGTCGATGCTCCAGCCGAGCACCGCCCGGGTCCGGGAGTCGTCATCGCAGTAGGTGGCGATCAGCGACCCGATGGTGTCCGTGGACGACAGCGTGGTGGCGGCCGGTTCCAGTGACACGTCGCGGCCGAGCATTCCCTCCAGCAGATCCTTGATGTCCTTGTTCGAGGGCAGGCGCATGGCGAAGCTTCCTTGCTGATGGGGGTGGGAGGTGGGTCAGGCCCGGACTCGGCGGACTGTCGGTCGCCGCTACCGCGAGCGCGATCAGACGACGGCGGACAGCGCGTCTTCCATCGATTCGGGGGTGAACGGCTTGGCGAGCAGGAACAGCGCACCGGCGGCCTGCGCCCGCTCGCGCATCATGTCCGAACCCTCGGACGTGACGAAGCCGAACGGCACGGTGAGCCCCATCGAGCGCAGCTGCGCCAGCGCCTCGATGCCGGTCAGATTGGGCATGTTCCAGTCCGAGAGCACCAGGTCCGGGTCGTGCTGCTGAACCAGCTGGACCAGTTCCTGGCCATCGCCGGCCTCGATGATGTCCAGGTTGCTCAGGCCGGTCTGGCGCAGGGTTCGGATGACGATCTTGCGCATCACTGCGGAGTCGTCTGCGACGATCAGGCGCATCAGGCACCAACTTTCAGGGCGGGGGTTGTTTCGGTCAGGGTGATCTGCAGCAGGTGGGCGTCCCAGGCCAGCGTGAGCTCGAGCCGCGGTTGCCCGGCGGGTGGCTGCGGGTCGCGGCTCACCGCGGGCAACGAGAGCGCGGACGGCTCGGGCAGGCACGACTTGATGTTGCCGGCGACGATGTTGCCCAGCTCGCCGACCGCGTCTTCGAGGTCGCTCGGTGCCAGCTCGTCCGGCACGAGCCCGAACATCGCGGCGGCTGCCTCCAGGGCGCCGGCCGCGGTGAGGCTCAGCGTCAGGGTGCCGTTCCAGCTACCGCTGATGCCGACCTGGCAGCTCAGCACCGGTCCCGGCAGTTCACTGACGGCGGCCACCTGGTACGGGCCGGACGGCGCGCCGAGGAAGGTCGACCACACCTCGTCCACCAGCTGGCAGATGTCACCGGCGGCGGGCACGTCGGTCAGCGCGCTCACTCGGCCACCGCCAGCGGCAGCACGCCGAGCAGCTCGAGCTTCTCCAGGATCGCGTCCGGGGTGAACGGCTTGATCACGTACTCGTGTGCGCCGGCAGCCAGGGCTCGCACGATCTGGGCCTGCTCACCCTCGGTGGTGACCATCATCAGCGTCATCCGGGACAGCTCGGGCCGCCGCCGGATCTCCTTGATCAGCTCCAGGCCGTTCAGGTTCGGCATGTTCCAGTCGATCAAGGCCACTTCCGGCGTCTGCTGCTGTTGCTGCAGCTCAGCCAGGGCCGCCAGCGCCTCCAGCCCGTCACCGGCCTCGGTCACCGTGAAGCCGACCTGGCTCAGGATGCGTCGAAGGATCATCCGCATAGCACGGGAATCATCGACAACAAGTGAACGCAACGTCAGCCTCCTAGCCCACGGCGCCGATCGGACGCCGGCATCACCTTCTGATCGGCAGCCGCCGCAGGTGGATGAGCCGGCCTGCGCCGGCACGGGCGCACCCGGCGGCGCGATCCGTTCAGGTTGGCCCGACGCGCGTCGATAGTCCTGCCAGGAAGCACGATCGCGCCTGGGCGCAAGGAAAGGAATCCGCATGTCGAGCACGTCCGAGTTGGAATCCGTTGGTCAGTCGGGCGGCGGCATCCCGTTCTTGAAGAACATGCCGATCCGGCGCAAGCTGATGGCCTCGTTCGCCGCGCTGACGGTGCTGATGCTGCTGGTGGGCATCCTCGGCCTGAGCCAGCTGGGCTCCGCGCACGGCCGGCTGAACGCGATCAGTCAGGACAGCCTGAACGCCCTCCAGGCGATCCAGACCGTCCAGTCCGACCTGGACGCGCTGCGGCTCGATTCCAGGCAGCAGATCGTCGCCCAAGGTGATGCGGCCAAGGCGGCCGCCGTGCAACAGGATGCGAAGGACGTCACGAGCATCCAGCAGGCCGTCGACGCCTACCAGCAGACGAACCCGGCGGATCCCGCCACCATGGCCAAGCTCAAGGCGGATCTCGCCCAGTACCTGCAGGCGCGCCAGACACTGGCTCCGCTGGCCACCGCGAACAACTTGATCGCCTTTGCCTCCCAGCAGGACACCCTCGTGGCGCCGCCCGGCAACGCGGTCCGGGCTGACACGCAGGCGCTGGTGGACGCCGAGCATGCTGTGGTAACCAAATCGGTTGCCCAGGCCGACTCCTCCTACCGCAGCACCCGGATCCTGGTCATCGCGGTGCTTGCCGTCGCGGTGCTACTGGCAATCGCCCTCGGGTTGATC
>DATAKO010000027.1:0-16818 GCA_036261575.1 Jatrophihabitans sp.
AACAGCTCCGTCATGGTCACCAGCGCTGGCCGTCCCACCATCGTGCGGCACCAGGCTGATACGGGTCCGGGTACCAGCCCGGCGGTGCCAATTCTGACCGGCCCAGCCCCGCCAGCGCTGCGGAATCGGAGGCGCGACGGCCGCGCAGCGTCAACAGCAGGCCGCCGATGAACAGCGCCAGCATGCCGGCAGCAACGCCGGCCAGCCAGCCGGCGAGGCGCTTGGCAGGCGGCCCCAGATCGGGGACGACGATCAGCCGCGCACCGCTCGGCCGGATGATCGTCAGCCGGTACGTGCCGCTGCTGAGAGCGTGGAAGCTCATGACGTCGACGTAGGAGTCGGTGTCGCGGCTGACAAGCGTGCTGCCGCTGCTCGTCCGAAGCGGCAACGGGGTGCCGTCAGGACCCAGCAACATCGTGTCGGCAGGGGTTATCGTCGCGCCCGGCGAGCTCGTGCCGACGCCGGCGGTGCCGACGTCCTGCATGAGAAGGTAGCTGCCGGTTCGCGTGATCTCGAGGGTGGTGTCAGCAGGCGTGGTGTAGACCGGGCTGGCGAACGTGTCGATGGCCGGCCCGATGAAGCTCCGGACCGCTTCGGTGGCGCAGCTCGCTGCTACCGCAAGGCCCAGCACCAGCAGCACCATCCCGACGGTGCGCCGGACTCGTCCCGGCGTGGTCGGGGTGGGAGCGTTCACGGCGTGCGCGTCCTCCGCTGGCGGGTTGGATGGTCGCCCAAGGCTAGCCGGGACGCCTGCTGTCCGGTGCCGCCTGCGCTGGCTGGAAGCCGGGGCAGGCCTCACCGCGCGGACGCGGTAGGGGTGGACAGCGCCGGCAGCGAGGCCTATTGTCATTTCTGGCAATTTTGTAAACACAACTGTCATGATGCTGGCACGCGTAAGCGGAGGTTGAACGATGACACAGCTGCATGAGGATCGTCAGTTGACCGCGGGCCGTCCGCATCGGCGGTCCGCCGACCGCCGCGTGCTCGATCGCCAGCACTCCGCGATGCGGCTGTTGGTCTCGTCCGCGCACAACAGCTTCGATCCGGCCGAGGATCTCGACTGGGATGCGCCGCTCGAGCCGGACAAGCCCTGCATGCCCTGGCATCGGGTCTCGCTCTTCGGCACCGACCTGTGGGCGGACCTGAACAGGCAGCAGCAGGTTGAGCTGAGCAAACACGAGATGGCCAGCATCATGCAGGTGGGTCTGTGGTTCGAGATCATCCTGATGCAGATGCTGCTTCGCTACAGCTATGACCTCGACCTGCGCGACCCGCATGCCCAGTACGCGATGACCGAGGTGGGGGACGAGACCAGGCACTCCATCATGTTCGCCAGGTGCGCCAGCAAGCTCGGCGTCCCGCACTACGGCGCGCCGCGGCTGGTGCACGAGTTGGGCCGCATCTACAAGGCAACCGCGGGCGGGCCGGCCATGTTCGCTCCGGTGCTGGTGGCCGAGGAGGTCACCGACCGGTTGCAGCGAGAGATCATGGTGGACGAGCAGGTGCAGCCGCTGGTGCGGGGGATCAGCAAGATTCACGTCGTGGAGGAATCCCGGCACGTCCGCTACGCGCGCGAGGAGCTGCTGCGGTTGATGCCGCGGCTGTCCCGGGCCGCGCTGGCGCGCCAGCGTCTCGCGGTCGCCACCGTCTCGTACTGCATCGTGGATTCACTGATCGACCGCCGGGTGTACGAGGCGGTCGGCATTCCGGCCGACGTCGGGCGGCGAGCGGCGCTGAGCAATCCGCATCATCGGCAGACCCGGCGGTGGATGGCGGAGAAGATCATGCCGTTCCTGCAGCAGGCCGGCATCGTCGGTGGGCCGAGTTCCCGCCTGTATCGCAAAGGCTTCCTGCTCTGACGCCGCAGCCGGGCTGGCGTGTCAGGCCGGCTCAGCCGCACCTCGCCGCTGCCGGAGGACTGCTACGGCGAGGGTGACCAGCACACCGGCGATAGCCCAGCCGGCGATCACCGCGAGATGGCCGGTGATACCGCGGCTGCCGAAGTACATGATCCGGCGGACCGTATCGGTGCCGGCACCGTTGGGCAGCGCGTAGCTGATCGTGCGCCAGAACCCGGGCAGCACCGACGGCTGGTATGCCCCGCCCGCGCTGGGATTGCCGAGCACCACGAAGACCAACACGGTCAGCCCGATGCCGATGACTCCCAGCAGCACCTGCAAGGCCATCGTCACCGCGGCGGAGGTGATCACCAGCAGCGTGCCCAGGGCGGCCAGGGCGAGGAAGTGACCGGTCAACGCATGCAGTACCGGTCCCACCAGCCAGGCGCCACCAATCCCGGACAGCAGCGCGTAGGGCAGCACGGACAGCAGCCGGATCACCGCCCGGCGCGGCGTCGCCGGCCGCGCACCCCGGGCCACCCCGAGCAGGGCGGCCATCAGGTAGCCGCCGACGATCCAGCCGATCACCAGATAGAAGCCGGTCAGCCCGCGACCGTCACCCGGCTGCAGCGGCACCACGTCCTGCACCGTCGCCGAGCGTTGCTGCTTGGCCTCCACAGCAGTGATCACCTGGGTGATGGCCTGCGACACGGAGGTGCCGCCGCCGCTGGACACGAGCAGGGTGTCGGTGTTGCCGCTTGGATCGACGACCAGGGCGGCCGGCAAGGTGCCGTGCCGCAGTTGCCCGGTCGCGCTGCTGGTGCTGGCAACGGCACGCGCATCCACCGGACGACCGGCAATCGCGTTGAGCTGGCCGACCAGCTGGCCGGCTGCACCGCCCGGTGCCACCACGCCTATCGGAATGCGATGTGGTTTCGGGGCGTGAAATGCGCCTACGTAGGAGAGGATGAAGCCGAGCTGCAGCAGCAACACCGCAACCACCATCAGCACCGTCCGCGGCGTCACCGCATCGAGGACCTCGGCGCCGAAGCTGGCGCGGGTTTCGGTGGGGACGATGTCCACCCCGGAGTCAGCCGCCTCGTGCTTGCCGTGCTCGCTCATCGGTAATCTCCTACCGGTCGGTTGCCGATACCAGCCTGGCGTAACCGGCACCGTGGGCACAACACGAGGTGCTCGCAGTTCGCCGGGCCGGGGCTGCCTGCTGAGCAAGGAGAAGAAGACGGGCGGTGGCAAGAAGTTTCCGGCTCCGACCGCAATGCTTCACGCGTCAGATGAGTCAAGTCGGGTATGAAGGTGGCGATAGCGGCGAAGCCGCAGACCGCGAGCAATGACTTCGCCGAGTTCGTCGGTCAGCACACGGATGGGCTGCTGACGACGGCCTACCTCCTCACGCGCGACCGCGATCGCGCCCAGGAACTGCTGCAGGACGTGCTCGTCCGGCTCTACCCGCACTGGCACAAGGTCGCTGCCGCCGAATCGCCGGTGGCCTACGTCCGGCGGTCGGTCGTGAACCGCTTCCTCAGCCAGCGCAAGCGAAGGCTGGAACTCGTCACCGATCGGGTGCCGGAACGGTCCGACCCGGGCGATGGCGACCGGCTGCTCGACCGGGACCAGCTTCGCCGGATGCTGGCCACCTTGCCGGAGCGACAGCGGGCGGCGTTGGTGCTCCGGTTTTTCTACGACTATCCCGACGCGCGCATCGCCGAAGCGATGGGATGCCGGGTCGGCACGGTCCGCAGCCTGATAAGCCGCGCGCTGGCCTCACTGAGAGCCACCCGCAGCTCCGAACACGAACTCCGAGGAGAACATCGATGAACGCGACCGACGATGATCTGGAACGCATCATCCGCGCCGAGTTGGCTGCGGATGCGGCGGCTGCGCCCGCGGGGTGGCTGACCAGGCAGGCGGTGCTCGCCACGGTGGCATCGAGCGCCGAGCAGAACCCGGCCGACCACCCGCTGCGCCGCTGGGCGGTGCCGCTGCTGGCAGCCGTGCTGCTCGCCGCGGTGACAGCGGGCTCGCTGCTCGTCCCGCGGGCCCTTACCAGCAGATCCGCCCCGATGCAGGCAGCCACGGTCGGAAACCGCCCTGCCTCCCGAGCACCGGGTTCGGCTGGCGGCAAGTTCCCGTTCTACTACGCCTCGCACACCGCCACCGGCACGTGCCTCTCCGCGCAGCTTGGAGGCAAGTCGTCTGCTCCGACGGCGCACGGCAGCCTGCAGGCGTGGGTCCTGCACGTCGCGGCGCCGCAGGACCGGTCCTGCACGCTCTCGGGCTACCCGGACGTGAAGGTGTTCGCGAGCCCGTCCGGCGACCGGCCTGGTGGCGCGCCGCTGCTGACCGCGGCGCAGACATTGCACGGCCCCCTGGGCGGTGTCACCGGATCGACCGTACCTCAGCTGACTCTGCGCCCAGGTTCGTGGATCTCGGCCCTCGTCGAGTGGTCGTCGGTGCCGGCAAAAGGCGCCTCCTGCGTGCAGGGGGCACCGACCTTCGTCCTCGGCCGTGGCTGGACCGACCCGCCCGCCGGCCCGATCTGCGACTTGCAGGTGCACCCGTTCGTGGCCGGTGACACGGGATCGAACTGAGCCCCCGCGGCTGGATCGGGCTGCTGGGCTGTGCCTCGTCGGCAGGCTCGCCTCGTATTGTCGGGTGGAGACAACTCGTGGGTCCCGCTCATGGGTCAGACCGCAACCGCAAAGGGGTTCCGCGTGAGCAACCGGCTGGCCGACTCGACAAGCCCGTACCTGCTTCAGCACGCCGACAACCCGGTTGACTGGTGGCCCTGGAGCGAGGAGGCCTTGGCCGAGGCAAGGCGCCGCGATGTACCGATCCTGCTCTCCGTGGGTTACGCCGCCTGTCACTGGTGCCACGTGATGGCGCACGAGTCCTTTGCCGACGAGGCCATCGCGGCTCGGATCAATCGTGATTTTGTTGCTATCAAGGTGGATCGGGAGGAGCGGCCGGACATCGACGCGGTATACATGGCGGCGACGACAGCCCTGACCGGACAGGGTGGCTGGCCGATGACCTGTCTGCTGACACCGTCCGGTCAGCCCTTCTTCGCAGGCACCTACCTGCCGCCGGACAACTTCGTCCAGCTGATGGAAGCCGCCACTGAAGCATGGGTGGAGCGAAGGTCCGAGCTCGCCGGTGCCAGCGACCGGATCGTCGCGGCCCTGCAGCAGGCGCTGGCCGCAGATTCGACGCGCTCGAGCCCCGTCACCCACACCGAGCTGGCGGGGGCGCTGCAGCGGCTGTCCGACACGTTCGACGCAGGCAACGGCGGCTTCGGGGGTGCGCCCAAGTTCCCGCCTTCGATGGTGCTGGAATTCCTGCTGCGTCACCACGGCCGGACCGGTTCGACCGCGGCGTTGGCCATGGTGCAGCGAACCTGCGAGGCGATGGCCCGCGGCGTCATCTACGACCAGCTCGCGGGTGGCTTCGCTAGGTACTCCGTCGACGCGCACTGGGTGGTGCCGCACTTCGAGAAGATGCTGTACGACAATGCGCAACTGGCTCGGGTGTACCTGCACTGGTGGCGTGCCACCCGGTCGCCACTGGCCGAGCGGATCGCCCGGGAGACAGCAGACTTCCTGCTGCGGGAGCTGCGGACCGACGAGGGCGGCTTCGCCTCCGCGCTCGACGCCGACACCGACGGGGTGGAGGGCCTGACCTATGCCTGGACGCCGGACCAGCTGATCGAGGTGCTCGGCGTCGAGGACGGAGCGCGCGCCGCGGAACTGCTGCGTGTTACCGGCCCGGGCACGTTCGAACTCGGCACCTCGACCCTCCAGCTTCCGCACGATCCAGCCGATGCCCAGTGGTGGCAGCGGATTCGCCTGCAATTGCTTGAGGAACGTCATCGGCGACCACAGCCGGCCAGGGACGACAAGGTTGTCACGGCCTGGAACGGACTGGCGATCGCGGCCCTCGCCGAATGCGGCGCTCTGCTCGAGGAGCCCGGCTACCTGGCGGCAGCGAGGCGCTGCGCGATGGTGCTGGTGGATCGGCACTGGGTCGACGGCCGGCTACGACGCAGCTCCCGGGGCGGCGTCGTCGGGGCGGCTGCCGGTGTCGCCGAGGACTACGGCGACCTCGCCGAAGGTTTGCTTGCCCTGCACCAGGCCACCGCCGAGCCGGAATGGCTCGACTGGGCCGGTCGCCTGCTGGACGTGGCGCTGGCACGTTTTGCCGCGCCAGATGGTGGATTCTTCGACACCCCGGACGATGGCGAGCCGCTCTTCACCAGGCCGCGGGACCCCGCCGACAATGCGTCACCGGCGGGCCAATCGGCGCTGGCCGGTGCCCTGCTGAGCCATGCCGCGCTGTCCGGCCAGACCCGCTATCGCGACGCTGCCGACCGGGCACTGGCGGCGGCCGGACAGCTGCTGGTCCGAGAACCGCGCTTCGCCGGCTGGTCGCTGGCTGTCGCCGAGGCTGCAGTGGCCGGCCCGGTGCAGGTTGCGATCGTCGGGGAGGAAGCGACAGCGAACGGTGGCAGCCTGACTGCGATCGCCCGTGACTGCCTGTCGCCTGGCGCGGTCGTGGTCGCCGGTGCCCCGGACCAGGCGGGTGTTCCGCTGCTCGCCGGTCGTCCGCTGTTGGCCGATCAAGCAACCGCCTATGTATGCAGGGGATTCGTCTGCGACCGGCCGGTGAACACGGACGCCGAACTGCTCGCGGCGCTGGCCGACGCCCGTTAGGCGGGTTCAGCGGCGCCGGACGGAAACCTTCGGGCGGCCCCACGGGGCGGATCGGCGCGATCGGCACCGCTGCATCACACCGGAAGGGGCGAGGCGCTCGCTCTGTCGCCGGAACCCCCGAACCGGCGACGGCGAAAGGCGTCCCGCCCCTTCCGTCCTTGCATGCACCCCTGATGCACTTGTTCCCCGTGGACGCCGGCCAGGTTCCCCATACCGTGGCCAGGCCCTGAACAGGATCCCCCGATTCCTGCTCGATGTTGCCCGCCAAGTATGACCACCCTCACAACCGCCATACAAGATCCAATCGAGTTATCACTCGTACACGGATCGTGTTCGACGCGGCGGATACACCAGTGCGTTCAGGGCAAAACCGGTACCTGATCGCGGGAAGCATCCGCCTGCTGCGGGTGTTGCGTCCTCACGTGAGCACACTGTTCTCGCCGCTGACGCTGCGCGGCATCACGTTTCGCAATCGGGCCTGGGTCTCGCCGATGTGCCAGTACTCCTCGCAGGAGGGCCACCCGACCGACTGGCATCTGGTGCACCTGGGTGGACTTGCTCGCGGTGGCGCCGGCCTGGTGCTGGCCGAGGCGACCGCCGTCACGCCCGATGGCCGGATCTCGCCGTGGGACGCGGGCATCTGGACCGACAGCCAGGCGGCGGACTACCGGCGCATCACCGACTTCGTCCGGGCCCAGGGCGCGGTGCCCGGCATCCAGCTTGGCCACGCCGGGCGCAAGGCGTCGACGCGCCGACCGTGGGACGGCCGTGGCTACGTGACACCGGAGGCGGGTGGCTGGACGACGGTGGGTGCGTCGCCGCTGGGCTACGCGGACTGGCCCGCGCCGCACTCGCTCACCGAAGCGGAACTGGCAAGCCTGGTGACGGCGTGGGGCGCTGCCGCGCGCCGTGCCGTGTCAGCGGGCTTCGAGGTGATCGAGGTGCACGCGGCGCACGGCTACCTGCTGCACCAGTTCCTGTCGCCGCTGAGCAACCGGCGTGCCGACGGCTACGGTGGCGACGTGGCCGGCCGGGCTCGGCTGCTCTACGAGGTTGTGGACGCGATCCGGTCGGCCATCCCGGACGAGCTGCCGCTGTTCGTCAGGGTAAGTGCCACCGATTGGGCGCCCGGTGGGTTGACCGTGGCAGACGTCGAAACCGTGTCGCGGGAGCTTGCCGGCCGGGGGGTCGATCTGATCGACGTATCCAGCGGCGGGAACGTGCCCGAGCAGCAGATCCCGGTCGGTCCCGGCTACCAGGTGCCGCTGGCACGCCGGCTGCGTGAGTACAGCGGCCTGCCGGTCGCGGCGGTGGGGCTGATCACCGAGCCTGCGCAGGCCGAGCAGATCCTGGTGGACGGCTCGGCTGATGCCGTCCTGCTCGCTCGTGCCCTGCTGCGTGAACCGAGCTGGCCGCAGCGGGCGGCGCGCGAGCTCGGTGCGGACGGCTACTGGCCGCAGCAGTACCTGCGGGCCAGGCCCTACTGATCCACGCACAGCTTGCTCTGCGCTGCTGCCGGCGGGGATGGTCTCAGCGGCCCTGATCCGGTCCTCCCGGCACGGAGAACCAACCGTTCGGCTCGGCCGGAGCCGACTGTGACGGCTGCGGAGCCGGTCCCGTCGCGGTGCCGGCCGGCCCCTCGGGCGCCCGCCGGCGCCCGCGTGGCTTGTCGTGCGGGGACGGGGCCAGTGCCGCCTGCACAACTGCGCCGGCCACCTGCGTCCAGGCCTGGGTGGATTCCTCCGACAGCCGGGAGACGGCGAGCTTGCCACCCTGGGCGATGACCGGATCGGCCGGTACGTGCACCACCCGCCCGATCCGCTCTGCGAACCAGCGTTCCTCCTCCGGTTCCAGCCGGGCCCCGGTGGAGGAGGTCACCACCAGGACCGCGCGGGCGACCAGGTGCCGGGTCGTCTCCCGGCTGGCAAGCATGCGCAACATCGCGCGCGCCACCTCCAGGTGGACGTCGGAAGGAGCGGTCGGCAGCACCAGCACATCGGCCGAATCGACGGTGTAGAGAAAGTTCGGCGCGGCCGCGTTGTTGCCGGTATCGCACACGACGATGCCGAAGCGTCGCAACAGCAGTTGCCGGACGATGTCGCACTCCCGATGCCCGATCTGGCGCATCGCGTTGCCGTCCTCGCTGGAGGCGAGCACCAGGTTGCCCTCGGGCTGGCGGCGCAGGAACGAGGTGAGCAGTCCCACCTCCGCGTCCGGCCGGGCCAGCTCGGCGGCCGCGGCGAGCACGTCGGTGACGGTGAGCTGGGGGTCGGTGACTTCGGCACGCCTGCCCAGAGTGCCGCGCAACTCGTTGACGTCCCAGGCGATGACCGCTTCCCGTCGGTACTCGGCGAGCAGGGCCGAGAGCACCAGCGCGGTCGGCGTCTTGCCGGCGCCACCCTTCTCGTTGGCCACCACCACGGTGCGGCTGCCGGGTAGTGCGGCGCGGATGCGGGCGATCGCCGTGCGATGTGCCAGCTCGGCCGGGCCCGGCGCCAGCGGGATCAGGCCGCCGGAAAGGCTGCGCACCCGGGCCCGCCAGCCCCACTCGGCCGGCGCCGGCTTTCCCGGTTCCGTCTCCGGCCGCGGCTGGTAGCTCCAGTCGGTGGCCTGGTGCGGGTGCGGGTCCACCACCGGGGCGGGGGCAGGCGGCGGCTCGGCGAAGTAGTGCTCGTCCGCATGGTGCGCACCGTTGAGCCTGGCAGCGTCGGCCGGCTGGGCGGAGGCCGGCTGGGTGGAGGCGGGCTGGGCGTATGCGGCCTGGGTGGAAGCGGCCTGGGCATATCCGGGGCGGGCGTACACGGGCTGGGGAGCCGGCTCGCCGGCCGCGACGGTTCGACCGGGGCCGGCCGCGGCGGCCGCGGCGGCCTGCCCGGCGGCCACGTCATCCGGCGTCTCGGAGGCGAGCGGTCCTGCGGTCGGCGGCACCGGATAGTTCGGCGGCGGGTAGGCCGGCTGACCGTGCGGCTGCGGCTGGTTCATCGAATCCGATCTCACCTCTCTGCGTGCCGGCGCGCCCGTCCCGGCGCCCACACCCAGGTTCTACCCAGCCTGGCAGCAGGTCATAAGGCCGGCGGCAGGGCCGTGACCGTCGGGAGGGCCGGCGACGTCAGCCGGCGAAGACGGCGAACCAGATGGCCACGTAATGGCAGGCTGCGGCCAGCAAGGTGCACAGGTGGAAGACCTCGTGGTATCCGAAGGTGACTGGAAATGGGTCGGGCCGCTTGAAGCCGTAGGCCAGGGCGCCGAGGGTGTAGAAGATCCCGCCGACGATCAACAACACCAGGGCGGCGACGCCGCCGCGTTGCAGGATCTCAGGCAGCACGAACACCGCCACCCAACCCAGCGCGATGTAGAGCGGCACCCCGAGCCAGCGCGGTGCCTGCGGCCAGGCGGTTTTCATGATCACCCCGAACGCGGCCCCGGTCCACACCACGGTCAATACCGCGATGGAGGAGGCGCGCGGCAGCGTGAAGACCGCGAACGGGGTGTAGGTGCCGGCGATGAAGACGAAGATCATCGAGTGATCCAGCCGCTTCATCACCCGCTGACCGGTGGGCCCCCAGCGGCGGCGGTGGTACAGCGCCGACGTGCCGAACAGCAGCGTGACGGTGATGGCATAGATCGTGGTCGGCAGTGCCACTCGATGGCCGCGCACCGCGCTGGCGACGGCGATCAGCACCGCGCCGGCCACGACCGACACGACAGCGGCGTACAGGTGCAGCCAACCGCGCAGCCGGGGCTTGCGGGGGACCTCGAGGTTGAGGGCATCGGCAACGCTCATCCCGCAACGCTAACCGACCGCACCTGTGAGCGGCCCCGGTGACGATGCTGGTCACCGGTCGTTCACCTGACGCTGTGTTAACGGCCGGAAACAGTTCGGCGCGTCGCTGCGAATTCGTCTCGGCCCCGGACGTACCGTTGCGCCAGGCAGCCAGCCGTAATCTGGCGGCCTGGGAGGTCCCCGAGTGGTGGTAACCGAGCGGGGGACCGGCATCGCCCCCGATGCGGGGGCGCTCCGATCCCTCACCCCTGGCAGGCGTCGTTGCCACGCCGGCCGGACGGCATCGCGCAGATGCCGTTGCCAACCAGCGCTCAGGAGCGTCCTGTGAGCCTTGACCACGAAACCCAGCGCCGCACGTTCGTCATCGACACGTCGGTGCTGCTGTCCGACCCCGGCGCCATAGCCCGCTTCGGTGAGCACGACGTGGTGCTGCCCCTGGTCGTCATCGGGGAGCTGGAAGGCAAGCGCCACCACCCGGAATTGGGTTGGTTCGCAAGGCAAACGCTGCGGCTGTTGGACGACCTGAGGATCAAGCACGGTCGGCTCGACCACGCGGTGCCGATCGGGGACGAGGGCGGCACGCTGCACGTGGAGCTGAACCACTCCGACCTCGGCTCGCTGCCGGCCGGTTTTCGTATCGAGACCAACGATTCGCGCATCCTGGCGGTGGCACTGAACCTCGCCAACGAGGGCAAGCGGGTCACCCTGGTCTCCAAGGACATGCCCCTGCGCGTCAAGGCGGCCGCGGTCGGGCTACCGGCGGACGAGTACCGGGTGCACCCGGCGGTCGAGTCCGGCTGGACCGGGATGACCGAGGCCACGCTGTCGACCGAGACCGTCGATGCGCTGTACAACGAGGGCCGGCTGGAGCTCAGCGACGTGGACGAGCTGCAACCGATGGCGGAGCTGCCCTGCCACACCGGGCTGGTGTTGCACTCCGCCCGCGGCTCCGCGCTGGCCCGGGTGACCCCGGACAAGGAACTCAAGCTGGTGCGCGGGGACCGCGAGGCTTTCGGCCTGCGCGGGCGGTCCGCCGAGCAGCGGGTCGCCCTGGATCTGCTGCTCGACCCCGAGGTTGGCATCGTCTCGCTCGGTGGCCGGGCCGGCACCGGCAAGTCCGCGCTGGCGCTGTGTGCCGGCCTTGAGGCCGTGATGGAGCGGCGGGCGCACAAGCGGGTCGTGGTTTTCCGTCCGCTCTACGCCGTCGGTGGACAGGAGCTGGGTTACCTGCCCGGCAGCGAGAACGAGAAGATGGCTCCGTGGGCGCAGGCGGTGTTCGACACCCTGGGCGCGCTGGTGTCCAAGGACGTGCTGGACGAGGTGCTCGACCGCGGCATGATCGAGGTGCTGCCGTTGACCCACATCAGGGGACGCTCCCTGCACGATTCGTTCGTCATCGTCGATGAAGCCCAGTCGCTGGAGCGCAACGTGCTGCTCACGGTGCTGTCCCGGATCGGGCAGGGCTCGCGGGTGGTGCTGACGCATGATGTGGCACAACGGGACAACCTGCGGGTGGGCCGGCACGACGGCGTGGCCGCGGTGATCGAGGCGCTGCGTGGCCACCCGCTGTTCGCGCACGTCACCCTGACCCGGTCCGAGCGTTCGCCGATCGCCGCGCTGGTGACCGAGATGCTCGAGGACGTCGGTCTCTAGCCCGTCCGGTGGTGAGAAATCCACCGTGGCGCTGGATTTCTCACCACTCGTCGCGGTGGAGCTCATCGCGGTGGAGGTGCGAGGCGAAGCCGTGGGTCAGTGCGGCGAGTCGATCACCGGCAGGCCGTCGATCGACTCCGGGTTCTTCAGGTGGCCGCGGCCCTGGTAGTGGCTGCCGCCGCGCTTCTCCTGGTGCAGGTCGAGCACCTGCCGGTCGGCGACGAAGTCCATGAAGGGCACCGAGTAGCCGCATGAATCCTGTACCCGGTCCAGCTCGACCACGATGATCGAGCGCTGGCCGACAGTCCGGCCCTTGGAGAAATGGCTTCGCAGGGTGGCGAATTCCGGCTCGTCGGCCAGCACGTGGCGGCCGGTGCCGTACAGCCGGACGATGTTGGGCCGACCGGTGAATGCGGCGAACATGATGGTGATCCGGCCGTTCTCACGCAGGTGCGCGATCGTCTCGCCGCCGGAACCGAAGTAGTCGAGGTAGGCGACGCGGTGCGAACCCAGCACCGCGAAGGTGCCGGCCATGCCCTTCGGCGAGACGTTGACGTGCCCGTCGCCAGCAAGCGGTGCGGTGGCTACGAAGAAGACCGGCTGCGCCAGCAGCCAGCGTGCCAGCTTGTCGGAGATCCCGTCGTAGACATGCACCCGGGCTACCCCGCGGGCCGGGTCATCGACAGCACATCCAGCACCTGGTCGAGCTTCTGCTCGGTGAGGGCACCGGATTCGACGTGACCACGCTCGATCACCACCTGCCGGATGGTCTTGCGCTCGGCCAGTGCCTGCTTGGCGATCTTGGCCGCCTCGTCGTAGCCGACATAGTGGTTCAGCGGGGTGACGATCGACGGCGAGGACTGCGCGTACTCCAGGCATCGCTCGACGTTGGCCTCGAGGCCGGCAATGCAGCGATCGGCGAAGACGCGGCTGACATTGGCGATCAAGCGCACGGACTCGAGCACGTTGCGGGCCATCACCGGCAGCATGACGTTGAGTTCGAAGTTGCCGGCTGCACCGGCGAAGGCCACCGCCGCGTCATTGCCGATGACCTGTGCGACGACCTGGCAGACCGCTTCGCACAGCACCGGATTCACCTTGCCGGGCATGATGGAGCTGCCTGGCTGCAGGTCCGGCAGGAAGAGTTCGGTGAGCCCGGTGCGCGGACCGGATCCCATCCACCGGATGTCATTGCTGATCTTGTTCAGGCTGACCGCGACGGTGCGCAGCGCACCGGACAGCTCGACCAGGCCGTCCCGCGCACCCTGTGCCTCGAAGTGATTGCCGGCCTCGGTCAGGGGCAGGCCGGTCTCGGCCGCGATCAACGCGATCACCTCGGCGGCGAACCCGGCCGGGGCGTTGATGCCGGTGCCGACCGCGGTGCCGCCCAGCGGAAGCTCGGCGACCCGCGGCAGGCTTGCCTGCACCCGATCCACGCCGTAGCGGATCTGCGTCGCGTAGCCGGCGAACTCCTGGCCGAGGGTGACCGGCGTGGCATCCATGAGATGGGTACGGCCCGACTTGACCACGGCGGCGAAGTCGGCCGACTTGCGCTCCAGCGCGGCGGCGAGGTGCTGCAGCGACGGGACCAGGTCCGAGACCACTGCCTTGGTCGCGGCGACGTGGATGGCCGAGGGGAACTGGTCATTGGACGACAGCGGGTCGTTGACGTCGTCGTTCGGGTGCACCGGGACGGAGCCGTCGGAACTGAGTCGCTCCGCGGCCAGGCTGGCCAGCACCTCGTTGGCGTTCATGTTGGAGGAGGTGCCGGACCCGGTCTGGAACACGTCGATCGGGAACTCGGCATCCCAGTCGCCACGGGCAACCTCTGCGGCGGCCGCAGCGATGGCCTCCGCCTTCGCCGGGTCGAGCAGGCCACGGCGGGCCCGTACCCGGGCGCCGGCACCCTTGATGAGCGCCAAGCCGGCGATCAGCTCGCGCTCGATCGGCTGCCCCGAGATGGGAAAGTTCTCGACCGCCCGCTGCGTCTGCGCCCGCCACTTCGCGGCCGCGGGCACCCGGACCTCGCCCATCGAGTCCTTCTCGATCCGGTACTCGCTGCTGCTCTGTTCGGACATGGCGGGTGCACGCTCCCTCGGCTGACAGGCCCGGCGGCGTCGCCGGGCACGGCTCTCGCCTGCGAGCCTAGCGAGCCGCCGGCACCCGGATCGCGCTCAGGTGGCGAGCCTGACAGCTACTGCGGCCAGCCCTGCGGGTGCTCCTGCTGCTGACCGTGCTGCGGCTGGCCGGCCTGCTCGGGCTGCTGCCAGCCGGGCTGCGGTGACTGCTGCTCAGGCTGGCCCCAGCCGGTCTGCGGCGCCGGCTGCTGCCCGGGCGCCTGCTGGGTCTGCTGCGGCTGGCCGGCCTGCTGGTTCGGCTGCTCGCTCGGGTGACCCGGCTGCTGCCAACCCTGCGGCGCGGCCTGCTGCTGACCGGGCTGGCCGTAGCCCAGCTGGATCGCGGTCTGCTTGGCGGCCTCGGTCACCGGAATGGCGACGACCGCCGTGCCGTAGGCGCAGATCTCGCTCCAGTTGTTGCCCAGCTCGGTGGTGTCGAAGCGCATCGCGATGATGGCGTTGCCGCCGCGCGCTTGGGCCTCCGCGAACAACCGCGTCATCGCCTCGTTGCGGCTGTCGATGACGTTCTTGGTCATGCCGCCCAGCTCGCCGCCGACCAGCGACTTGAAGCCGGCCCCCATCTGGGAGAAGGCGTTGCGGGACCGGACGGTCACCCCGAACACCTCACCGCAGGTCCGCTGGACCTCCCAGCCCGGGATGTCGTTCATGGTCACGCACAACATCGCTGTCACGCCCTCTCAATGCTCAGTTGCGGTCGAAGTCCACGGAAGCATAAGCGCGCAACTTGGACAGCTGGTGGATCGACTCGACAGCGCGGATCGTGCCGGACTTCGAGCGCATCACGATCGATGAGGTGTGCACCCCGCCGCGGTCGTAGCGGACCCCGGAGACCAGCTCACCATCGGTGATGCCGGTGGCGCAGAAAAAGACGTCCTCGCCGCTGACCAGGTCATCGGTGTGCAGCACGCGGGACAGGTCGTGTCCGGCGGCCAGCGCCCGCTCCCGCTCCTCGGCGTCGCGCGGCCAGAGCCGGCCCTGGATCGCGCCACCCATGCACTTGAGCGCGGCCGCGGCGATGATGCCCTCGGGGGTGCCGCCGATGCCCAGCAGCAGGTCCACGCCGGTGCCGGCCTTGGCGGCCATGATGGCACCTGCCACGTCCCCGTCGGAGATGAACTTGATCCGGGCACCCGCTTCGCGGACCGCGCTGACCAGCTCCGCGTGCCGTGGCCGGTCCAGGATCACCACCGTCACGTCCTCGGGTCCGCGGCTGCCCTTTGCCTTGGCGATGCGTTGGATGTTGGTCTTCACCGGTGCGGTCACGTCGATGACGTCGGCTGCTTCCGGGCCGGTCGCGATCTTCTCCATGTAGAACACGGCCGAGGGATCGAACATCGAGCCACGCTCGGCCACCGCGATGACGGCCACGGCGTTCGGCATGCCCTTGGCCATCAGCGTGGTGCCATCGATCGGGTCGACGGCGACGTCGCACTCCGGGCCGGTGCCGTCGCCCACCCGCTCGCCGTTGAACAGCATCGGCGCCTGGTCCTTCTCGCCCTCGCCGATCACCACGACGCCATCCATCGACACGGTGCCGATCAGGGTGCGCATGGCGTCCACGGCGGCCCCGTCGCCACCGTTCTTGTCGCCCCGGCCGACCCATCGGGCGGCTGCCATCGCGGCCGCCTCGGTCACCCGGACCAGTTCCAGGGCCAGGTTGCGGTCCGGTGCCTGGCGCTGCACGGCAAGCTCGCGCGGAACCATGCTCGGAGTGGACGGAACGTGCTCGGTCATCCGGGGCACCTCTCTGGTCGTCGCATGCTGTGACGAACCCTATCGTTGCCGGCTGTCCGGCACCGGTCGCTGCGCGGGCGAGCGCGAGCACGCCGGTGAGCGTGTGATCATGGAGTGGTGACCAGGCCGCTGTCTTCCACCGAGCGCCAGCGGTTGCGCACGCCGGCGAACCTGTGGCGGGCGTTGATCCCGTTGCTGGTCGTGGTCGGGGTGCTGGTGCTGTTCCAGCGGGCCGGTCAGCCCACCTCCGACGGGGTGCACGTGGTCGATACCAGCGGCCCGATCGCGGCAGCGCGGCAGCAGGCGGGCTTCCCGCTGCAGGTCCCGGTGGGCCTGCCGGCCAGCTGGCGGCCGACCTCCACCGAGTTCGTGCCGGCCAGCAGCGCCGCGCCCGCCAGCTTCCGAATCGGTTACGTCACGCCGGCCGGCAAGTACGCGGAGTTCCTGGAGAGCAATGACGCGGCTGATGCGGTCGCCGCTCAGTACGGCCCGTTGACCGCCGACGGCACGTCGACGATCGGGGGTGCGAGCTGGATCAAGGAGCGCACCTCGGATGACAAGACGCTGTTACGGCACACCGGCGGCACCGTGACGGTGCTGGTCACCGGCAACGCGGACCTGGCTGAGCTGCAGCAACTCGCCGCCGCACTGCGCTGAGCGCGGCTTCCCCGGCGCCGGATCAGCCTGCCTGGTCCGAGTCCGCGGAGCTGGCGGCGTCGGCCGCCTCGATCGCCGCATCCAGCCGGGTGCGCGCCCCGGCCAGCCAGCGTTGGCAGATACCGGCCAGCTCCTCACCGCGCTGCCAGAGCGCCAGTGACTCCTCCAGCGGCTGACCGCCCGACTCCAGCTTCGTCACGATGTCTCGCAGCTCGGCACGGGCCTGCTCGTAGCCGGGTTCGCCGTCGGCCTTGCCTGCGCGGGTGCTCATGGTGTGACCACGCTAG
>DATAKO010000032.1:0-18886 GCA_036261575.1 Jatrophihabitans sp.
CGCGGCGTCGCTGCATCAGGCTTTCGCCCATTGTGCAATATTCCCCACTGCTGCCTCCCGTAGGAGTCTGGGCCGTGTCTCAGTCCCAGTGTGGCCGGTCGCCCTCTCAGGCCGGCTACCCGTCGTCGCCTTGGTAGGCCACTACCCCACCAACAAGCTGATAGGCCGCGGGCCCATCCCTAGCCGAAAAAACTTTCCAGACCGGAAGATGCCTCTCGGTCTCGTATCCGGTATTAGACCCGGTTTCCCGGGCTTATCCCAGAGCTAGGGGCAGGTTGCCCACGTGTTACTCACCCGTTCGCCGCTCCGTCATCCTCCCCGAAGGGAAGAGCGTCGCTCGACTTGCATGTGTTAAGCACGCCGCCAGCGTTCGTCCTGAGCCAGAATCAAACTCTCCGTGAATGTTTTATGATCAGCCGCCGGAGCGGCGTAATCGACACAGAAACGATCACCGAAGTGATCAGTTGATGTCTGACCAATCCGAGCTGGTATTGCTCGTATCAATCAAAGAAATCGTTCACGAACCGTGGCTAACCACGCTTCGCAGACGAGGTTGTGCTTTTAATGGCACTAACTTTCGGCACACTGTTGAGTTCTCAAGGAGCGGACGCACACCATCGCTCGCCTTTCGGCTCGCTCCGGGGCAACCTGTGTTACGCTACCCGGTCCGTGTCGCGGTGTCAAACCGACCCGCTCGTCCCGGCGCCCGAGGTGGCTCGGCAGCGTCTCCGCTGCTGGATCCTTCCCATCGGGCCTGCCCGGCCGGCCCCCGTTCCGGGCTCCGTTCGCCGTGCAGAAAGAACATTAGCCGGTGTCCAAACGCGGGTCAAATCCGGGGTGAAGGTCGCTCCAACCCCCGGTTTCTTAGGCCTGCAGGGGTCTGGAGCGATGGAATCTTCAGTTCTCGCTATTTGTGACCCGGGCCACTTTTCGCTTGCCGATGGCGATGACCCGGCCGTCCAGGGTGTCGCCCGGGACGTCGTATTGCTGAGCGACGACGGCCACCCCGTCCACCCTCACGCTGCCAGCGTCGATCGCTCGCCGTGCCTCAGAGGTGGAGTTCGCCAGACCCGCCGCGACCAGTAAGGCCGGCAGGTGTACCGATCCTGCAAGCGCATGGCGGAACTCCGGCGCGTCCAGCTGGAGCTGCCCGTCCCGAAAGACGGCGTTGAACCGTTCCTCGGCAGCAGCGGCCGCACCGGGGCCGTGGTACAGCGTCACGATCTCGCGGGCGACCCGCCGCTTGGCCTGGTTCGCAGCCGGGCCGCCTGCGGCAATTGCGGCGGCCACCTCGGCCACCTGGTCCGGGTGCATCGCGGCCGCCAACGTCGCGTACAGCTCCACCACGTCGTCCGGAACCCGCATCAGTTTGCCGAACTGCTCCGCGGCGGGTTCGTTGATAGCCACGAAGTTGTTCAGGGACTTGCCCATCTTCTCGACGCCGTCGATGCCGACAAGCAGCGGCAGGGTGAGGACCGCCTGCGGTGGTTGCCCCTTGGCGCGCTGCAGGGTCCGGCCGACCAGGTTGTTGAACGTCTGATCGGTGCCGCCGAGCTCGATGTCGGCGCGCACCTCCACCGAGTCGACGCCTTGCAGCAGCGGGTAGATGAACTCCGAAAGGCTGATCGGGGTGTTGCTTGCGAACCGGCGAGCGAAGTCATCCCGTTCGAGCAGCTGCGCGATCGTGAGCTGCCGGGTGTAGTCGAGCAGCTGCGTCAGGTCCATCCCTGCCAGCCAGTCGGCGTTGTTGACAACTTCGGTCTGATCCTGGATGAGGATCTGCATGACCTGCTGGAAGTAGCCGCGCGCATTCTCGATGACCTGCTCGGCCGTCTGCACCGCCCGGGTCGAGGTCTTGCCGGACGGGTCGCCGACCTGGCCGGTGAAGCCACCGACCACGAGCACCGCGAGATGCCCGAACTCCTGGAAGTCGCGCAGCTTGCGCAGCACGACGGCGTGTCCCAGGGTGAGGTTGGATCCGCTGGGATCTATCCCCAGCTTCACCCGCAGCGGACGGTTCTGCTGGTGCGCGGCCAGCAGACGTTCGGCGAGCCCGTCTGCGGGCAGGATCTGCGCCGCCCCGGCGGCCAGTACCCGGTACTGCTCCTGCAATTGCGCGGGGAGTTCGATATCGGTCACGGTTGTCCAGTCTGCCGGAGGACCCGCCGGCCACCGGCACGGTAGGGCGACACGCTGGGCTCGTCGGGCAACCAGAACCGCCAGGGATGGCCGGCGGCCGCCGCGACCCCGACCCGCGGCCCGGTGCGGAAGTCCGGCACACCGGCCAGCCGGGTCAAGCGCACCGGGGATGAACGCGACAGCAGATCCAGGCCACTGTGCACCCCGTGCAAGCCCAGGCAACGCGCCAGCCTGGCGGGCCCGCTGGCCAGCTTTGCCGTCCCCAGGGAGGTCGGAGTCCGCGCACGTGCCACCCGCTCGCCCTGGACGATCTCAGCGGCGCGCAGCAACACCGCTGCGGCACTGCCCGCCGGCTGGCAGGTGATGTTGGCGCACCAGTGCATTCCGTAGACGAAGTAGCAGTACAGATGACCGGGTGGTCCGAACATCACCTCGGTCCGCTTGGTGCGCCCGCGGAAGGCGTGCGAGGCCGGGTCCTGCTTCCCCTCGTACGCCTCGACCTCAGTGATCCTGAGCGTTACCCGCTCATCACCGATGTCCGAGACGACGGTGGCACCGAGCAACAGCGGTGCCACCGTCAACGCCGGCGCTGCCAGCTCCTTGCGGGACACTGTCATCGCGCGGTCCGACCCGTCCGATCAGCCGACATCTGGCCGGTTCTGGCGCCCGGTCGACAGCTGCTTCAGCTCGGCGGCGAGCGCCTCGCGTAGCCGGCCGAGTTGCTCGGCCACCCGGACCGGCGCGGTACCGCCGTGGGCGTCCCGACTGGCCAAGGAACCCGCGACAGTGAGCACGCTCCGCACCTGCGGCGTGAGCTCGGCCGAGATGCTTGACAGGTCGGCATCGCTGAGTTCGTCGAGCTCGATCCCCCGCTGCTCGCAGACCTGCACGCAACGCCCGGCCAGTTCGTGCGCCTGCCGGAACGGCACGCCCTGCCGCACCAGCCATTCAGCGATGTCGGTGGCCAGGGAGAACCCCTGCGGGGCCAACGACTCCAGCCGTTCGGTGTGAAAGCGCAGCGTGGCAACCAGCCCGGTCATCGCCGGTAGCAGCAACCGCACGTTGTCGACGGCGTCGAAGACCGGTTCCTTGTCCTCCTGCAGGTCGCGGTTGTAGGCCAGGGGCAAGCCCTTCAAGGTGGCGAGCAACCCGGCCAGGTCACCGATCAGCCGGCCGGCTTTGCCCCGGGCCAGCTCGGCCACATCGGGATTCTTCTTCTGCGGCATGATCGAGGAGCCGGTCGAATAGGCGTCGGCCAGCGTCACGAAGGAGAATTCCTTCGTCGCCCACAGGATGATCTCCTCCGCCAGCCGGGAGAGGTCCACGCCGAGCATGGCCAGCACGAAGGAGAACTCGGCGACCACGTCGCGGGCGGCGGTGGCGTCGATGGAGTTCTCGCATGCCCCGGCGAAGCCCAATTCGAGCGCGACCGCCTCCGGGTCCAGGCCGAGGGAGCTGCCGGCGAGTGCGCCGGAACCGTACGGGCTCAGGCCGGCTCGTCGATCCCAGTCACTCAGTCGTTGCAGGTCCCGCACCAGTGGCCAGCAATGCGCCAGCAGGTGATGCGACAGAAGTACCGGCTGCGCATGCTGCAGGTGCGTGCGGCCCGGCATGGCGACGCCGTGATGCTGTTCCGCCTGGTCGGCCAGCGCCGTGACCAGCCGCCCGATCTGGCCGGCAAGTTCGCGCGCCTGCTCCCGCAGATACATCCGGATCAGGGTGGCGATCTGGTCATTGCGCGAGCGGCCGGCCCGCAGCCGCCCACCCAGCTGTGCTCCGGCGCGTTCCAGCAGGCCGCGCTCGAGCGCCGTGTGCACATCCTCGTCGTTCGGCCCGGGCGCGAAGGCGCCGGAGACGACATCGCGCTCCAGCTCGTCGAGCGCAGCCAGCAGCCGGGCCAGCTCATCGGCAGTGAGCAGGCCCGCGCGCTGCAGCACCCGGGCATGCGCGCGCGAGCCGGCCAGGTCGTGCCGGGCAAGCCGCCAGTCGAAATGGGTGGACAGCGACAGCGCGGCCAGCGCATCGGCAGGTCCGCCGCTGAAGCGACCACCCCACAGTGCCAGCGGGGCCGCGCCGGTCTGCGCATCGTCATCGGTCACGGGTCGAGCGTCTCCTTCGTCGACGGGCGGCTGCGGTGCCCCGCTGCCGGTGGTCAGCTGCTGGTGGTCAGCTGCTCGTGGTCAGCTGCTGGTCGAGAGCTGCCGCAACAGCTCGGCGACCGCGGCACCGCCGGCCGCCTCGCGGGCAATAACCAGGATGGTGTCATCCCCGGCGATGGTGCCGAGCACCTCGGGCAGGCCGGCCCGGTCCAGCGCACTGGCCAGGAAGTTCGACGCTCCCGGCGGCGTCCGCAGCACCACCAGGTTCTGGCTGGCCTCGGCCGAGACGAGCAGCTCTGCCAGCAGCCGGGCGAGCCGCTGCGGTGGCGCGTCGTCGGTTCGCCGGGCGGTCAGTGGCGCGCCGTCCTCGGGGACGACGTAGACCGGTTGGCCGCCATCCGGGGTGCGCAGTTTGACCGCTCCCAGTTCGTCCAGGTCACGGCTCAACGTGGCCTGGGTGACACGGATTCCGGATGCCGTCAGCAGCGCCAGCAGCTGGCTCTGGGACGACACGGCGTGCGAGGCGAGCAGCGCGACGATGCGCGCCTGCCGGGCGGTGCGGCCGGTCGGCTCGGCCAGCTTTCCGGCAGTTCCGGTCACGCCCGCTCCAGCAGCCAGCACAGTAAGGCCTTCTGGGCGTGCAGCCTGTTCTCGGCCTCGTCCCACACCACG
This sequence comes from Jatrophihabitans sp., assembly GCA_036261575.1. Taxonomy (GTDB): domain Bacteria; phylum Actinomycetota; class Actinomycetes; order Mycobacteriales; family Jatrophihabitantaceae; genus Jatrophihabitans_A. The sequence goes on from DATAKO010000032.1 coordinate 4,911, forward strand.
CTCTGCGGGCCATCGATGACCTCGGCAGCAATCTCCTTTCCGCGGTAGGCAGGTAGGCAGTGCAACACCACCGCATCCCGCTGTGCCCGGGCCAATGCGGCCGCCGTCACCGCGTAGGGCGTGAGCGCGGCCGAGCGGGCCAACGAAGCGGCATCCTCGGCTCCCATCGAGACCCAGGTATCGGTCGCGACGACATCGGCACCATCCAGCGCCTGGCCAGCCTTCGTGGTGACCGTGACCGAACCGCCGGTCGCGGCGGCGATGCGCTCTGCCCGGGTCACGATGGCGGGATCCGGCATCGCCTCGGGCGGTCCGGCCACGCTCACGTGCATGCCGGCCGAAGCGCCGCCGAGAAGGTAGGAGTGCGCCATGTTGTTCGCCGCGTCCCCGAGGTAGCCGAGGCGGAGCCCGGCCAGCGTGCCCTTGTGCTCACGGATCGTCTGCAGGTCCGCCAGGATCTGGCACGGGTGATAGTCGTCGGACAGCGCATTGATGACCGGTACCGTGCTGGCCGCTGCCATCTCCTCCAGCTGCGACTGGGCGAAGGTCCGCCAGACGATGGCGGCGACCTGGCGGTCGAGCACCCGGGCGGTGTCGGCCACGGACTCGCCCCGGCCGAGTTGACTGCTCTGCCCGTCGATCACCAGCGGATAGCCGCCGAGTTCGGCGACGCCCACGCTGAAGGACACCCGGGTGCGGGTCGAGGGCTTGTCGAAGATGATCGCCACCGAGCGGGGGCCGAGCAGTGGCTGGTGGGCGAGCCGATCCCGCTTGAGCTGATCGGCGAGGTCCAGCACCTCGATCAGCTCGGCCGGATCGAGGTCGTCGTCGCGAAGGAAGTGCCGGGTCATGCGGGCACCTCCGCCGCGACCCGCGCCAGCGCCTGCCGAAGCGTCTCGACGGCGCGCTCGACCGCTGCCACGTCGATGATCAGCGGCGGCGCCAAGCGCAGCACGTCCGGCTTGACCGCATTGACGAGCAGGCCGGCCTGAAGGGCCTGCTGTTCCACCGCCGCCGCGACCGGGGCGGTGAGCTGAATGCCCCACCACAGACCGCGGCCGCGAACCTCCGCGACCAGCGGCCCGGTCAGGCTGCGCAGTCCCGCCTGCAGCACCGCGCCCACCCGCTGCACGTTGGCCAATACGCCGTCCGACTCGATGGTGCGCAGCACGGCCAGTGCCGCTGCGGCGGACACCGGGTTGCCGCCGAAGGTGCTGCCGTGGCTGCCGGGCGTGAGCAGTTGCGCAGCCCCACCGAAGGCGAGGCAGGCCCCGATCGGCATGCCGCCCCCCAACCCCTTCGCCAGGCTCAGCACGTCCGGGCGTACGCCCTCGGCCAGGCTGGCGAACCAGTGACCGGTGCGCCCGATGCCGCTCTGCACCTCGTCGATGACGAGCAGCGCGCCGCGCTCGGTGCAGATCTGCCTTGCCGCGGCCAGGTAACCGGCCGGTGCGGGCACCATGCCGCCCTCGCCCTGCATGGGCTCGAGAAATACCGCAGCAACGCTGTCATCGACGGACTCGCGCAACGCGGGGACGTCGCCGTAGTCGACGAACCGCACCGGGCCGGGCAGCGGTTCGAACGGAACGCGCTTTGCCGCGTTGCCGGTGATCGACAAGGCTCCCATGGTGCGGCCGTGGAAGCTGTTGTTCGTCGAAACGACGGCCAGCCTGTTGCCTGCAGGATCGAGCTTTCGCCCGTGCAGCCTGGCAATCTTGAGCGCGCACTCGTTGGCCTCGGCGCCGTCGTTGCCGAAGTAGACCCGCGCGTCCGGATCACCAGCGAGCTCGATCAGCTTTTCGGCAAGGGCAATTCCAGGTTCGTGCATGAACAGGTTCGAGCTGTGCGCGAGGCGCGCCACCTGTTCGGTCACCGCAGCAACCAGTGCGGGATGCCCATGACCCAGCGCCGATACGGCGATTCCCCCTACGAAGTCGACATATTCGTGGCCGTCGGCATCGGTAACCAGGGCACCGTTGCCGCTGACCAGAGCCAGTGGTGGAACCCCGTAGTTGCCCATCATCGCCTGCGACCACCGCTTGGCCAGCAGCTCGTTCTCGCTCACTCGCTCACTCCGTCCGGCAGCACCATCGTCCCGATCCCCTCCGTGGTGAAGATCTCCAGCAGCAGCGCGTGCAACTCTCGGCCGTCGAGCACCGTCGCCCGCGGTACGCCCGCCTCCACCGCCCGCAGGCACGCCTCCATCTTCGGCACCATTCCGCTGGACAGCGAGGGCAGCAGTGCGCGCAGCCTGCTCGCCGACAGCTCGGCGATGATCTCGGAAGTATCAGGCCAGTTCGCATACAGGCCCGGCACGTCAGTCAGCACGATGAGCTTCTCAGCCTGCAGCGCAGCTGCCAGCGCGGCCGCTGCCGTGTCGGCGTTGACGTTGTAGGACTGGCCGTCCAGGCCGCGCGCAACGGTGGCCACCACCGGAATCCGGTCAGAGTCGAGCAGAGCGAGCACGGTGCTCGGATCCACCGCCACGACATCGCCGACCTGTCCGATGTCCACCGCCTCGCCATCGATCAGTGCGGCCCTGCGCTCCGCGGTGAACAGGCCGCCGTCCTCACCCGACAACCCGACCGCGAAGGGTCCGTGATCGTTGATCAGGTTGACGACGTCCCCGTTCACCTGGCCCACCAGCACCATCCGGACGACCTGCATCGCTTCCGGCGTGGTGACCCGAAGGCCACCGCGGAACTGGCTGGCGATACCGAGCCGATCGAGATGTTCGGTGATCTGCGGCCCGCCGCCGTGCACCACCACGGGTCGCAGACCGGCGTAGCGAAGGAAGACCACATCTTCGGCGAAGGCCTTGCTGAGCTCGGGCGAGATCATCGCGTTGCCGCCGAACTTGATGACCACGATCTTGCCGTGGAAGCGGGCCAGCCACGGCAGCGCATCGATCAGGGTGGCGGCCTTCTCCGCGGCCAGGGACCGGGTCACGGAGCCACTCCGTTGATCGACAGGCCGGCTGCCTCGTCCATGCCCAACATCAGGTTGGCGTTCTGTACGGCCTGGCCGGCAGCGCCCTTGCCGAGGTTGTCGATCGCGCTGAGCACGATGACCCGTCCCGAGCTCAGGTCCACCTCGGCCGCCAGGTGCACCGAGTTGGATCCGAGGGTGGCCGCCGTGTGCGGCAGCCGGCCCGCGGGCAGCACGTGCACGAACTGCTCACCGTCGTAGGCCTGGTGCAGGACCTGCCGGATGTCATCAGCGGTGACCGCGGCCACCGGCACCGCGGTCACGGTGGCCAGGATGCCTCTGGGCATGGGTGCCAGCACGGGGGTGAAGGACAGCGTGGCCGCGCCGGTCGCCTGCAGGATCTCGGGTACGTGCTGGTGGCTGCCGACCTTGTAGCCCGACAGGTCCGACATCACCTCCGAGCCCAGCAGGTGCGCCTTGGCGGTGCGGCCAGCACCGGAGGTGCCGCTGGCTGCCACCACCACGACGTCGTCGGCACGTACCAGGCCGGCGGCGATGAGGGGCGCCAGTGCGGTGATCACGGCGACCGCGTAGCAGCCGGTGTTGGCGACCCGGTCGCTCGCGGCGATCCTGGCGCGCTGGCCGGGCAGTTCCGGCAGCCCGTAGGTCCAGCTGCCGGCATGCGGGCCGTCGTAATAGCGCTGCCAGGCCGCGGCGTCGTTCAAGCGGAAGTCAGCACCGAGATCGACGACCCTGACGTGCTCGGGAAGCCGGCCGGCCACCTCGGCGGATGCCCCGTGCGGCAGGGCCAGGAAGACCAGTTCGGCATCCCTGAGCACCTCAGGGGTGGTGTCGCTGAAGTTCATGTGGGCGTAGCTGGCCAGCTGCGGGTGCAACTCGGTGACGGGCCGGCCGACGTGCGAGTGCGCGGCAGCCGCGACCAGCTCGAATTCGGGGTGGCCGGCGAGCAGGCGCAGCAGCTCCCCACCGGCGTACCCGCTGGCCCCCGCGACTGCGACTGTCACACCCATGCGGTTGATTATGCACCACCGCGCAAAATCATGCAGCCGCTACCGCGGCTCCGCGCTACGCACGAAGCCTGGCCCCGACCCGCTGCTGCGCCTCGGCGATGGCCGCATCCCGCGCCAGGGTGGCCTCCTCGATCGTCAGCGTCCGATCATCGGCACGAAACTTCAGCGCGAACGCCAGCGACTTCAGCCCGGGACCGAGCCGGTCAGCATCGGTGTAGACGTCGAACAGGCGAACGGACTCCAGCAGGACGCCGGCACCGGCGGCGACCGCCGCGCGGACCTCCTCCGCCGGCACCTGCTCGGACACGACCAGGGCCAAATCCAGCAGCACGGGAGGGAAGTTCGACAACGACGGCGCTTGGGCAGGCTTCGGCACACCGAGCGCGTCGAGATCGAGCTCCAGCGCGCTGGTGCGAGCCGGCAGCCCGAGCGCGGCGATGACGCGCGGATGCAGCTCACCGGCAGCACCGATCACCTCGCCGTGCACCCGCAGCTCGGCGCAGCGCCCGGGATGCCACGGCGCCACGTCGCCCCTGACGATCTCCAGCTCGGTTCGGGCGGCCCGGGCCACGATCCTGGCTGCCTCGATGGCGTCCGCCCAGCCGCCCGCCCGGCCGCCACCCCACCAGCCGGGCAGCTGCTTGTCTCCGGCGAGTGCCACTGCGAGGTGACGCGGCTGTCGCGGGACGGTCGCCGAGATGGCGGCCAGCTCCTCATCGGTCGGCCGCTGGGCCACGTTCGGTCGCGGCGATCGCCCGCCGGATTCGGCGGCGAGGAACACCAGACCCATCTCGAAGACGGCCAGGTCCCGGCTGCCCCGGCCCAGGTTGCGCTGCAGGTTCGCCACCAGCCCGGGCAGCAACGAGGTGCGCAGTTCCGGCTCAGCGTCCGAGATCGGGTTCGCCAGCGTGAACGCGGCGCGGCGCGGGTCGTCGGCGGCCAGGCCGAACTGCTCGTGCACTGCCGGCGAGACGAACGGGTAGTTGATCACCTCGGTGTAACCGGCGTAGGCCAGTGCCCGCGACACCTGACGGCGCAGGAGCTGTCCGGGCGTCCAGCCGCGACCCGCCGGCGCCCGCAGCAGCACCGACGGCACCTTGTCATAGCCTTCGAGCCGGATCACTTCCTCGATCAGGTCCGCCGGATCGGTCAGGTCGGGGCGCCAGGTCGGTGGCGTGACCCGGAAGAGGCCGTCCTCCGACTCGACCGTGCAGCCGACCTGCTGCAGCCGGTCGCGCACCGCGGCCGCCTCGATCGGCATGCCGGCAAGTTCGGCGGGGCGAGCTGCCGGCAGCACGATCTGGACCGGCGCCGGGCCAGCACCGATCACGGTGAAGCCATCGACCGGCCGGGCGCCGCCGTGCTGCACCAGCAGGTCCACGCAGCGCTGCAGTGCCACGGCCGCGATCTCGGGATCGACGCCGCGCTCGAATCGCTTGGCCGCCTCCGACGGCAGCTTGTGCCGGCGCACCGCGCGGCTGATCCGGGCCGGAGCGAAGTAGGCGCCCTCGAGCACCACGTCGGTGGTCAGGGCGGAGATCTCGGTCGCGGCGCCGCCCATAACCCCGGCCAGCCCGATCGGTCCCCGGTCGTCGACGATGACCAGATCATCCGGGTCCAGCTCCCGGGTCACGCCGTCCAGGGTGGTCAGCTTCTCACCGGCCTGCGCCCCTCGCACGCCGATCGGGCCCCGCAGCAGGTTCCGGTCGTAGGCGTGCAGCGGCTGGCCGGTCTCCAGCATGACGTAGTTGGTGACGTCGACGGTCAGCGAGATAGAGCGCATGCCCGAGGAGCGCAACCGCCGCACGATGAAGTCAGGGGTGGGGCGCGCGGGGTCGAGGCCGCTGACCATCCGCAGCGAGAACTTGGGGCTCGACTCGGGGTCATCGACCCGCGCCGGGTATCCCGCGTCGTCCGGCCCGGGTACCTGCGCGGTGATGTCGGAGAACGGTCGGTCCAGCGCGGCAGCGGCCTCGCGGGCCAGGCCGCGTACCGACAGGCAGTACGAGCGATCCGGCGTGACCGCGATGTCCAGCACCGGTTCGCGCATGCCCAGCACCGCGAGCGCGTCCACCCCGATCGCGAGCTCGGCGCGCCCGTCGGGTTCGCCGGATTCGCGGGGCTCGGAAGCCAGCACCAGGATGCCGCTGTGATCGTCGCCCAGTCCCAGCTCCCGCGCCGAGCAGAGCATGCCGTCGGAGACCCGGCCGTAAGTCTTGCGGGCAGCGATCGGGAACGGCCCGGGCAGCACCGCACCCGGCAGCGCCGCGACCACCAGGTCGCCCTGGGCGAAGTTGCGCGCACCGCAGACGATGCCCCGGGGTTCGCTCTCACCGACATCGACCTGGCAGAACCGGATCGGCTTCTTGAACTCGGTCAGTTCCTCGATGCTCAGCACCCTGCCGACGACGATCGGTCCGCTGATGCCGTCAGCGGCAGAGTCGACCCGCTCGACCTCGAGCCCGACCCGCACCAGCGCCTCGCCGAGCTCGCGCGCCGTCAGCTCGGCGGGTAGGTCGACGTGCTCGGCAACCCAGGACACGGCTGCGCGCATCTCAGGCCTCCATTCCGAAGGCCTGGGTGAAGCGGACGTCACCTTCGATGATGTCGCGCATGTCGGCGGCGTTGTTGCGGAACATCATCGTGCGTTCGATCCCCATTCCGAAGGCGAAGCCGGAGTAGACGTCCGGATCGATCCCGCAGGCCCGCAGTACCCGGGGGTTGACCATGCCGCAGCCGCCCCACTCGATCCACCCCTCGCTGTTGCAGGTGCGGCAGGGCGCGTCAGGGTTGCCCACGGAGGTGCCCCGGCAGACGAAGCACAGCAGGTCCGGCTCGGCGCTCGGCTCGGTGAACGGGAAGTAGGAGGGCCGCAGCCGCGTCACGATGCCCGGGCCGAAGAACGCCTGCGCCATATGGTCGAGCGTGCCCTTGAGGTGCGCCATGGTGATGCCCTTGTCCACGACCAGGCCCTCGAGCTGGTGGAACACCGGCGAATGGGTGGCGTCCAACTCGTCGGTGCGGAACACCTTGCCCGGGCACACAACGTAGATCGGCGGCTCGCGGGTCAACATCACCCGGGCCTGCACCGGGGAGGTGTGTGTGCGCAGCACCAGCCCGCTGTCGGCCGAGCCGTCCTGGCCGCGTACGAAGAAGGTGTCCATCAGGGTCCTGGTGGGATGATCCACGCCGATGTTGAGAGCGTCGAAGTTGAACCATTCGGCCTCGACTTCGGGGCCCTCGGCAACCTCCCAGCCCATCGCGGTGAAGACGTCGCCGACCAACTCCATCGTCGTGGTCAGCGGGTGCCGCGCGCCGGGGAGCTCCCGGTCCCACGGCAGGCTCACGTCGACCGCTTCCTCGACCAGCACCCGGGCGTCGCGTTCGGCCTCCAGCTGCGCCAGCCGGTGCGCGTAGGCATCGCGCGCCTGTGAGCGAGCGGCGTTGATGCGCTTGCCGGCGTCGGCCTTGGCCTGCGGTGGCAGCGCGCCGATCTCGCGGTTGGCCAGGGCCAGCGGGGACCGATCACCCAGGTGCGCCGATTGTGCTGCCTTCAACTGCTCCAGGTCGGTGGCCGCATCGAAGGCCGCCACCGCCGCGCTGACTCCGGCCGACAGCGCCTCCGGAGAGAGCGCGGCGACCTGCTTCGGGTCGTAGGACGTGTTGGCGCCAGACATGCGTGCCCTTTGCTGTTGCTGCGGAGGGAGGTCGGCTACGAGTCTAGGAGAGCCGCTCAGCCGCCTCGGCGCGCCGCCCGCCGGCCGGGGTCGGGCGCGCCTGCCGTGCCGAGGCGTAGAGGCAGATCGCTGCGGTCGCTGCCAGGTTGAGGCTCTCGGCCCGCCCGTAGATCGGCACCCGGACAGAACGCTCTGCAGCCCGGATGATCCCCGCCGGCAGCCCGTGCGCCTCGTTGCCGAACAGCCACGCCGACGGTCGGGCGAGCTCCTCGGACTCGATCAGCTCGTCCAGGGTGCTCGAGCCACCGCCGGTCGTGGCCAGCGTGCTGATGCCGGCCCGCGCGCAGCGATCCAGCAGCTCCATCGCCTCGCACGGGACCACCGGCAGGTGGAAGAGGCTGCCCGCGGTCGCCCGGATGACCTTGCCGTTGTGCGGGTCCACGCCGCCGGAGCAGATCACGGCGGCGGCACCGGCAGCATCCGCGGTCCGGATGATCGCACCCAGGTTGCCCGGTTCGTTGCAGTCCACGGTGGCGGCCAGCAGCGCCGGCCGGTCCCGCAGCACCGCTTCCAGGTCGGGTTGCGGCAAGCGGCACACCGCCACCAGTCCCTGTGGGGTGACCGTTTCGGACAGCGCAGCAGCATCCCTGGCCGAAATCTCGGCAGCGTCGCAGGTCAGTTCCGGGTGACGCTGCATCGCCTCGGCAGTGGCGAAAAGCTCCAGCACCGCGTCCGCCGCAAGCGCCTCGCGCACGGCCTGGGCGCCTTCGGCAAGGAAACGCCCGGTCTCGCGTCGTTCCTTGCGGCTGGTGAGCCGCCGGGCCGACGCGAGCCGGGCGTTTGCGGAGCTGAGCAGGTCAGGCAGCCGGGGTCTGGGCGGCGGCGCCGCCGATGCCCTCGGCCTCGACGGCCTTCCTGGCCACCGCGACGAGCGCGGCGAAAGCCGGCGCATCGGTGACGGCCAAGTCGGCCAGGACCTTGCGGTCGGTCTGCACGCCGGCCAGCCGCAGTCCCTGGATGAAGCGGTTGTAGGTCATGTCGTTGGCGCGGGCTGCCGCGTTGATCCGGGTGATCCACAGCTGCCGGAAGTCACCCTTGCGCGCCTTGCGGTCGCGGTAGGAGTAGGTCGCGGAGTGGAGCAGCTGCTCCTTGGCCTTGCGGTACAGCCGGGACCGCTGGCCACGGTAACCGGAGGCCGATTCCAGGGCGGTCCGGCGCTTCTTCTGGGCGTTGACCGCCCGCTTGACGCGTGCCACGTTCGTTGTCCTTGCTTATCGGGCCGAGCGCTGACGGGCAGCGGCCGGCGGATCGGGAGGAGAGTTAGCGGCCGAGCATCCGCTTGACGCGGCCGGTGTCGGCCGGGCTGAGCTGCTCGGTGCCGGTGAGCCGACGGGTCAGCGTGGACGACTTGCGCTCGAGCAGGTGCCGCTTGCCGGCGCGCTCGGTCAGCAGCTTGCCGGTGCCGGTCACCTTCACGCGCTTCTTCATCCCGGAGTGGGTCTTGTTCTTGGGCATGTCATTCCCTATCGGTTGCTACATCGGTCGGTCGGCGGTCGTGCACGGCGGTTCGGCCGCGCCTGGCCGCGCTACCGCGGGGCTCAGACAGGCTGAGCGGTTTCCTTCGGTCGGCCGGGTTTGGCGGCGGCTCGGTGCGGCGCCACCACCATGACCATGTTGCGGCCGTCCTGCTTCGGCGAGGATTCCACGAAGCCGAGTTCGGTGATGTCCTCGGCCAGTCGCTGCAGCAGCCGGAAGCCGAGTTCGGGCCGGGACTGCTCGCGTCCGCGGAACATGATCGTGATCTTGACCTTGTCTCCGGCCTTGAGGAACCGCTCCACGTGACCCTTCTTGGTCTCGTAGTCGTGCGGGTCGATCTTGGGCCGCAGCTTCATTTCCTTGATCACGGTCAGCGCCTGGTTGCGCCGGGCCTCGCGAGCCTTCTGCGCGCTCTCGTACTTGAACTTGCCGAAGTCCATAAGCTTGCAGACCGGCGGGCGAGCCATCGGTGCTACCTCGACCAGGTCCAGGTCGGCTTCGGCGGCCAGCTCGAGGGCTTTGCCGATCGGCACGATGCCGACCTGCTCGCCTTCGGGGCCGACGAGGCGCACCTCGGGAACGCGAATCCGGTCGTTGATGCGGGGTTCAGAACTGATGGGGCCTCCTCGGTTGCATTAGTCGCAACCACTGCATTAGGAGCCCAGGATGGATCCTGATCCATCGGCGGTGCCCGGACCAGCCGGGATGCCGGCGCGCCAGCCAACGTGGCGCTGGACCATACCCGGCCGCCTTACGTGCTGTCGGCTGCGCGGGTGGGAAACATGACGGTCTCCGCTTGCTCGTCCGAACGTGACCGGTGGAGCTGGCCGCACCCGGACGGGTCGCGTGTGCAAGGGTATCAGGATGAGCGCAGAGCCCCCAAATGCCGGCGTTACGGCAGACCTGTCGGCCGCCGAGGTGCGCGAACTGGCCGAGATCCCTGCCGTCGAGGTGATCACCCGGGCCTCGGTGATGCTGATGTCCGCCGCAGCGGAGAAGCTCGGCCTTGCCGAGGACGGGGCCAAGTACCTCGACCTGGACGAGGCACGCCGGCTGATCAACGCCTACGCCGGGCTGCTGGCAGCAGCTGGCCCCGATCTCGGCGTGCACCGCAAGCCGCTGCGAGACGGGTTGCGCGCTCTCCAGGCGGCGTTCCGGGAGGCATCACCCTTCCCCGACGCTCCCGGTCAGGGGCCCGGCGAGCGCGAGTACAGCTGAGCCCGGTTCCGGCGGGTTGCTGGCGCCGCGGTCAATCGCATGCGCCCCGGTCACGCTGAGTGAACAAGCTGGCTCCTGTCGGGCGGCGGATTAAATCACTTCAAAGCGCTTCAGTGACCGATCGACACGCCGACAGGTACCTTACGATCACCCCACGGATCGGGGTGCCGGCCAGAGAACAGGATGCCTTGCTCGTGACTCACCGTGTGCAACCACGCCACGCCGCCCCCACTGTCTCGCTCCGCACCAAGGTCCTCGCCGGCCGCAGGCAGCGCCTTCTCGCGACGGCGGCCGCCGGCCTCAGCGTGTTGTCGCTGCTCGGCGCAAGCCACGCTGCCGGCGCCACGACCGCGGGCCACAACCCCTACGGGGTGCTGGACGCGGCCATCGGAGGCCCTGGTGGCACCATCGCGGTCAGCGGTTGGGCCGTCGACCCGGACGCGCCGACCACCTCGCTCACGGTGGTGTTCACCATCGACGGCGCCCGCACCGCGCAGCAGCTCGCGAACGTGTCCCGTCCGGACGTGGCACGGGTGACGGGCAGCGGCGTCCTTGTCGGTTTCAGCGGCACGCTGCTCACCACTCCCGGCCCGCACACCGTGTGCGCACTGATCCGCAACGTCGGGCCAGGTGCGTCCGGCGCGGCTGGCTGCACCCGCTCGACGGTGCCCGCGCCCTCGGATGCCGACCTGGTGCATTATCCGACGGGCCGGCTGGATGCCGCGGCCGTGTCAGGGAACACGGTGACCGTGACCGGCTGGGCCGTCGACCCGGACGCCGCCAGCACACCGCTGCGGATCATGGCCAGTGTCGACGGCAACGCGGTCGCTCCGGCCGGGCTGGCCGCCGTCGCCCGTCCCGATGTGGCGGCGGTGGTGCATTCCGGCCCGATGCAGGGCTACCGGTTCACCCTCACCCTGACCAACGGCCAGCACCAGGTGTGCACGGGTGCGGCGAACGTGGGACCCGGCGCGCCGAACAACCTGGGCTGCGCGACCGTCCAGATCGGCCAGCCGGCACCGACCCCGGCGCAGGTCGCGGCGCACTCCCCGACCGGCAAGCTCGAGGCCGCGGCGGCCGTGAACGCACACATGCTGAGCGTGCGTGGCTGGGCCAGCGATCCGGACAACCGCGGCTACCCGTTGGTCGTGGTGGGCTACACCGACGGCGTGGCGCACACGCCCATGCGCGCCAGCCTGCCCCGGCCCGACCTGGCCGGTAACCCTGCCGCGGGCGCGAATTCCGGCTTCGCCTTCAACCTGTCAGTGGGATCCTCGGCGCACATCGTGTGCCTGTGGGCGGTCAACATCGGCATCGGGACGAACGTCGCGCTGGGCTGCCTGCCCGTGGCCACGCCGGCGGTGTCGATGGCGACCGGACCGCGGCCGCCCACCCCCGCGGTCGGCCCGCAGATCGTGGCAGCTGCGAAGAAGTTCCTGGGCGGCAAGTACGTCTGGGGTGGCGAGGACCCGAAGGTGGGCTTCGATTGCTCGGGCCTGGTGCAGTACACCTACCGCGGCCTGGGACTGAGCACCCCCCGGGTGGCGCAGGACCAGTTCGCCGCGGCGCACATGATCACGGCAGGACGCGCCGTCCCCGGCGACCTGGTCTTCTATCACGACAGCTACGGCAACGTGTACCACGTCGGCATCTACGTCTCACCCGGCGTCACCTATGCCGCGGTCGACCAGCAGGAGGGCATCCGGGTCCAGTCGATCTGGGACTCGACGGCCACCTACGGCAGCTTCACGCACAGCTGAGGCCGCAGCAAAGGCGCCTCAGCGGGCGCGACTGAGGGCGAACAGCTGGCGCAGGCGGTGCATGACCTCGACGCTGCGCTCGGCATCAAGTCGCTGCACGGCGTACAGCGGAATGAGTTCCTCGCCCGGCAGCACGAGCCGGGCGAAGCGGACCTTGGGCGGGAACTCGACGGCGACGATCAGATCCCAGTCGATGTGCCGCCAGCCGCCGAAGAAGGACTTCACATCGACACCATCGGCGTCGGCGTGCAGCCGGGGCCGGGTCAGCGACAGGATGCCGATCGCGACGAGAATGCCGCTGCCGGCGATGCCGAACTGATCCGCCCCGTTGAAATGTGCCCCGTTGCTGGTGGTTCCCAGCGCCAGGCCGCAGATGACGAAGACGACGGCCACGATCACCGCGGTCACGACGGCCAGCCGCGCCGAGCGCACCGGTCGCGCGTCCACCGTCATCGCGACCTCGCTCACAGCCGGCACGCGTGGATGTCGGTGACCAGGATGGCGCGGGCTCCGATGTCCCAGAGCTCGTCCATGATCTGGTTGGTCTGACGCCGCGGCACCATCACCCGGACCGCCGACCAGCCGGCGGTGCGCAGCGGCGACACGGTCGGCGACTCGAAGCCCGGGGCGACCGCCACCGCTTTCTCCACCTTGTCGTCCTCGATGTCGTAGTCCATCAGCACGTACTGGCGGGCGATCATGACACCCTGCAGCCGGCGGACCAACTGGTCCACCCCGTGGCTGGACTCGGCACCGCGGCGCCGGATGAGGGCGGCCTGCGAGCGGAAGAGCGGCTCGCCGAAGATCTGCAGACCGGCTGCCCGCAGCGTCGTGCCGGTCTCCACCACGTCGGCGATGGCGTCGGCCACGTCGAGCCGCACCGCGGTCTCGACCGCCCCGTCCAGGGCGATGATGTCCGCCTCGATCGCGTGCTCGGCCAGGTAGTGCCGCAGCAGGCCGGGATAGGCGGTGGCGATGCGCTGGCCGGCCAGGTCGGTCACGCTGTGATGGCTGCCCGCGGCGGCCGCGAACCGGAAGGTGGATTCGGCAAAGCCCAGCGGCAGCACCACCTCCGCATTCGCGCCGGAGTCCAGCAGCAGGTCCTCGCCGGTGATGCCCACGTCCAGGCGGCCGGAGCCGACGTAGATGGCGATGTCGCGGGGCCTGAGGAAGAAGAACTCGATGCCGTTGTCGGGATCCTGCAGCACCAGCTCGCGGCTGTCCGAGCGCTGCCGGTAACCGGCTTCGCGCAGCATCGAGGCTGCCGGATCGGACAGCGAGCCCTTGTTCGGGACGGCGACTCGCAACAGCTCGGCAGCGCTCATGGCAGCTCTCTCAGTTCGATCCGGCTCGGGCTCAGAGGTGGCGGTAGACGTCGTCCAGCGTGAGGCCCTTACCGAGCATCAGCACCTGGATCCGGTACAGCAGCTGGCTGATCTCTTCGGCGGTTCGCTCGGCCGACTCGAACTCAGCCGCCATCCAGGCCTCAGCTGCTTCCTCCACGACCTTCTTGCCCTGCGCGTGCACGCCGTCATCCAGGGCAGCCACGGTGGCCGAGCCGTTCGGGCGCTGCCGTTGGCGCTGCGTCAGCTCGGCGAACAGGTCATCGAAGGTCTTCATCGGACGTGAGCCTACCGAGGCCGATTAAGGCCCGGGTCAGCGCACGCCTTCCGGCCCGGCCTCGCACGCGCGCGTCGCGCGGGCAGCCGGCACTCGGTTCGCCCCGGCCGGCGGCCGCCCGCGCCGACAGGCGGTCGCGGGCGGCCGGCTCCGGCAGGGCCAGCAGCCCGCACGCGGTCAGGTGCCTGCGGAGCGGACTGCGGGTT
>DATAKO010000039.1:0-11426 GCA_036261575.1 Jatrophihabitans sp.
ATGCCGCGAACTGCTGCTGAGCCGGCTGCCGTCCCCAGGGCGCGCCGGATCCGAGCATTCCCGGCCGAGGACACTGTTCAGGTGGCGGTGACCCAGCCGGCCGCCAGTGCTGTGGCGAGTAGGGTTCCGGCGGCGAGTCGGTACCAGACGAACGCGCTGATCTTGTGGTGGCTGACGTACTTGAGCAGCCAGGCGATCGAGGCGTAGGCCACGGCGAAGGCGACGGTGGTGGCGATGGCGGTGGTGGCCCAGCCGATGCCGGTGGCGATGGCGTGGGCGGCGTCGAGGGCCTCGAAGCCGGCAGCGGCGGTCATCGCGGGGATGGCCAGGAAGAACGACAGCCTGGTGGCGGCGACCCGGTCCAGGTCGCGGAGGAGGCCGGCGCTGATGGTGGCCCCTGACCGCGATACTCCGGGGATGAGGGCGACGCATTGGGCCAGCCCGATCCAGACGGCGTCGGGCAGCCGGACTCGAGTCTCGTCACGGGCGTGGGTGGCGACTTTCTCGGCCACGACCATCACCGCGCTCCAGCCGATCAGTCCTGCGGCAACGATCCATAGGTTGCGGGCGTCGGCCACCAGGGATCGGCCGGCGAATCCGACGATGCCGATCGGGAGCGAGCCGGCGATGACGTACCAGCCGAATCGCCACTCGTGCTCTGCCCGGGCGGCGGGACTGACCAGACCTGTCAGCCATCCGTGCGCGAGGCGGGCGATGTCGACGCTGAAGTAGACCAGGACCGCGGCGATCGCGCCGATCTGGACGATCGCGGTGAATGCGGTGATGCCGGCGTCGTCGATGGGCAGGCCGAGCAGCTTCTCGACGATGGTCAGGTGCCCGGTGGAGGAGACCGGCAAGAACTCGGTGAGCCCCTCGACCAGTCCGAGGAGCAGTGCTTGCAGCATGTTCACTGGCGGGTGCTCGCCTCGACAGTCGTATCCGGGTCCACTGCCGGACCGGGGTCGCGGCGTAGGCTGGCCAGGACCAGTGCGGTGACGCCGAGGCTGAGCAGGGTGTCGGCCAGGTTGAACGTGGGCCACCACGCGGTGTGCAGGTAGTCGGTGACCACGCCATCGCCGATCCGGTCGATGAGGTTGGCGATCGCGCCCGCCAGGATCCCTGCCCAGGCCCAGCGGGTGAATCGGCCGGTGGCAGGTACCGTCTTCCAGGCATAGCCGGCGATCGCGGTGGTGATGACGGCGGTGGTGGTGATCACGGTCCAGGCGGGCAGCCGGTCGCCCATGCTGAACGCGACGCCGCTGTTGTGGGCCAGGCGCAGCTGAAGTACGCCGAGGTCCACGATCCTGTCGGTCAGCTGGCGCTCGGCCCAGGCTTTGGCAGCCAGGTCGAGCCCGGCCAGGGCGGCGGCAACACCCAGGAGCCCGAACCGACGGCTGGCCGGGCTGCCGGACCCAGGTTCGTCGTGTCTGCTGGCTAACCTCATGCATCGACCGCCAGCGGTGCGGTCCTGGGCGTCACGGCGGGGCCGGGGAGGGTCTTGACTCGGCCGGCGCGGACGCCGTTGCCGATGACCGCGATCTCTGCGATCTCGTGGACTAGCACGACCGCGGCCAGGCCGAGCACCCCGAGCGCGGCGAGCGGGATCAGGATCGAGATCAGGGCTAGGGACAGGCCGACGTTTTGCAGCATGATCTTGCGGCTGCGCCGGGCGTGGGCCAGGGTCTGGGGCAGGTGGCGCAGGTCTTTTCCCATCAGGGCCACGTCGGCGGTCTCGATGGCGACGTCGGAACCCATGGCGCCCATGGCGATGCCGACCTCGGCGGTGGCTAGGGCGGGGGCGTCGTTAATCCCGTCCCCGACCATCGCGGTCGGGTTCCGGGCGGACATGGCGGCGATGATCCGTGACTTGTCTTCTGGTCGCAGGTCGGCGTGCACGGTGTCGATGCCGGCCTGGGTGGCCAGGGCGGTGGCGGTGCGGTGGTTGTCGCCGGTGAGCATCGCGACCGTGTAACCCGCGGCGTGCAGCGCGGCCACGACGTCGACGGATTCGGGGCGTAGCTCGTCGCGGACCGCGATCGCGCCCAGGAGTCTGCCGTCGTGTTCGACCAGGACGGCGGTGGCTCCGGCGTCCTGCATCGCCTGCACCCGCTCCTGGAGTGGGCCGGGGTCGATCCAGCCGGGCCGGCCCAGCCGCGCCGCATGCCCGGCCACGTGTCCGGTCAGGCCGGCGCCGGTGACCGCTTGCACGTCTTCGGCGCGAGCCGGGTTCGGCAGCTCGGCAAGGATGGCCTGGGCGAGCGGGTGTTCGCTCCTGGCCTCCAGGGCGGCCGCGACCGCCAGCACTTGGTCGCGGGTCGCGCCGTCGACGGTGGTGACGTCGATGACTGCGGGCTGGTTGGCGGTCAAGGTGCCGGTCTTGTCCAGGGCGACCGCCCGGACCCGGCCCAGCGCCTCCAGCGCGGCGCCGCCCTTGACCAGGGCGCCGAGCCGGGAGGCGGCGCCGATCGCGGCGACCACGGTGACCGGGATCGCGATCGCCAGGGCGCACGGTGAGGCGGCGACGAGTACGACCAGGGCTCGTTCGATCCAGGTGCGCGGGTCGCCGTACAGGCTGCCGGCCACCGCGATGAGCGCGGCCAGGATCATGATGCCGGGCACCAGCGGTTGGGCGATGCGGTCGGCCAGCCGCTGGGCGGCTCCCTTGCGGGCCTGTTCGGCCTCTACGATCCGCACGATCCGGGCCAGGGAGTTGTCTTCGGCGGTGCTGGTGACCTCGACCTCAAGCGCCCCGGACCCGTTGATCGCGCCGGCGTAGACCGGGTCGCCGACACCCGCCTCCACCGGCACCGACTCCCCGGTCAGCGCCGAGTTGTCCACCGAGGTCCGGCCGGAGCGGATGATCCCGTCGGTGGCGACCCGCTCCCCCGGGCGCACCAGCATCACCTCACCGAGGGCGAGGTCGGCCGGCGGCACCACGGCCGGGATGCCGCCGCGCAGCACCGTCGCCTCGGCGGGGACCAGGTTCAGCAGGGCGCGCAGCCCGTGCCGGGTCCGGGCCAGGGAGTACTCCTCCAGGCCCTCGCTGATCGAGTACAGGAACGCCAACGTGGCGGCCTCGGCGACCTCCCCCAGGATCACCGCGCCCACCGCGGCGATCGTCATCAGCGTGCCCACCCCGATCCTGCCGCGCAGCAGGCGGCGCAGGGTGCCGGGCACGAACGTCCAGCCACCGACCGCCAGGGCCACCGCGTTTAGACCGATGACCTCCGGGCGAGGCTTATCGGCCAGGCCGGCGAGGAACCCGGCGGCCAGGAACACCCCGGCAAGTGCGGCGGCCCGCAGCTCGCTGACCTGCCACAGCCGCTCCGGCTCGTGCTCCTCGGCCTCGGTTCTCTCCCCGTCGGTGGGGTGGTGGTCGCAGCCGCAGGCTGTGCTCATCGGTCCTCCGGCTTCGCCGCCGTGTGGTTGCTGGAGGTGCCGTAGTTGGGGCACAGCGCCACTGCCTGCCCGGTCGCGGCCAGCAGGGTTTCGGCCGAGGCGAGCAGGTCCATCAACTCCGGACGCGTCAGGGAGTAGAACGACTGCCGGCCCACCGCCCGAAACTCAACCAGGCCACACTCGCGCAGGCACCCCAGGTGCGCCGACACCGTGGACTGGGCCAACCCGAGTCGGCGCTCCAGGTCCACCACCCGCGCCTCTCCCGACGCCAGTTGACGCACGATCGCCAGCCTTACCGGATCGGCCAACCCGCGAAACAGCGCGGTCGCCGGGGCCAACGTCTCCCGCTCCCCTTGCATCATCGCCATATCCGGATGATAACTGGCACCCTAGATAGATCGTCAAGCCCGGGTGCCATCTGTGCACGATGTTGACTCCGGGTAGCGGGGAGGTGCGAATCGTCCCGGTGTCTGTCGACCGGCGGACCGGGGAGAGCACGTCCGATCAACCAGTCGCTGGACCAGGGCGATGTCGATGGGCAGCTCATCCGCGTGAAGTCGTGACACTCGGACGTCCTCGCTTCCCAAGCAGCGACAAATTCTCAGGATTCTCCCGCGCCGTCCATTGCGCACTCATCGGCAGAGTCCGGCGTTATCGGGTGCTGCCACGCCGAACCGAGAAGATGGGCATGCCGAGGTGGGTTGCGGTGCGCTGCATCTGGATCAATTTCTGGTTGGCTGCGGCGAGGCTGGTCCGGAGGCCGTCGACTTCGCCGAGCCAGCCGCGTTCGCTGGCCTCGGTGATGCGTTCTTCCAGGCTGGCGATGATGCCCTGGAGCCGTTCGTGCTGATCGGGGTCGGGGCGAAGCATCGGGCAACGGATGCAGGCGTGTTCGTGTTGGCAGCCGGAACCGTAGGCACGCCCGCACGTGCCGATCTCGAGCTTGCGTTGAGCGAAGTGCCCGAGGAACTGGTCCCACTCGCTGTCCGTGGGCTCGCGGTACTCCTGCGACGGTCGAAGGGCCCGCCGTCGGGCGATGTAGGCGCGGTGGTGCTCGATCACGTCCTGGTCGTAGATCGCGACGTAGGTCTGGGTTGTCGCGATCGAGTCGTGGCCGAGGATCTTGGCAGTGATGTGCACGGGCAGGCCGGACGCGACGGCCTCGGTTGCGAAGATTCTCCGGAAGTCGTGGGGGCTGAACCTGGCCGGCGTGCCGTCGCTGTTGGTGATCTTCGCGGTGGTGACCAGCGCATCGAGCAGTTTGACGGCGTAGGAGGAGTTGATCGCTACCCTGCCTGTGCCCCACGGCCGCTGGAAGAGGAACGGAAGCTCCGGGCTGTGGACGCGTTCGGCGCTGTCGTAGCGGCTGACCAGCGGCAGCTGCTCGGCCTCGCCGCGGACGTGGGAGATGATCTCAGCGAACGCCACCGCGAGCTCGGGGCCGATAACGAGGAGCCGTTCCTTGTCGGTCTTGGACGGAGCGATCTGCAGCATCGGGATCACCTCACCGGACGAGGGCAG
This sequence comes from Jatrophihabitans sp., assembly GCA_036261575.1. Taxonomy (GTDB): domain Bacteria; phylum Actinomycetota; class Actinomycetes; order Mycobacteriales; family Jatrophihabitantaceae; genus Jatrophihabitans_A. The sequence goes on from DATAKO010000039.1 coordinate 4,921, forward strand.
CCGGTAGGACACGAAGGATCGGTGGGTGATCTCGAGGACCTCCTCGATACGTGCCCCGGTGTGACGCAGGACCTCGACCAGCGCCCACGCCCAGAACGCCCGGTCGGCCTCGAGGCTCAGGTTTCTCCGGTTGTCCTGCGGCCGGGTGCTCGTGCCATTGGGCACCGGAGCATCGACGTACACATGCCCACGACTGACCTTCCTGCCGCTGCTGCCGTCGTCGTCGCTCAGGGTCGTCCGTCGTAGCGTGTGCCCGGCTTGGGTGAACGATTCGCCAGGCGGAGCTGCGGCGGCGGAGTCAAGCAGGGCCTTGGCCGCGACCCGATTGTCGCTGGCTGCGTCGACGAGCCGCGGAAGCAACGGCGCCAGTTCCCGGATGCGCTGGTGCGTGCGTGACCGCGACTGCTTGAGCATCTTGGTCATTCCTGCCAGGTCCCTGGAGTCGACCGGCGAAGGCGCGGCCCATGCCGCCCAGCGGGTGGGGTCCTCCAGCGCCCAGTGGGACAGGTCGGCGTAGAAGGCACGAACGGCCATGAGGATCGTGTACGGGTCCTCGCGCTTCTTCCCGACGCGGTTGCTGCCGTACAGAACCGGGCCGCTGAGCCTGGTCTTCCAGCGGCGGACAACATCATCAGCCAGGTGGAGGGAGTCGATGCCGGGCTCGTGGATCTCCAGGTCGCGCCAGAACAACAGCACGAGCTTGGCCGCCAGATAGCGAATGGAGTTGTAGTCCATCCCGGGACGGCGCTCATAGAGGTAGGCGACGAACAAGTCCCTGACCGGTCGGCAGGCGACGTCGTAGCGGTCGACCATCTCCTCGATGGTGAATTGCCCGCGGCGGGCAGCGGCGAAGATGGTCGGCGGGCTGTCGGCAGGGAGGATCGCGGCTTCCCGGAGCAGCGTGTACCAGCGGGGCTGGGACCGGCCCCGGTAGCCATCTTGCGCACGGTGGGCCTCGACGCAGTCCGGCAGGGTGACGTCGGCCAACGTGCCGCCGTTGTGGATCAGCATCCTGGTGAGCTGGTTCAGCGCGTGGCGCCGGTCGCTGGGCAGCATCCGCGCATCCGTGTCGCACAGGCGCTCGATGTTGGCGAACCCCGCAGGATCACGCATCGCCCGCAGCTGTTCGTAGAGCCTGGGCGTGGCGTGCGTGGCGTAGAGCCAGGAGTAGTCGGGCCGGATCACGTCCAGGAGCAGGAGTCTGCCCGCTGCAGCGACGAGGTGTCCGTGTTTGTCGGGGTTGGCAGCCAGGGTGGTCCATCCCTTCCCGGCCGAGTCGGCGCCTGAGGTGTGCCAGCGTTGCTGCCACGACTCCCCGGGGAAGCTCAGCAGCCATCCGAGCAGGGCTTCGGCGAACAGCACCTGGCTGCGGGCCTGCTTGGGCGAGGTGGTGCCGTTCGCGAGCTCCAGGTCGCGGACCGCGTTGAGCACCTCTTGATAGCTCATCTGGGAGGCGGTCCACACGGTCGGTCGGGCGATCGCGGGTGTCGGCAGCGTCGGGGTCGGTGCTTTGGGCCGTAGGGCGCCGTTGTTGGCGGGGACGTGGCGCGATGGACGCGCGGCTCTCTGCAGATGCGTGACCCCATCGATGTGGTCGTTCATGGCCGCGGCCCGCCGAACAGGACCGCCAGCACCTCGGCGGAGTAGCCTGCAGTGTCCGCCGGTGGCGGTGGTGGTGTGGCCGGCCGTTCGGCACGGTCGCGGTGATGTACGAGCATCCGGGTGACGACTTCCTCCTCCCGCGGACGCAGGTAGATCTGGGTGGTGGTGATGTGGGTGTGGCCGAGCACCCACTGCACGTCGCTCAGCGACATCCTCGGGTCATCGACCATCCGTTGCGCGGCGGTGTGACGCAGGTCGTGCAGCGTCCAAGTGGTGCCCAGCGACTCGTTCGCTCGTTGCAGCATCCGTCGCGCCGCGGAGTAGGTCAGCGGCCGCACCGGCCGGCGCCGAGTCAGCCACAACGCGTGCTCGCCGTCCGGGCGCTGGGCCTGCTGCTCGTAGAGCCGCAGCCACACGAACGCGTCCGCTGAGGCCGGCAGCCACTGCAACCGACCCGAGCCCTTCCGGTGGACCCCGATGCGCTGGTCGCCGACGTTCACGCGGTCCACGGTGACGCCGAGCAGCTCAGCGGCACGGGCGCCGGTCGAGACGTAGAACGCCAGCAGCGCCCGGTCCCGGTCCGAGCGCAGCGTCGCGAACAGCTCATCGAAGAGCCGGTCGGGCAGGTGTCGTGGGATCCGCTCGGGCATCTTCTGGCGGAACGGTGCCCGCGGTCCCGGCGCGAAGGGCTGCATCGGATTGTGGTGCGCTTGCGACCTTCGTCCGGCTCGGTGGTCCGCGTCGGGGACGGGGTTGATCAGCGGCCCGTCGCCGGCGCTGATCCGGTCGGCGTAGAACATCTTCACAACAGCGAGGGCGTGGTTGATGGTCGCAGGCGCGTACCCGCGCTGCCGGGTTGCTGGGCCGACCAGCCGCATCCACAACACGAAGTCGCGTGCCTCGATCCGACTCGCCTGATGCCAGGGCACGTCGATCGCGGCCAGGAACCGCCACCATCGCAGCAGCGCCAGGCCGTAGGAGCGCAGCGAACTGAAACTTGAACCACAGGCCAGCATCGTGGCGAAGAACTCGCTGACCTCCTCGACCGGCGCGCCCGTGGCATCCAGCAGCACCGTGCCCGGTGCTGCGTCGATGTGGGCCACGGCGCCGATGGCCGGGATGACCAAGGCCGTCACGTCACGCTCCATCCCAGATGTCCTTCCGCTCCTCGTTCGTTCCGTCGAACGGCAGCACGCACAAGCTCGGGAACGGTGGACATCGACATCCACCGGCGAGTCGTTGCGCCCGGATCACCGGAGGAGGGCTCACGACCCTCCAGTTGGTGCGGTCAATAGATCGTGGGCGAGGGTCTTCACCTGGGCGGCGTCGTCCATGTCCATGCGAACCGAGACCTCGCCGGCGAGGAAGTCGGTCAGCCCGTTGGCGCCGCCGATCGCAGCCGCGGACGAGACGAGCCGAAGCTCGAACCCGAGCGCAGTGATCTGATCGGCGAGACCGTCCCAAAGGCCCGCAGGCGCCTGGCCGTGCAACAAGTTCGGGCTAGGTAGCTCGGGCAAGGGGTCGCCAGCCGTCTGAGAGACGTCCCAGACGTGGGCGGGCTTGAGGCCGACGAGCTTCGATCTCACGGTCTCCGCGGCACTTGGCTTCTCTCCGCGCGAGAGACGGCGCCACGACGTTGCGTCCGACGGGTTCGCGGAGGCGAACCTTGCAGTGACCGGTGCGAAGATCCCGTAGCCGCGCTGGCCCTTCTCGACGTGGCGTCCGAGCGAGAGCCACTGGTGGAAACCCGCCGCGTATGTCGGAGTCGGTTCGGGGACGCGTCCCTCTTTGAACGCGGAGTAGTGCTGGGCGCAGATCAACATCGTGTTGTTGAAGCTGCGCGAGCGGAACTGCGCGGCGAAGGTGAGCGCTCGCTTCCAGTCGTCGCCCGTGACCAGTGCGGCGACAGAGTCTGTCAGCTGTTGCTGCAACAGCTCGAGCTTGGCCTCGCGCGATGCTCGGGCGCCAGCCTGAGTGGTCATGACGAAGTCCCTGTCTCTAGGCACTCAGGTTCGGTCGGCAGCATTTGCGGCCTCGAATCGCGTTTGTCCAGGTGACGTCAGTTCGTCGCCCGATCGAACATGAAGTGATGAACCTTCACCGTGAGCGACGGTTCCGCTGTAGTCTCGACGCATGGTCGGCTCCTCTGAAGTCGGTGACTGATGGGTCTGGTGGCGCTGTCGGGTGGCGGCGCCGGGGATCCGGTGTTGTCGAGTGCGCAGGCGGCCGAGGACTTCGAGCAGGAGATCGTCGACCAGTACGCGCTGGCGATGTCGGCGGCGGGGCTCAGTGACGGCCACATCCGAGCGACCCGGGCGGTGGTGATCGAGTTCGCCCGGTCGTTGACGAAGCCGTTGTGGGAGGCGACCTGCGCGGACGCGGACGCCTTTCTGGCCGAGCAGCGCCGGCTGGGGCACAGCGTGGCCACGCGGGCGGGCAAGGCCGGCACCTTGTCGCTGTTCTACGAGTTCGTGATCGCCCGCTATGAGGGCACGATCCGCCGTGCGGCCGGGGTGCTCGTCGAGCAGCCGATCGATGAGTTCAATCGGCAGTCCGGGGCGGCGCTGGGCAAGGTCCGGGTCCCGCCGTCGGATCAGGAGATCGACTCGCTGTTCACCGCCTGGCGTGGCTCGATCCCGCAGGCCCGCAAGTACCTGCCCGCGGCCCGCGACTACTTCGCGGCCTCGCTGTGGCGCCGGCTCGGCCTGAGGATCAACGAGACCGTCATGCTCGACATCCGCGACTGGCGTCCCGACCTGGGCGAGTTCGGCAAGCTCCACGTCCGCTTCGGCAAGGGCAGCCGCGGCCGCGGCCACAAGCCACGGCTGGTACCAGCGATCAACGGCGCCGACCAGCTGATCGACTGGTGGCTGGCCGAGGTTCGCCACCAGTACGGCACGGACTGGGACAATCCGGACGCGCCGATGCTTCCCTCGGAGCGGTTCGACCGTGACTTGGGCCGGTGCGGCCGCGTGGGCACCAACGCCTTGCGGCGCGGCCTGGCCATTCACGTCGACCAGTGGCTGCCGGCCTGGTCGGACCGGATGACGCCTCACGTGCTGAGGCACTACTGCGCCTCGTCGCTCTACGCCGTCGGCATGGACATCAAGGCGATCCAGGAACTGCTGGGCCACCAGTGGCTGGCCACCACCTCGGGCTACATCCACGTCCGCAGCGAGCACATCGTCCACGCCTGGAACAGCGCCAACGATCGCGTCGAAGCCCGCCTGGGACTCCGAACCGACTGAGCCCCGCACCCGGAAGGAGAGGATCAAGATGCAATGGAGCCTGCGGCTTCGGGCCGCCGAGCGAGGGATCTGGAAGTCGGCGCAACTGCGTCGGATGCTGGCCGACGCCGGCCTGGAGATCAGCGCCGGGAAGATGTCGTCGTGGTGGGCAGGCACCCCGCCGACAATGCGCCTGGAGGAGCTCGACGTGCTGTGCGCGGTCCTCGAGTGCACCCCCAACGACCTGATGACCCCCGAGCCCGACAAGGTCGCCGCCCGCCGTGTCCACGATGCCGAGACAGTCAACGGGGACAACGGGAATGGCGATGACAAGCCGAGCGGTGGCGGAACCGGCCCGGCGGTGAGTCCGCGGTTCGGCAAGCCGCGCTCGACCCCGCCGCTATAGATCTTGCCGATCGCGGACGGATCCAGGAACAGATGCCGGCGCCGGGATCTGACGCGCCGTTGCGGCTGCCGCCGCGGTGCAACAGGTGCCAGGCCAACCCGGTCGCGTGGACCAGTCCGCGGGTCGACTTCTGCTACCAGTGCCTGCCCGGTGGCCCGTTCCCCGCTCCGCCGTGCCGCTGGTGCGGGACCACGAAGAACTACTTCAGCCAGGGGCTCTGCATCCTCTGCCATCCCCGCAGCCCGCAACGACCCGGGGCCTGCAAGGGCTGCATGGCCTGGGGCGTCTACCCGCGCTACAACTGGACCTGCTGGCCGTGCCGCTGGTGGCGCACCCACTACCCCGAAGGTGTGTGTGACTTCTGCGGACGGCTCGCGCGGATCGGGAACTCCGGGGCTTGTCGGCTGTGCGTCGAGCAGGCCCAGATGACCCAGCAACCCGGCCGGGCACTCGATTACGCCGGCGCCAACCGGCACAGCCAGCAGCTCTTCTTGGCCAACATGCTGTTCAAGAAGCGCATCACCCCACGCCTGAAGCCTGGCCTGGCGTCCGAGCCCTCCGTGCGCCCGGGACCGCGTGCTCGCAAGGCGAGCACCGCGAGCGTTCGCGCCGGCACCGAGCCGTGGAAGAGCCGCTACAAGAACCAGCTGCCCTACCCGGCCGGCACCGGGTTCGACGACGAGGCCTCGGTCCAGTCGACGCTGTTCGACATGGCCCCCGACCCCGATGCCGTCCGGCGACGTGTCCTGATCGAGGACAGCGAGCTGACTCGCTTCTGCGCCGCGATCGTCGACGAGCACGCCGAGCGCTACGGCTGGTCGGTGCGGCAACGCAACGACGTGACCCGCTCGCTGCGGCTGCTGCAGACCCTGCGCGTGACCCCGACTTCGAAGATCCGCGCCAGCGACGTCATGCAGTTGCCGCGCTACGACGGCAACATCATCTCCACCATCGACGTCCTCGCCGAAGCCGAGCTGCTCATCGAGGACCGGCCCAGCCGGGTCGAGGTCTACTTCGCCGCCAGGACCGCCAGCCTGCCGCCCCTGATGCGCGAGCACCTCGAGCTGTGGCTGCAGGTCATGCTTGAGGGCTCCCGACTCGCACCCCGGCAGGTGCCACGTGACCCGCAGACCGTCCGGGTCCAGATCATGGGCCTGGTCACCGTGGTCGACGCGTGGGTCGCGTCCGGCTTCCAGTCCTTCGCCCAAGTCACCCGCAGCGACATCGAGCACGCACTGCAGCCCTTGGCGCCCGGACGACGGCACGCGGCC
>DATAKO010000042.1:0-12004 GCA_036261575.1 Jatrophihabitans sp.
AGAGGGCCAGTGACTCCTCCAGCGGCTGACCGCCCGACTCCAGCTTCGTCACGATGTCTCGCAGCTCGGCACGGGCCTGCTCGTAGCCGGGTTCGCCGTCGGCCTTGCCTGCGCGGGTGCTCATGGTGTGACCACGCTAGCGCGTGTCGGGGCGGGCTCGGCCTCCACCCGGACTGCGAACTCGCCGTCGGCGACCCGCACCTGCAGGCCGTCGCCGGGCTGCGCCTGCGCCCGGCTGCGGATCAGCTCGCCGTCGGCGTTCCACACCACGGCGTAGCCGCGGTCCAGCACGCGCTGTGGCGACAGGCTCACCACTCGAGCCAGCAGCTGCTCGGTCTCCCGCTCGGCCAGTTGCAGCAGGGTGTCCATCCGCCCGCGCAGCCGGTGCCGGGACTGCTCGACCTCGCGTTCGCCGGCGTCGAGTTGCCGTTGCACCGCTGCCCGCAGCCGCTCAGGCAGGCCAGCCATCAGCTGGTGCTCGTGAGCCAGCCGGCGATGCACGGCGGCACCCAACCGGGCCCGTGCGTCCAGCAGCGTGCGGGTCTCCTCGGCCAGGTCCGGGACTATCCGCTTGGCGGCGTCGGTGGGAGTGGAGGCGGCCAGATCGGCGACCAGATCCAGCAGCGGCCGGTCCGTCTCGTGGCCGATCGCGCTCACCACGGGTGTGCGGGCAGCGGCGACCGCGCGCAGCAATGCCTCATTGGAGAACGGCAGCAGGTCTTCCACGCTGCCGCCGCCGCGGGCGATCACGATCACGTCCACGCCGGGGTTGGCATCCAGCCGTTGCAGCGCCGCGATCACCTCGGTGACCGCGGTATTGCCCTGGGTGGCGACGTTCTCCAGGACGAATCGGGCAGACGGCAGCCGGCGGCGGGTGTTCTCCAGCACATCGTGTTCGGCCGCGCTGGCGCGACCGGTGATCAGTCCGATCCCGCCCGGCATGAAGGGCAGCCGCAGCTTGCGGTCGGCGGCAAACAGGCCCTCCGCGGCGAGCAGTTGGCGAAGCCGTTCGATCCTCGCCAGCAGCTCACCGATGCCGACTTGGCGGATCTCGGTGGCGCGCAGGCTCAGGCTGCCGCGCTCGGCGTAAAAGTCCGGCCGGGCGCGCAGCACGACCCGGGCCCCCTCGGCCAGCGGCTCGGTCAGCACACTCGCGTGACAGGTCACCTGCATCGAGATGTTGGCGTCGGTGTCACGCAATGTCAGGAAGTAGGTGGCGACCCCCGGGCGACGGGTGAACTGAGCGACCTGACCCTCTACCCACACCTCACCGAGGCGGCCGATCCACTGCGCCAGCGCCTGGCTGATCCGCCGCAGCGGCAGCGGTTGCTCGGGGCTGGATGCAAGCTTGCTCACGCCTCGTCGGATGAGGTTTCGGCTTGCCGAGCCTGCACGATCTCGGCGGCCAGCACCGACGGGTTGGGCGGATCAGTCGGTTCGGCCCGCTCGGCTGCGCGCTCCAGCGGCTCGCTTGCGGGCCGGGTAGCCGCCTTCGTCGGGGCAGCCTTCTTCGCCGGTGCCTTCGGGGCGGACGACTTCGCCGGGGGCACCTTCGTCGGGGGCGCCTTCTTTGCCGGTGCCTTCTTTGCCGGTGCCTTCTTTGCTGGTGCCGTCCTACCGGGCGGGGTGGCTGTCGCGGCCGGTTCGGTGCTGGCCGCCGCGCCTGTCGGCTCACCGGCGTAGCCGAGTGCCGCCGGATCGAGCGGTAGCAGGTCTTCCTCGACGATGGCCTCCGCCTGCTCGATCAGGTCGAACGCGGCGCGAGCGCCGGTCCCGCCCGCTCGGTCCGCGGTGCCGGCATCGCTGCCGAGTGTCGCGTCGTCGTCGAAGGTTGCCCAGGCGGGCGCTTGCTCGGAGGTGCCGCGCAGCGCGGTGAGCAGTTCGTCGCCGCGCGCCGCGTAGGTCGCGATGTGTTGTTGCACACGAAGGGATGCCTGCATCGCGGTGCCGATCGCCGTCGCCGGCAGCTGGGGCAGCGTCTCGGGCAGCTTGCGCGCTTCATCGATCGCCGTGGCCGCAAGGCCCAGAGCGACCCGCAGAGGTGTGGGAATCGTCGCCATGCTCTAAGCCTGCACCACGACCGGCGGCCGTGACCACCTGCGCCGGCAACCGGTGCCGGCCGCGCGCGGCAAGGCGGTCACCGCCGGGGTCCGTAGAATCGAGGGCATGACGGATCAGCCGACCAAGCGCGTCCTGCTGGCCAAGCCGCGAGGCTACTGCGCCGGTGTTGACCGGGCGGTCGAGACGGTCGAGCGGGCGCTGGACCACTTCGGCGCGCCGGTATATGTGCGCAAGCAGATCGTGCACAACCTGCACGTGGTGCGCAGTTTGGAACAGCGCGGCGCGGTGTTCGTCGAGGAGACCGAGGAGGTGCCTGAGGGCGCGACCGTGGTGTTCTCCGCGCACGGGGTGGCGCCGGTCGTGCATACCGAGGCCGCCGCGCGTCGGCTACGAGCGATCGATGCCACCTGTCCGCTGGTGACGAAGGTGCACAACGAAGCCCGGCGCTTCTCGGCCGAGGATTACGACATCATCCTGATCGGCCACGAGGGTCACGAAGAGGTCATCGGCACCACCGGGCAGGCGCCGGAGCACATCAAGCTCGTAGACGGTCCCCAGGACGTCGCGTCGGTGCAGGTGCGCGACCCGGATCGGGTGGTGTGGCTGTCGCAGACCACGCTGTCGGTGGACGAGACGATGCAAACGGTGCAGGCGTTGCGGGAACGGTTCCCCAACCTGCAGTCCCCGCCCAGCGACGACATCTGTTACGCCACCCAGAACCGGCAGGCCGCGGTCAAGGCGATCGCGCCCAGGGTGGAGCTGTTCCTGGTGGTGGGCTCGCGGAACTCCTCGAATTCGGTGCGCATGGTCGAAGTGGCCAAGGCCGCGGGGGCCGACAGTGCCTATCTGGTCGAGAACGCTGCTGCCATCGATCCGGCCTGGCTGGACGGGGTGACGACGGTAGGGCTGTCCTCGGGCGCCTCGGTGCCCGACGTGCTCGTGCAGGACGCCGTCTGCTGGCTCGCCGGTCATGGCTACGGCGAGGTGGACGAGGTCGCGCACACCGAGGAACGGCTGGCCTTCGCCTTGCCGCAGGAACTGCGCCGCGAGCTCAAGCTCACCGCCGGCAGCTGATCTCCGGCAGCATGTGCAATTCACGTCGTGGCGTGCCTGCTGGACGCAACGGCATGCTGCGGGATCGGCTCGCCGGGGTCAGCGGCGCGTGACGAGCCGGATGCCGGCGATGACGAGCACGACGGCGGTCGCGCCGGCAATGGCGGGGAAACCGTAGACGATCCAGTTGGTGCCGACGTCGATGATCTTCGACCGGCTGCTGAGACCACCTGTGCGCACGTAGAGCAGGCCCGCGGAGGCGGCCAGGTACACCAGCGGGGGCGCGATCACGACGCTGAACATCTGGCTGCGGCGCACCACCAGGATCGCCAGTAGGGAAGCGACTACCAGGCCCCAGTTGAACACGCCGCGGATGGAGCTGCCGTTGATCGAGTCGACGAGCCCGCACGCCCCGGCGATCGCGACGAGCAGCACCACTGCCATCCAGCCCGGCAGGCCACGCTCCCGCCGACTGGTGCGCTGGCGAGCCTGGCGGGTGCTCAGCGGCTCGGCGCGAACGGCGTCCGGGTAGCCGCTGAAGTCCGGTGGCCGGGCGTAGCCGTATTCATCCCGGGCGCCGCGGGGGGCACCGGTGTAAGGGTCCCGGTCGGCACGCGCGGCGTCCGCGTAGGAATCACGGCCACCGCGAGCAGAACGCCCAGGCACCCCGTACGGGTCGCTGGAACCGCGACGTCCAGGGACGTTGTAGATCGACGTCTCTGGTTCGTCCGGCACGTACGTAGCTCCGTTCGCAGGCGGCATAACGTCTTACGGTACCTGGCCCGTCAGGTGCGCAGCAGCTCTTCGGCGCTGAGAGTTCGAGTAGTGGTCAGAATTTGTCCGGGTGTGCTCAGTGTGCCCTCTGTCCGTTCGTCGACCACCGCGAGATCCGCCAACCGCCGGGCGCTGACCAGCACCCGGCCCTCCACCGCACCGACCGTCGCGTTGAAGTTCTCCACCGCCCCGGTCAGGGAGCGGCCCAGCTTGTCCAGGTGGCCGCCCATGATCGACAGGCGCTGGTAGAGCTGGCGGCCGAGCTCGCTCACCTGCCGGGTGTTCTCGGCCAGCGCCTGCTGACGCCAGGTGTGCCCGACCGTGCGCAGCAGAGCGACCAACGTCGACGGGGTGGCGAGAATGACGTTGCGGTCGAAGGCATATTCCAGCAAGGCGGGCTCCTGCTGCAGGGCTGCATCGAGAAACGCGTCAGCAGGTACGAAGCAGACCACGAACTCCGGCGCGGGCTGGAACCGCTGCCAGTAGGCCTTGCTGGCCAGGTCGTCGATGTGCTGGCGCAGATGCTTGGCGTGCGCCTTCAGCCGGGCTGAGCGGGTCGCCGGATCGCGCGCCTCCAGCGCCTCCAGGTAGCCGGCGAAGGCGACCTTGGAGTCGACGACGACCTGCTTGCCGCCGACCAGTTGCACGACCAGATCGGGCCGCAGTGCCCCGTCTTCGGCGTGTGAGGTGGGCTGGGTTATGAAGTCGATGTGTTCCACCAGCCCGGCCGCCTCCACCGCCCGTTCCAGCTGCAGTTCGCCCCACCGGCCCCGCACCTGGGGCGAGCGCAGCGCAGTGACCAGCTGGCCGGTCTCTGAGCGCAGCCCGTCGGCTGAGACGCGGAGCTGGGCCAGGTGCTCATCGAGCGCGGCAGTGGCGGACAGCCGGTCCCGTTCGGCGGTGTGCAGCTGGGCCTGCACCCGCTCCAGCGCTTGCTGCAACGGAGCCACCATGGCCTGGATCGAGTGCTGACGGGCAGCCAGGTCCGAAGCCGCGGAGTTCTCAGCGGCGGCGACCTGCGCCTGTGCGAGCGCGGACAGCGCGGCCCGGTTGCGACCGGCCAGGTAGCCGGCGACACCACCGCCGAGGACGCCTAGAGCCACTCCGAGCAGCAGGAATGCGGTTGCGATCATGCTCGCCATCCTGAACCGGGGGTGTGACATTTCGCGGGAGGCGGTCGCTGCGCCGCCGGCCGCCGCGGACTGCTCGCCGTGCGCGGGGCGGTGACCTGGGCCCCGTAGACTGGCGCCTCGTGGCTCTCACTATCGGCATCGTCGGACTGCCCAACGTCGGCAAGTCCACCCTCTTCAACGCGCTGACCCGCAACAACGTGCTGGCCGCGAACTACCCGTTCGCCACCATCGAGCCGAACGTCGGTGTCGTCGGGGTCCCGGACGCCAGGCTGGGCGTGTTGGCCGAGATCTTCGGCTCGGCCCGCCAGCTGCCTGCCACGGTCAGCTTCGTCGACATCGCCGGCATCGTGCGCGGCGCCTCGGAGGGCCTGGGTCGAGGCAATCAGTTCCTGGCCAATATCCGGGAGGCCGACGCGATCTGCCAGGTGATCCGTGCCTTCACCGACCCCGACGTGGTGCACGTCGACGGCAAGGTGTCCCCGGCCGATGACATCGAGACGATCAACACCGAGCTGATCCTGGCCGACCTGCAGACCATCGAGAAGGCGCTGCCCCGGCTGGAGAAGGAGGCGCGCACCGCAAAGGACAAGCAGCCGGTGCTGGCCGCGGTGAAGCAGGCCCTGGCCGTCCTCGATTCCGGCAGGACGGTCTTCTCGGCCGGCCTGGAGGTCGAGCCGTTGCGCGAGCTGCACCTGATGACGGCCAAGCCCTTCCTGTACGTGTTCAACGTCGATCCGGCGGAGCTGGCCAACGAGGAATATCTGCAGTCGCTTCGCGAGCTGGTGGCGCCGGCGGAGGCGATCTTCCTGGACGCCAAGACCGAGGCCGAGCTGGTCGAGCTGGAGCCGGAGGAGGCGCTGGAACTGTTGCAGTCCATGGGCGTTGAGGAATCCGGACTGGACCAGCTGGCACGGGTCGGCTTCGCCACCCTCGGGCTGCAGACGTACCTGACGGCAGGCCCGAAGGAGGCCCGCGCCTGGACCATCGCAAAGGGTGCCACCGCACCGCAAGCCGCCGGTGTCATTCACACCGACTTCGAAAGGGGATTCATCAAGGCCCAGGTGATCTCCTACGTCGACCTGGTCGCTGCCGGTTCGGTGAACGAGGCCAAGGCCCGGGGTAAGGTGCGCATGGAGGGCAAGGACTACGTCATGGCCGATGGTGATGTAGTGGAGTTCCGCTTCAACGTGTGACGCGGCTGGGATCCCGGTGGCTACGCGCTGTGGCGGGAGGGGTAGTGGAGTTCCGCTTCAACGTGTGACGCGGCCGGGATCCCGGTGGCTACGCGCTGTGGCGGCGGTCGCGGTTCGGGCGTAGCCGCAGCACTCGCTCCGGTTCGCGAGCCTCGCGAAGGTCATGCACGCGGCCCGTCAGGAGCATGGTCAGGCTGACCAGGCCGACGACCACCTCCGCATCGTGACGATCGACCACCGGCATCCGGTCCACCGCATGCTCGGCCATGCGCATCGCGACCTGCCGAAGCGTTTCATCCGGATGCGCCAGTACCGGTTGCTGGTGACCGAGTTCGGCGACGGTCAGCTGCGATTGCCCGTGAAACACGGCTGATTCCAGCTGAGTGCGGGTCACCACCGCGCGCAGCCGTTGTCCGGTGAGCACTACCGGATAGAGCATCTGCCGGCGCGCGGCAACAGATTCCGGGCTCAACTCGGAGATCGCCCGCAGCGCCGCATCGGCAGTCATATCGGCCTCGAAGGCGATCGGATCGACCTGCATGACCTGCCCGACGAAGTGGATTTCCAGCGGATCCACGTCGTACTCGCGGGACAGGTGGTAGCCACGGCGCGCGATCTTCTCGGTGAGCACCGACCGCTTGAGCAGCAGCACCGATACCACGTAGGCCGCGGATGCGCCGATGATCAGCGGTAGCAATGCCTGGTAGCGGTGCGTCAGTTCGAGCGCGAAGACGACGCCGGTGAAGGGCGATCGCATGACCCCGCCGAGCACACCCGCCAGGCCGATCAGCGCCCAGAACCCTGGGCCGACGGAGGGCAGCACGTGCGCCTCCAGCGTGCCCAGTGCGCCGCCGATCATGAACATCGGCGCCAGTACGCCGCCGGAGGTGCCGGATCCGAGCGACAGTGACCAGATCAGCGTCTTCACCACCAGGATGCCGACGACGAGCCCCAACCCGATGGAGCCGTCGAGCTCGGCGCCGATCACGTTGTAACCAACGCCGAGGGCCTGCGGGACGATCAGCCCACCGATCCCGATCACGAGGCCACCGATCGCCGGCCACCACATCCAGTGCACCGGAAGCTTGCGGAAGGCGTCCTCGGCCGCATAGACCAGTGCGGTCGCGACCACCGCGAGCAGGCCCGCCACGATCCCGGAAGCGACGCAGAGCGCATACGTGCCGTAGTTGATGTGCAACGAGCCGGTCGTGGGAAACAGCGCGCCGGTACCGAGCAGCGGCTGGCGCACGATCGCGGCGATGGCCACAGCGGCGGCCACGGGCACGTAGCTGCGCGGACGCCACTCGAACAGCAGCAGCTCGACCGCCAGCAGCAACGCGGCAAAAGGCGAGTTGAAGGTGGCGGCCATCCCGGCAGCGGCCCCGGACACCAGCAGGATCTTGCGTTCGTCGGCGGTCAGGCGCAGGAACTGCGAGATGAGCGAGCCGATCGCGCCGCCGGTCATGATGATCGGTCCCTCGGCGCCGAAGGGGCCGCCGGTGCCGATGGCGATCGCGGACGACACCGGCTTCAGCAGCGCAACCCGAGGCTGTACCTTGCTGCCGCCGAGCAGGATCGATTCGATCGCCTCGGGCATGCCGTGACCCCGGATCTTCTCCGAGCCGTAGCGCGCCATCAGCCCGATCACCAGGCCGCCGGCCACCGGGGCCAGCAGGACGACGAGCGGGTTGTGGTGAACGGCGCCGGGTGCCACCAGGCGGGTGTCGACCCGCTGGCAGAAGACGGCGTTCGTGATCAGCCCGATCAGCCTCAGCAGTGCCCAGGCGACGCAGGCGCTGACGGCGCCGATCGGCAGCGCCAGCAAAGCCATCACCAGCATCCTCGAGGTCGCGGTGAAGTCACCGAGGTGACTCACGTCCCGCGGTGTACCCGCGCCGGGGCGTACCGCGGAGGCGGTGCCCAGCCCGGTGACCGGTTGCCGAGATTTATATCGTGACACGAGGTAATAGTGTAGCTGGTATCCAAGCCCGAACGGCAGGAGGTGCGCCGTGGTGCAGCGGCAGGGGCGGCGTCGCGCAGTCAGCGATGTTGACTACGCGCGATTGCTGACCGTGCGCACCGGCCTGCGCCGCTTCGAGCGGTGGAGCGCGGAGCAGGCTGCGGCCGCCGGGCTCACTCCCAGCCAGCACCAGTTGCTGCTGGCCGTCCGCGGGCACCAAGATCCGGCGGGCCCCACCATCCGCGACATCTCCGATTACCTGCTGATCCGCCCGCACTCAGCGGTCGAACTCGTCGACCGTACTGAGCAGGCCGGCCTGGTCCGGCGCCGCCGGGACCAGCAAGATCACCGCGTGGTGCGGCTGCGCACCACCGCGCGAGCCGAGGAGATCCTCGCCGACCTGGCCAACGCGCACCTGGAGGAGTTGGCCCGGCTGGTCCCTCTGTTCCACGGTTTGTTGGACGAACTCGGCTAAACGCGATCTTCGCGTCGACTGTCGCGCGGCAGGCCCTGCGTCCCGCTCGCGGATTGTCTGGTCACCCCATTGTTTTGCGCGAACGTTTGTGCAAACATGTGCGCGAACGTTTGCACAGGAGGTTGGATGATCAGCATTGCGGTTCTGGGAACCGGCGGCACGATCGCCAGTAGGCGCGATTCGGCCGGCTGGCTGACCGTCTCGTCCGGAATCGATGCGCTCCTGCAGGACGTGGTGATTCCCGACGGTGCGAAGGTCGACGCCGAGGATGTGATGTCACGTCCGAGTTTCGCCATATCGTCGACGGACCTGGTGAGTGTGGCCCAGGCGGTGCGTGATCGGTTGCAGGGGTCCTATGACGCCGTCGTCGTCGCGCACGGCACCGACACGCTCGAAGAAACGGCCTTCCTGCTGGCGCAGGTGCTGCCGCGCGACGCGCGGGTCGTGCTGACCGGGGCACAGCGCGGTCAGGACGAGCCGGACTGGGATGGCCTGCGAAATCTGCGAGACGCCCTGGCCGTCGCGGCCTGCGCAGTGCCGCTCGGCCCGGCAGTGGTGATGGGTGGTGTCGTAACCGCGGCGGTCGAGGCCCGCAAAGTACATACGTCGGCCGTCGAGGCGTTCTCGGGCGGTGCTGCCGGGGCGATTGCGCTCGTCGATGACGGGATCGTCTACCCGCTGGGCCAATCGCTGCGGGGTGCCAAGTACGCCGGACGCGCGCTGCCGGTCGAACTCCCTCGTGTCGACCTGGTGAAGCTCGTTGTCGGCGTGGACGGCGTGCACGTACGAGCCTCGATCGAGGCCGGGGCGCGCGGAATCGTGCTGGAGGCTTTCGGCTCGGGCAACGTCACCGCAGACATGCTTGCCGCGATACACGAAGCGATCGCGCAAGGCGTGGTGGTGACGGTGTGCAGCCGCACTGGTGGCGGGCATGTACGTGCGATCTACGGCGAGGGTGGCGGTGCCGAGGTGGCCCAGGCGGGCGCGGTGTTCGCCGGTGATCTCACCGGTCCCCGAGCACGGATCGCGCTGGCGTTGGCGCTTGCTTTCGATGGCGAGCAGGACGCGGTGACCGCTGTCCGCGACATGGTCAGGAGTGGCTCGTGGTGAGCAGTGCTGCGGTCGTGATGGACGCCTTCGGCGGCGCCGACGTGTTGACGCTGCGCCGGGTGGAGGTTGCTGAGCCGGCACCGGATCAGGTGCTGCTGCGTGTGCTCGCGACAACCGTGAACCATCTGGACGTGGACGTTCGGGACGGCACTTCGCGGATGCCGATCCCGCTCCCGCACGTGCTCGGCCGCGAGATCGTCGGCGAGGTTGTGCGTGCCGGTGACGGTAGCTCCGCTCGGTTGGGGCAGCGCTACCTCGTTTTGCCGAATGTGCCGTGCGGCCGTTGCGCGCGTTGCCTGGGCGGGCATGCGAACCTCTGCCGTGAGGGCTACCTGCCGGGTATCTCCGGGTGGGGTGGCTACGCCGAGCACGTGCTGGTGCCGGCGCGTGGGCTGGTTCCGATCGGCGACCTCACACCCGAGGTTGCCGCCGCTACCCCGATCTCGTTCGGGACGGCGTGGCGCATGCTCTACGTCGCGGGCCGCACGCTGCCTGGCGAGACCGTGCTGGTGGTGGGCGCAGCCGGCGGGCTGGGGCACGCTTCGGTGCAGCTCGCCAAGCTGGGCGGGGCCAGGGTGATTGCGCTGATCAGCGATCCTGCCAAGGAGCAACTGGTGCGTGATTGTGGCGCGGACGAGGTGGTGAGCACCCGCGCGGAGGACTGGCCGCACCGCGCGGTCGAGGCGGCCGGTGCAGCGGGCATCGACGTGGTGATCGAGCACGTCGGTGGGACGGTGTTCGAGAATATCGTGCCGCTGGTCAATGAAACCGGTCGGATCCTGGTCGGCGGCGGTCACGGTGGTGAACATCCTCGCCTCGACGTGATCGAGACGTTCCGTAAGGAACTGCAGCTCATCGGGGTCCGCAGCCAGACCCCGGCTGACATCGAGCGGGTGCTGGACCTCGCGGCGTCGGGGTTGATCCGGCCCCACATCGACAGCATCCGGCCGTTGGCGCAGGTTCGTGCCGCGCACGAAGCCCTCACCGCACGGAGCGTTCTCGGCAAGCAGGTGATCGTGCCGTGACGGAGCCCGACCTGCTTGCCGGCCTGGTCCGGGCCGGCCTCGCCGCCGCTGATGATCCCGACCCTCGCAATGTTGCCGCGCTGGATCGGATCATCGTGCTGCTGACGGCCAATGCTCTCGCGGCGGCTCCCGGCGCCTTACCAGGGCTGCGCCACGCCGCCCGCGTCGAGGACGGCTGCGTGCTGCTCGCCGAGCGCAGCCGTGCAGTCGATCCCGCGGAGGCGGCGGCAGGAAACGCGGCGGCCATCACCGCCAGCCAGTGCGACGACGGTCTGCGTGAAGCGCGCGGACATCCCGGTCTGCACGCCTACGCGGCGGCGCTGGCCGCAGTCGAGCAGCAGCAGGGCACGGTCGCCGATCTCCGCCGGGCGTGCCGGGTCGGTTGGGAGATCGGGGCTCGGCTGGGGCTGGCGCTCGGCCCACTACGCTCCGGCATTCATCCGCACGGCGGCTGGGGCGCCGGAGCGGCCGCGGCGGCCACCGCTGCCGCACTGGGCCAGCCGCCCGAGACGGTCGAGGCGGCAGTGGCGACGGCTCTAGCAGTCGCACTCGCCGGCCCAGCCGATACCGCGACCGGGGGCAGCTCAGCGCACTTCCTGCTCGCCGGTCTGGGCACCGCATCAGGCATGCGAGCGGCCTGGCACGTGGTGGGCGGTGGAGGCATCCCCCGGAACGCGTTGCAGCACCTGGCCCGGGTCGCCCACGACGATCCGCCGAGCGCCACCGGCCTCGTGTTGGACAGGCGGCCGTTGATCAGAGATGCCTATCTCAAGCCCATCGGCATGTGCGCGCACGCGCTCACCTCGTGGACTGCGGCGGTACGGCTGCCCATTGCTCCGCACTTGGAGGTGATGGAGATCGAGGTGAGCACCTACGCTGCTGCCGCCGAACTGAGCCAGCGCGAACCACGTTCCTTGCTCGCGCGCCGATTCAGCATCCCGTGGGCAGTCGGGTGCGCTGTCACCGGGCAGGCCGTCGATACCGCTGACCCGCGTGTGGCGGCCCTGGCTCGCCGCACAGAGGTGCTGCATGATCCCGCGCTGGACGACCAGTACCCGGCAAGCCGGCCCGCTCGGGTGCAGGTCCGACTGTCCGACGGGACGAGCCAGCAGGGTTTTGCGCGATTCCATCCGGGTGATCGTGAGCAACCACTCGATGCGGCCGGGCTGCGGCGCACTGTGCTCGCGCTGGTGCGGGATGGCGCGCTCGCCGGCCGCCTG
>DATAKO010000057.1:0-9040 GCA_036261575.1 Jatrophihabitans sp.
CCAGTCTGACTCTTGCTTTCCGGTTATCCACCCTCCGATTGGAGAATGCAATGGACGAGAAGCTCGTCGACGGCTACCTGGCGTACACCACGGCTGAGGAGTACGGCGCGGACGCCACGGGCGAGGCGCCCGCCACCCCGATCACCGTGACGATCAGCATCGCGACTGCGTGCCTGGCGCGCCTGACTCACGTTCGGTGCACACCGGCAGCCCCCTGCGCGATCGCCTGCAACGCTGCCAGATGCCCTGACAATGCCTGCTCTCCGGCATCCGTCAGGCGCAGCCGGGTCTTGACGTAACGCCCCGCCTGGACCTTGCGAATCTCCACCAGGCCCCGCTCGCTCAGCACCGTCAATTGCTTCGACAGGTTGGACTTGGTGAGCTCGCAGTACTGCTGGACGGCGCCGAAATCCGCCTCCTCGCATCCGGACAGGAAGGCACAGATGCGCAGCCGGACCGGTGCCACCAGCGTGTCGATCAAGCCGTTCACGACCGGGACCGGAGCCAGCCGCGCAGCAGCGCGAAGTAGGCCACCGCCACCAGAACACCGAGAATGTCGTATGCCTTGCTCAGATCGGCATTCGCCCGCAGGCCGCTGATCAGGACCGCTAACAGGCAGATCAGCAGCACCGTGTTGTCGGCGCGCACCTGGCCCCGAAAGCCGTGCAGCCCACGCCGGGAACGGTGCAGAGCCGGAAGCAGGTAAGCCACCGCCAGCAGCACAGCCGCGACCACAACAAGAACCAGCTTGATGCCGCCCGAGGCTGGCGATGCGCCTCCGAGGGCCACGCCGGCACCGGCTGCAACCGCTGCCGCCACACTGATGCCGATGGGTGCTTTGAGCGGTGCCGAGATCTGGTGTGCTTCCCGAGCCGCCTGCAGTGATGCCTGTGCCTCGTTGCTGTCCATACGGCTAAATTAGCGGATTGTTTCCGATTTGGCAACTAGATGCCTCTAGTTCGACAAGGTCATGCTTCCTGGTGCCGAAGCGCGTCCCGAATGTGCATTCGCCGATGCGTCTGCATGAGGGAGTTGCGGTACATCCGCTCGGCGAGACGAACGATCCCGGCCGCGGCCAGCACAGCAATCAATGCGGAGATCAGCGCCTGCGGCCAGCTGGCGTCACCGCTGACCAGCCGGGTGGGCATCGCGATGGTGGACAAGAGCGGGATGTAGGACGCGACCTTGAGCGTCGTGCCGGTGGCGAGGATGCCGATGAGGAAGACACTCAGCACGAGAACCGTCATCGGCGGTGAGGTGGATTGGATATCTTCCGACCTGGTCGCGAGCGATCCGACCACCGCCCACATGCAGGCCAGCGCCGCAAAGCCGATCAGGAAGAAGATCACGAACCATCCCGCCCCGCTGACCAGGGCCAGCTGGCCCGCATGGCCCGTGATCGACAGGCCCAGCAGACCGAGCGCGACCACCAACACGAGCTGGGCCATGGCAAGCACGGTACTGCCGAGGATCTTGCCGATCAGCAAATGGCGAACCGGAATAGCCGAGGCAAGGATCTCCACCACCCGATTCTGCTTCTCTTCCACGACGCTCTGGGCAATCGCCGCACCGAAGACGAGAACCGCCAGGTAGAACAGCAGGCCGAACACGGTCGCCGAGATGCGGCTGGCCGCCTCGTTGCGGCCGGCATTCGGATCGAGCAAGGTGTAGGAGGGAGTTGTGTTCCGGGAGAGCCGGCCGAGGTCGACGCCGGCCGCGGCGGCGTTGTCGGCAACGGACTGCCGCTGCAGGCTCGGTACCAGCCAGGTCGTGATGGTGTCGTTCTTGCTCGACAGACCGACCAGGGTCCAGGCATCGTTGCGCCTGACGAGAGCCGCGGCAGCCTTCTTCTGCCGCACCGCATGCACGGCATCGCTGTCCGTCGCGTACTGCGCCGGCTTGAGGTCGATGCTGATACCCGCCGCGTGTGCTTCGGCGCGGGCTTGCCTCACCGCGGACTGGCCCGCACTGGACGAGATGGCGATCGTGGTCGTGCTCGAGCGCTTGGTGAGGTAGAACTGCACGCCGAAGCTGGCCACCAGCAGGAGCACCAAGACACCCGTCGAGATCAGGAAATTCCGATCACGCAGCTTGACCTGGATCTCGTGCGCGGCGACCAGACGGATCACCCCGGATCGTCTGCCTATGCCCGTGGCCTCCGGCTCCGCGGCCGGCTGGACGGGTGGGTCAGCGGTCGTCTCGACGGTCATGCCGCAACCTCTCGGTAGATCTCGGCAAGGCTGGGGACAACCTCGCTCAGTTCATAGACCGGACCGTGACGCAGCGCCTCCCGCAGCAGCGCGTCGGCGTCGCGGGCATCGCTGAGGGTGAGAATCGCGCTGTGGCCCTCCAGGGCACAGACCTGCACCCGCGAGCTGCTGTCGAGCCAGTCCAGCGGGGCGCCGACCGAAAGCTTGTAGCGAGTCCGGCCGCGCCGCTGCAGCTCGGCCGGCGTGCCATCAGCCACGATGCGGCCCCTGGCCAGCACGATCAGGCGATCGCATACCGACTGGACCAGCTCCAGCTGGTGCGAGGAGAACAGCACCCCGACGCCGCGGGCGGCATGCTCGCGCAGCAGGCTCGTCATGCTGTCGATCGCAGCCGGATCAAGGCCTGAAAACGGCTCATCCAGGATCAGCAGCTCGGGCTTCGCGATGACCGCGGCGGCAATCTGCACCCGCTGCTGATTGCCGAGCGACAGTGACTCGACCTTGTCGCCGGCCCGGCACGTCAGCCCGAACCGCTCCAGTAGCTGCCCGGCAGCCGTTCTCGCCTGCCTGCCGTCCAGCCCCTGCAGCCGACCGAAGTAGATCAGCTGAGACAGCACCGGCTGCTTCGGGTAGAGGCCGCGCTCCTCGGGCATGTAGCCGAACCTGCGCCGGACCTGCTCGGTGGCCGGCGCACCGCGCCAGGTGATATCACCGCCGGACGGGCTGAGCACTCCCATGATCATTCGCATTGTTGTGGTCTTGCCCGCGCCGTTTCCGCCGATGAATCCGACGATCTCGCCTGCGTTCACCTGCAGCGAGAGGGCATCCACCGCACGGTGCGCACCGAAAGAGCGGGTCAGCTGATGGGTTGCGAGCAATGAGTCAGGCATTGAGCAGCTGCTCCTGCAGTCGGCGGGACTCGGCGGACGGCCGCAGCCCGAGCTCGGCGTCGAGCATTCGACGCATGCGGTGATAGGCAGCCAGCGCATCGCTTCGACGGCCGGACATGCCGAGGGCCTGGATGAGCTTGCCGTGCAACCACTCGTTGAGCGGCTGCTCGCTGCACAACGTCCGCAGATCCGGAATCAGCTCATGGTGGCGGCCGAGCTGCATGTCGGCCTCGATCCGCATCTCGATGGCTCGGTTGCGCAACTCATCCAACCCGACAGCGTGTGCCTGCAGCAGTTGGCCGCGATCGACGCCGGCGAACGGCTCCCCCGTCCAGATGGACAGGGCGCTCGTCAGCAGCCGGCTCGCGCCGTCATAGTCCGCCACGGCCGCCATGGTGCGAGCCTGCTCGACCTGCGCCCGGAACAGCGCGGAATCCACATCCGCGGGATCGACGTCCAGCCGGTAGGCCGCGCCACGTCTGAGCAACGGCTGGCCGGCCCGACCTGAGACCCGGTTCTCCTCGAAGATCCGGCGCAACTGATAGATGTAGGTCTGCATGGTGGTGGTGGCACTCGCCGGTGGCGCGTCGTCCCACAGCTCGGCAACGATGTCCGAGGCAAGCACGTCGCGCCCGAGCCGCGCCACCAGCAAGGCCAGGACCTGACGGACCTTGGGGGCAGTTGGTGAGTGATCGCAATTGTCGATCAAGAGCTCGAGGCCGCCTAGGATCCGGAACTTCACAGTCACGATCAGCGTCTCCCCTGGTCTTCGCGGTCCGGTACGTCGGGTACTCAACCGGCGCCACGATCGGGCAGCAAGGGGTCGCATCGTTGGTCCGCATGGGGGAATGCCGATGGGTGTAGAGGCGACTACAACCAACGCATCAAGTGGCTTCCCCACAGTTGATCCGGTAGTCACCGTGGGTGGCATGACCCTGACCCGTTCCGCAATTGAGGCTTCCATGACCCTGCCGGACAACGCCGTTCGCGATCGG
This sequence comes from Jatrophihabitans sp., assembly GCA_036261575.1. Taxonomy (GTDB): domain Bacteria; phylum Actinomycetota; class Actinomycetes; order Mycobacteriales; family Jatrophihabitantaceae; genus Jatrophihabitans_A. The sequence continues at coordinate 4,096 of DATAKO010000057.1, forward strand.
GTGATCCCCCATCATGGTCTGGCGCGCGGGACCTGGCTGTGCCTGATGGAGGCACGCCCGATCGTGCAGGCGATGGTCAGCCTGCGCTACCTGGCCGCCCTGCTGCTGCTCCAGGGTGTCGCCGGGCTTGCGTCACCCCGCGCGCTGTGCGCCGGAATCTCCTTCGTACTGGCAAACACTGCGGTGTACCTGTTCAACGGCGTGTGCGACGTCGCTGCCGATCGGCGCAACGGTAAGGGCAGGCCGCTGGCCCGGGGCGCCTTGGCCATCGGATTTGCCCGCCGCTTCCTGGCTGTTCTGGTGCTGGCCGCGGTGCTACTGAGCCTGCTGGTCAGCATCGTGCAGTGCTTGGTGGTACTGGGCCTGCTCGCCGCCGGCACGCTGTACTCCGCCGGTTCGCACCGGGCGCTGCGCACACCGTGGATTCCTCCGGCCAGCATCCTCGTCGGCGGCAGCCTGACCTACCTGGCTGCCTGCGTCGGCAGCGGGATGCGCCTGGATGCACAGGTCAGCCTGCTGGGGCTGGTCATGTCGCTCTGGATGGCCGTGGTCGGCGGGATCGTCAAGGACTTGACCGACGTACGAGGCGATCAGCTGGCCGGGCGGCGAACCTTCGCCGTCGTCTACGGGCGGCCCGCTGCCGCTCGCTTCGGAGCCGGCTGCGCCCTGCTGCTCGGCGTCACCCTCCTCGGCGGGGCTCTGGCCATCGGCTCCGGCGAGCTCGAGGTCGCCGGTCTGGTCCTGCTGGTGGCCGCAGCCGGCGTGTGGCGGGCCGCCCGGCGCGGGGGCGGGCACGCATCCCGACGGCCCTACCTGGCGTTCATGCGCGGGCAGTACGGGGTTCACCTCGCCGTCATTGCCATCAGCGTGCTGTCTACCGGCCAGTAACAAAAGCGGTCTTTGTCTGCACTCACATTCATGATTACTATTCACAGTTAGTACCAGATACGGGCTTTTGTCTGCATCGGTGACGGCCGCCGAGTGCAATTTCCGTGGGCGGCGCCGTTCGCCGTGCCGGATTGATCACTCGGCTTCATGGGGTGGGGTTGCTCGAGTGAAGATCGTCGGCACATCGACGAGCGTCCTGATCGACCTGCAGGAGCAGGGAAAGAGCCGTCTGCTCGCCCGCTTGGGCCAGCGTTGGGAAGCGCTGCCGCCCTCCATCTCGTCGCATGACGTGGCCCGAGAACAGTTCATCCAGCACGCGACGGTGATCTGGGACCTTCTCATGCGCGCGGTTGTCGAAGGTTCGCACGCACGCAATCCGCTGGTCGGTGAGATCTCCCGGGATCGCGCGCAGCAACGGATTTCACCGAACGATTCCATGATCGCTGCCGAAATCCTGCACGACACGATCTTGGACACCGCACGCGATCTGCTGCCCACCGATGCGGCAGGCTTCCGAGCCCTGCACCAGGTCTCGGCGGCCTGCATGGCGATCTTCATGGACACCTTGCGGGTTGCGGCGGACGAACACGTCGGCGCCCTGCTCGAGGAGGTCACCGATTCGCACGCCTCGGAACGGCGGCGGATCTCGCGCGAGTTGCATGATCAGACCGGGCACGGCCTGGCGGTGGCACAGCGCCAACTCGAGCTCGTACGCCTGCTGTTGGCCCGGCCGACCGGCACCTCGGCCGAAGCCGATGCGGCAGCCGAAACGGCGCTGGCGACAGTGGTCGAGACCATGCGCGGCGTACATGACCTGATCGCCGGCCTGCGCCAGGACGAGGACATCGAGACGCTGTCGCAAGCCATCGCGCGCTACCTGCAGACGAGCCGGAGCCGTGCCGAGGTAGCGGTGAACCTGGCCATCGACGAGCACCGGTTGAGCGCTCCGGTACGCCGAGAGGTGTTCCTGATGGTGCGCGAGGCGCTGCGCAACGCGCAGCGGCACGCTCGGGCGGAGCTGATTCAGCTCGACGTGAAAGAGACCGCGAGCGGCTTGACCATCAGCGTGATCGACGACGGGATCGGCATGCGCGATGAGGTCCGAGCGGGCAACGGCATGAAGTCGTTGCGCGAGCGAGCCGCGCTGCTCGGTGGCCAGGCCGACTGGGTTCACCGCAGCGGCGGCGGAACCGCCGTCGTCATGACCGTGCCGCTGGCGCAATGACGCCGCCCGCCATCCGGGTGGCCCTGGCCGACGATCACACGCTGTTTCGCCGGGCACTGAGCCAGCTGCTGGATGCGCACGGCGACATCGAGATCGTCGGCACCGCCGGTGACGGCCGAGGCGCGATCGAGCTGGTCAGGGCGAGCCGGCCGGACGTGTTGCTGCTGGACGTCGACATGCCCGGCCCCGGGGTCACCGACACCGTGCAGGTGATCAGATCCCGTTACCCCAGCGTGCAGATCCTCATGCTCAGCATGTACGACAGCCCGTCGACGATCCGGGCGCTGCTCGCCCTCGGCGTGCGCGGGTACCTGCTGAAGTCCTCATCCGACGCCGAGCTGCTCGCGGCACTGCGCCAGATCACCCGCGACCAGGACCACGTTGTGCTCTCGGTGACCGCCAAGGCGCTCTTCGCCGCGCCCGAGCCCGCCGTCACCGTGAGCCTGACCCCGCGCGAGCTGGAAATCCTCCACCTGGTGGCCGGCGCTCTGTCGAATGCCCAGATCGGCAATCGCCTTCGACTCACCGAGGCGACGGTGAAGCGACACCTGCACAACGCGTTCGTCAAGCTGGACGCGGTCTCGCGCCTCGACGCGGTGAACAAGGCGGTGGCGGCCGGTTTGCTGCCCGCGCCGACGCGCGATCCCGGCCCCGGAGACTGACCGGTCCTCGCCGCCCGACTCACCGTCGCTGACCGACCGCGGACCTGCCACCATGATCGAGCCTGCCCAGGCCGTGCGGGCCATGCATGGCCAGGTGCGCTTCCGCCAGCGCGATTTTCAGTTGCTGCACCTCGTGAAACAGCTGCCGGAGCCGGAGGTTGTTCTGTTCCCGAGTCGCTCGCAGCGCGCACTGCGACTGCATGGCGCGGCTGCCGCCTTCGATGAACTGGCGGCGCCAGTTGGCGACCGCTTGCGCAGAGACCCCGGCACGCATGGCTGCCTGGGACAGATTGCAGCGGCCGGCGAGCACGTCCAGAATGAGTTCGGTCTTCTTGTCCTGGTCAAGGGCGGGTGGGCGAGGCATCAGCACGTCCTGTCGGTTCACGGGTGGGTTCTGGCGTGGTGTCATCGCACTCGCTGCGACGCTCGTGGTCGAGCTAGGGGATCGTGCCGGATGGCAGGCCGCCCGCGTGGTCGAGAAGCGCGGCGATGATCGCGGGGTAGACATCGAGATCCTCGTGCCAGCCGACGAAGTTGGCGAAGTCGCAGGAGTGGATCGCCACCCGAACCGCCTTGCCGGCGCTGACCAGGCCGGCGTCGACACCATCGCCGTAGGCCACCGAGAACAGGCTCTCCAGGTGCTCGAACGGGGTCGGGTCGTAACCGAAGTGCACCGCGCGATGAGCGAACTCGGCCAGCTCGCCCAGCACCCACGCTATGTCGAGCTCCGGTGGCGCCCAGCCCAGATCCGTACCGGTGAGCACGTCGAGTTGCCGGCCCGTTGATGACGGTCCGACACCGGCGACGACGCTGCCGAGCGACATCCAGCCATGCACGGGGTACTGGGATCTGGCTGCCGGTGCCAGCGCCCGGGTAGCGGCCTGCAACTGGTCCCACCGGCGGCGGCCGAGCTCGGACCGCAACTGCACCCGCCAGGGCCGGCTCGCCCTGGTGCCATCGCCGGTCCGCAGCCAGCCGCTGAATCGGTGCAGGGACGGCGGTTCGACGGTGGCGTCCAGGCTGGTCAGCTGCGGCGCCTGGTGAAAGGCTCGCAGCGCGGCGGCCAGCTGTTGGATGCCGGCCCGGACGAATTCCGACTGCGGCTCAGCGCGGACCAGGGTCGCGAAGGAGACGTCGCCCGCCGTGTGCCAGACGGTGAGCTCGCGGCTGCTGTCGACCGGCGCGATGAACCTGACCGGGTCCGTGTGCAACCGCTGCAACCGCTGCGGCAGGCCATCCGGCGGGGTCCGGAAGCCCTCGGTGTTGTTGATGCCGGGCGCCCGGCTGAATCGGAAGCCGCCTTCCGGCTCTGCGGTCACGGTGGTCTGCTGGTATCCGGTTCCGAAGACCGACTTGTGGCCGTCGCTCATGTGCTGCTCCGCCAGGCGCGCAGCTCTTCGAGGGCGCCCAGCGCGGCGGGCAGGTACGCCGCGGTTCCGACGCCAGCATCACCCGTGGTCAGGCTGACGCCCCTGGTCGGCGGCATCACCGTCAGGTTGGGCCAGTGGGCGAGCTCGGCGATGTTGCGCTGGTACGCGCGGTTGGCGGCGCCACCGGGCGGCAGCCCAGGGCAGAGCACGATGGGCGCCGAGGTGCACGCCAGCGCCAGCATCACCGGGGAGTCCCCTTGCCCTTGGGCCAGGCGCGCCACGTAGCTCATGGTGGCTGGATGCACCAGGATCGCGTCGGGCCAGGCGGCCAAGGCGACGTGGGTGGCTTCGGCGGGCTGGTCCTCCCACGCATCCAGCAGGGATCGGGCCTGGCCGCTGGCCACCGCCATGGCGGTCGTCGTGGTGAACCGCAGCGCGGACCTGGTGTAGGCGTAGGTCACCTCCAGCTCGGGATAGCTGGTGCGCAGCATCTGCAGCCACATCGGAGCGAACATGGCCTGAATGCCACCGGTGATGACGTAGAGCAGGCGCCTGGCGTGCAGCGCCGGCGCGGTGCCGTCACCGATGACGGGGTCCAGAGTCGCCGAGCTCATCGCAGGGCTCCGGCGGCTTCGAGAATGGTCTTCAGGTCGCGCGCCGCGGCGCCGGGACCTTCGGCGAGGTAGACGCCGCCGAGATTGAGCACGACCTCGTCGACCCCGTGCGCCGGGTAGGTAGCCACGTGCGCTGCGACCTCGGCCGGCGCGCCGGCGGCGATCACCTCGTGTTCGACCAGGGTT
>DATAKO010000060.1:0-29281 GCA_036261575.1 Jatrophihabitans sp.
GACCCTGATCGCCGAGCTGCGCCCGGCCACCCGACGCTGACCACACCGTTGACCAACCGATTCGCGGCCGGCCACATCGAAGCCATGCGCGATGAACACGCCGACGCCGTGCTCGCGATCTACCAGGCCGGCATCGACGAAGGCAACGCCACCTTCGAGACCGCCGCCCCCGCCTGGAGCGACTTCGACAGGACACACCTGGCCGCGCATCGGTTCGTCGCCGTCGATGAGCGCGACACGGTGCTCGGCTGGGTCGCCGCCGTCCCCGTCTCCGAACGCTGTGTCTACGCCGGCGTGGTCGAGCACCCCGTGTACGTCCACCCCACCGCGCGCGGCCGCCGCGTCGGACGCGCCCTGCTCGACGCTCTCATCAGGTCCACCGAGGCCGCCGGCATCTGGACCATCCAGTGCGGCGTCTTCCCAGAGAACACCGCTAGCGCCGCGCTGCACCGCGCAGCCGGGTTCCGCGAAGTCGGACGCCGCGAACGTCTCGGCCAGCACCACGGCATCTGGCGCGACGTCATCCTGCTCGAACGCCGCAGCGCAACCGACGGCCAGCCCTAGCGCCCGGATCAGCCCTTACTGGGTGTGTCCCTATTCGGCTCCTGGCTGCGAGGAGGGCAGTCGGAAACAAGGCGAAGATCGCTCCGAGGACGCTGTTGCTGAGCCAACCGGTGCCCTTGAGCAGCTGACGTGGGTCGCAGTTACAGGAGATGCCCGGGTTGCGGGAGTCATAGACCACCCGGACCGGGCCCCCGGCAGTTCGGGCGGCCGGTGTCGTGGGGTCCTCGGCTGGGCTGGTCGCTACGTAGCGGTGCCCGTCGGCGGCGATGTAGGAGTATTCGATTTCGCCGTGGCCGTTGGGGCTGTTACGGATGAATGTTCCGGTGACCGCTACTCCGTGAGCCTGCAACCGTTGACCCAGGGACCGGTCGCCGGAGGACATCCCGACGTACAGCAGAGCCGACAGAAGGCATGCGAGCACGAACCACAAGCCGACCCACGTCGCAATGGTGCGGGCCCCGAGTGTCCCGAACGGCTGCGCGGACCGGCGACGGGATGGCCGCGGGGATGCCGGGCTGTTCAACGCCACCGCTGGGCCGGTCCGACAGCGGCCGCTGAAGTGTTCATCGCGCAATCGTGCCGGACTCGACACCTTTGGCGCTGCCCAATCGCGTTGTCAGCCCGTTCTCCTGGCCCGGCGGGGACGCCACCTGTTACCGCTGGGGTTGATTTCCAGGCCCGGCGGTGTGGCCGGGGAGCGTCGAGCGACTGACCCGCTCAGCGGCCCAAGCGGCGTCAATAGGGACACACCCAGTTACACACTTTTCGTGTCACCACCCCACGCCGACGGGCGCGGGGCATGTTGTTTGTGCCCGCAGCGCACCGATTCACCAACGCAGAGAGCAACGAGCCGCCGCGCCGGTCGACGCTGCGGCGGCATCCCACACGAAGCGAGGCGCCGTCGAGTTGACCGGGCATGCCGCCGACAGCGCGCGGAATGGCCGGCGACCGCTCGCATCGGAAGTCTTCGGTAATCGGTCCGGGTCTCCGGCTACTGGCCTGCGCTGGTGGTTGCTGTCGTTGCGGCTTCGGCGGTGCGTCGGCCTCGAAGGACTGCGACCCGGCCGGCGAAACCGATGGCGAACATCGCAAGCCCGGCGACGACGGCTTGCCACGGCAGGGTCGCGACGAGAACCAGGCAGCCGGCTGCGCCGAGGAGGTTTAGCGCGCGCGGCCAGGGGCGCTGCGCGCGTGGCTGCGCAGAGGCTGCGGCGTTGGCGATGGCGTAGTAGATGAGCACGCCGAATGAGGAGAAGCCGATGACGCCGCGCAGGTCGACAGTGAGTACGAGCACGCTGACCACGACGGCGAGCGCGGCTTCGGCGTGGTGCGGTACCCGGTAGCGGGGGTGGACGGCGGACAGCCAGCCGGGCAGGTCGCGGTGGCGGGCCATCGCCAGGCTGGTCCGTCCGATGCCCGCGATCAGGGCCAGCAGCGCGCCGAGGCTGGCAACCGCCCCACCGATCCGCACCACCGGGGCGAGGCTGCCAACACCGGCCGCATGCGCGGCCGCGGCCAACGGTGCCGTTGCGGTGGCCAGCCCGTGCGGTCCGGCGGCCAGCAGGGCGGTGACGCCGACGATGAAGTACACGACGATGGTGATCCCCAGCGCCACCGGGATGGCTCGCGGGATGGTCCGGACCGGGTCGCGGAACTCCTCGCCCATGGTCGCGATGCGCGCGTAACCGGCGAAGGCGAAGAACAGCAGCCCGGCGGCCTGCAGCACCCCGTACGCGCCGCCGCTGCCCAGCGACGACCAGCCGCCCAGGTTCGCCGCGTGCGGATGCCCGAAGGCCAGGATGCCGACCACGAGCACCGTCAAGGCCAGCAGCGTCACGCTGACGAGCACGCGGGTTAGCGCGGCGGTCTTGGTGACGCCCCGGTAGTTCAACGCGGCCAGGGCGAGCACGCCGGCGACCGCGACCAGGCGCTGCGCCCACCAGGGCCCCGGCACGGCGTAGGAGGCGAACGTCAGTGCCATCGCCGCGCACGAGGCGGTCTTGCCGATCACGAACCCCCAGCCCGCGGCGAAGCCCCACCAGGGCCCGAGCCGCTCCCGGCCGTAGATGTAGGTGCCACCTGATGTCGGGTACTGCGCTGCCAGCTGCGCCGAGGCGGTGGCGTTGCAGTAGGCGATGACCGCCGCCAAGGCCAGCGCGACCAGCAGCCCTGCGCCCGCGGCCTTGGCTGCGGGACCGAATGCGGCGAACACCCCGGCGCCGATCATCGAACCCAACCCGATGACCACCGCGTCCCTCAGGCCGAGCCGCCGCGCCAACGCCGGCGAGGACGCCGCCTGCTCGGACGTGCCGCTCACAGCGTCCCCTCGGCTCGCGGGTCGGCGACCGACGCGTCGTTGCCGAGTACCTCCCGGGCCAGCTCGGCCAGTGCCCGCCGCTGCGCCTCCAGCTCGTCCCGGCCGTGGGCGGTGATGGCGTAGACGCGCCGCACCCGGCCCGCCTCGGTGTGCTGCCGCGACGTCAGCAGCCCCTCGTCCTGCATGCGGTGCAACAGGGGGTAGAGCGTTCCCGGCGAGATCGTGTAACCGTGCTCGGCGAGCTCGTCGGCCATCCAGGCGCCGTGGATCTCGCCCTCGGCAGCGTGGTGAAGGATGTGCAGCCGCACCGCGCCGCGGGTGAACTCCGTCATCGAGCCCTCTCCTCGATCCCAGCTTGGTATCGGTTCACGATAACGGAAGTCGATACCAAGCCGCTGCGTGGGCATCCGCGCCACCCATGCCCCGCCGCGGACAGCCGGCGGCCTACCGCGAGAACCGCTGCCGAACTCGACCGGACATGCCGCGGACAGGGTGCGTTCAAGGCGCCGATCGGCAGCGTGTCGCACCTCGGGGCGATACTCGTAGCCATGGGCGACAATGCCGAAGTGGCAGAGACGGGGCTTGCGTTCGCAAGCCATCAGACTGGGTGGAGCCAAGGGGAATCGAACCCCTAACCCCTGCCTTGCAAAGGCAGTGCTCTGCCAATTGAGCTATGGCCCCGGGCCGGCTGATACCGGTCGAGCAAGCTGAGTCTAGCCGGGGCCACCGGTCCGATCAGACCGCCGGCCCAGGATCTAGCTCGACTCAGGTACGGGTGGCGTCGTGCCACACCTGGCCGGCGTGCTGCCCCCGCCGGCGCTTGAGCAGGTATTGGACGCCGAACGCGGCCAAGGCCAGCGCGAGCAGCTTGCGCATCACAACCTCCAGATAGCGAAAACCGCCGGGCCTGGCCGGCCGCGGCGGATCCTGCTTGCACACTGTGGGCCTAGGAGGACTTGAACCTCCGGCCTCATCCTTATCAGGGATGCGCTCTAACCGTCTGAGCTATAGGCCCGTGATGCTCGTCGCTCGCCGCCACAGCGACGAACGCACGAGCCAGAACTTTACCGGTTCACCGGCAGCGGACCCAAACCGGGTTCCCGCCTACTCCCGCTCGGCCAGGGTGACCTCGACCCCGCCCACCAGGTCGGCGCAGAGGTTGTACACCATGGCACCGATGGTCGACAGCGCGATGAAGAGCACGATGTAGACCACGCCGATGATGATCGCGAACCCGCCGACCAGCGAGCCCGACACCACATTGTTGGTCTTGCCGTCCCCGGAGATCTGATGCACGGCCTGATTGATCCGGTCGAACACCCCCGACACGTCGAGGATGCCGTACAGCACCCCGATCATGATGAGCCATACGAAGAACAGCGCTATCGCGAGCACGCAGGACAACTTGAACACCGAGTACACGTTGACGTGGCTCAACGTGAGCCGGGCGCGCCGAGGCTGCCTGGCGTTACGGGCCTGACGGCCGGACGGGCGCCCGGACGCTGTCGCAGCCTCACCGGACGGCTGCCGGATCGAGTTCTTGGCATTGCTCGCAGCCGTCGTGGCGCTGGCAGCTACGGTGGCCGCGGCCGCGCTCAGCCGGGAGCCGATGCCGCCACCGGAGTTCTCGGTCGCATCCGCTTTACCGGAGCCCCGGTAGGACGGCTGAAAGTTGCCGGCTCCGGACGTGGTGCGGCTGGCTTGCGACCAGCCGCCGCCCGGACTGCTGCCCGAACCGGCGGCGTTCGCGGCTCCCGAGGAACCGGTCGAGCCCGCAGGCGGCACGTTCACCCGTGGCAGCGTGGCCGTGTCCTGTTCCGGAGTGTTCTTGCGGGAGGTCGGTGGCTGATAGCCCTCAGTCACGATTGCGGCTCCTGCTCCTCGGGTTCGTCGGCGTTGCGGGCGATCGAGATCAAGCTGACGCCCTCGTCGAGATTGATCAACCGAACGCCCATGGTCTGGCGCTGAGCCCGCCGAACCTCGGCGACCGATGTCCTGATCACCACGCCATCCGACGTGATCGCGTAGATCTCGTCCTCCGGCCGCACCGACATGGCTCCGACCAATCCGCCTCTCGTCGAGACTATACGCGCGGTGAGCACCCCCTTACCGCCACGACCTTGGACCGGGTACTCGTCCACACTCGTCCGCTTCGCGTAGCCGCCATCGGTGGCGACCAGGATCTCCATGCCCTCCTGAACCACCTCCATGGCCAGCAACTCATCGTCGGAGGCGAACCTCATGCCGATCACACCGGACGTCGCCCGGCCCATCGGCCGCAGCGTGTCGTCGTCGGCTTTGAACCGGATCGACTGCGCCTTCTTGCTGACCAGCAGCAGGTCGTCCTCGGGCGAGATCAGCGCAGCGTCGATCAGCTCGTCCTCCTCCCGGAGGTTGATCGCGACGATGCCACCGGAGCGGTTGGAGTCGAAGTCGGTCAGCTTGGTCTTCTTCACCAGGCCCGCCTTCGTGGCCAGCACCAGGTAGGGCGCGACGTCGTAGTTCTTGATCGTCATGACCTCGGCGATGGTCTCGTCCGGCTGGAAGGCGAGCAGGTTGGCCACGTGCTGCCCGCGCGCGTTGCGATTGGCCTCCGGCAGGTCGTAGGCCTTCGTCCGGTAGACCCGGCCCTTGTTCGTGAAGAACAGGATCCAGTCGTGGGTGGAGCAGACGAAGAAGTGCGCGACGATGTCGTCGGTCTTCAACCCCGCGCCCTGCACGCCCCGACCGCCGCGGCGCTGCTGCCGGTAGAGGTCGGTCTTGGTCCGCTTCGCGTACCCGGTGCGGGTGATCGTGACCACCACGTCCTCGGCCGCGATCAGGTCCTCCATCGACATGTCGCCGTCATAGGGGACCAGCCGGGTGCGCCGATCATCGCCGTAGCGCGTGACGATCTCGGTCAGCTCGTCCCGCACGATGGTGCGCTGACGCCCCGGGGTGGCCAGGATGTCCTGGAAGTCGGCGATCTTCGCCTCGATCTCGGCGGCTTCCTCCTGGATGCGCAACCGCTCCAGCGCCGCCAGCCGGCGCAGCTGCAGGTCGAGGATGGCCACGGCCTGGATCTCGTCGATCTCGAGCAGCTCCATCAACCCGGAGCGGGCCTGCTCGGCCGAGGGCGAGTTACGGATCAGCGTGATGACCGCGTCCAGCGCATCCAGCGCCTTCAGGTAGGCGCGCAGGATGTGCGCCCGCTCCTCGGCCTTGCGCAGCCGGTACCGGGTACGCCGGACGATGACCTCGATCTGGTGCTCGACGTAGTAGCTGACGACCTGGTCCAGCCGCAGGGTGCGCGGCACCCCGTCCACGATCGCCAGCATGGTGACGCCGAACGTGGTTTGCAGCTGGGTGTGCTTGTACAGGTTGTTCAGCACGACCTTGGCCACCGCGTCACGCTTGAGCGTGACCACGATCCGCATGCCGATCCGGTCCGAGGATTCGTCGTTGATGTCGGCGATTCCGGCTACCTTGCCGTCCCGGGCCAGGCCGGCGATGGTCTCGACCAAGTTGTCGGGGTTCACCTGGTAGGGCAGTTCGGTGACCACCAGGATGGTGCGGCCGCGAGCGTCCTCCTCGACGGTGACCACCGCGCGCATCCGGATCGAGCCTCGGCCGGTCCGGTAGGCGTCCTCAATGCCGTCGCGGCCGACGATGAGCGCCTTGGTCGGGAAGTCCGGACCCGGGATGTCCTTCATCAGCTGGGCAAGCAGCTCGTCCGGGGATGCGTCCGGGTGATCCAGCGCCCAGGTGACGCCGGCCGCAACCTCGCGCAGGTTGTGCGGCGGCAGGTTGGTGGCCATACCGACCGCGATGCCGCCACCACCGTTGACGAGCAGGTTCGGGATGCGCGAGGGCAGCACGATCGGTTCCTGCGACCGGCCGTCGTAGTTCGGCTTGAAGTCGACGGTTTCCTCGTCGATATCGCGCAGCATCTCCATCGCCAACGGCGACAGCCGGGCCTCGGTGTTGTGAGAGACGAAGCCGTTGGTGATGAAGGCGTGATCGGGGGAGTCCACCCGCAGCGAGTAGACCGGCGCGATGCCGGCCGGGACCACCGCGCTCACCCGGTGCAGTGAGAACTGCCGGGGGTCGCCGCCGTCGTCAGGCAAGTGCCGGGCCGGGTCGGCCTGATACTCCGCGGTCACGTCGGGGAGCAGCGGCAGCGCGGTCTCCCAACTGGCCCGCGAGTCCTCCGCGTCCCGAACCACGAGCACGTCGCTGGTGGTCAGTTCGCCGGCCAGCTTCCAGACCAGTCTGGGCACTCCGTGCACTCGCCCGATTGCCAGCAACGGGTGGTTGGTGGTCACGGTGACTGACCGCTCACCGGCCTGCACCGTGACCACGGGGTGCTCACCGGAATGGTGGAAGGCAGTCACCCGCACCGGCACGCCGTCGCGGCCGATCACCTTCCGGTCCAGCTCGATGGTGGAGTTGGGCTCGGCCTTCGGGACGAACGAGGCGATCGGCAGCTCGCCGTCCTCGGTTCGCACGAGGGTGTCGCCGGTGACGCAGTACCGCATCGCGGCAGCCGGGTCGTTACCCGGCGAGCCGAAGTTGCCCTGCCCGTCGATGAGCGGCGCGCGCATCGACCAGGGTTGCGCCAGCCGTACCAAGGTGTCGTAGATCGCCGAGTCGCCGTGCGGGTGGTAGTTGCCCATCACGTCGCCGACCACGCGCGAGCATTTGACGTAGCCGCGGTCGGGCCGGAAGCCGCTGTCGTACATTGCGTAGAGCACCCGGCGGTGTACCGGTTTCAAGCCGTCGCGGACGTCCGGCAGCGCCCGGGCCACGATCACGCTCATCGCGTAGTCGAGGAAGCTGCGCTGCATCTCGAGCTGGATGTCCACCGGCTCGATGCGGTCACCCGGCGGCGGTGGCGGCTGGATCTCGGTCACGGTCTGCCTTTCATAGCGTCACACTGGCAGGCGGGGCGCTGGTTTTCCTGGTGAGAATGCTGGAAACGGATAGGAATCTGGTCGGCTCGGTGGGTGGCCTGGCGCCGCTCACGTCCTGTTAGATGTCGAGGAAGCGGACGTCCTTGGCGTTCTGCACGATGAAGGTGCGCCTGGCTTCGACGTCGTCACCCATCAGCACCGAGAACAGCTCGTCCGCGGTGGCCGCATCGTCCAGCGTGACCAGCCGCAGCATCCGGGTAGCCGGATCCATCGTGGTCTCCCACAGCTCCTTGGCGTTCATCTCGCCCAGGCCCTTGTACCGCTGGATCGAGTCGCCGGCGATGCGCTTGCGGCCACCTGCCTCGCCCGCCTCGATCACCACGTCACGCTCGCGGTCGGAGTAGACGTAGTCCGGGTCGCCCTTGCTCCACTTGATCTTGTACAGCGGCGGCATCGCAAGGTAGACGTGGCCGTTCTCGATCAGCGGGCGCATGAAGCGGAACAGCAGCGTGAGCAGCAGCGTGGTGATGTGCTGGCCGTCGACGTCTGCGTCGGCCATCAGCACGATCTTGTGATACCGCAGCTTGGCCAGGTCGAAGTCGTCGTGGATGCCGGTGCCCAGAGCCGTGATCAGCGACTGGACCTCGGAGTTCTTCAGCACCCGGTCGATCCGGGCCTTCTCCACGTTGATGATCTTGCCGCGGATCGGCAGGATCGCCTGGTACATCGAGTCGCGGCCGGACTTTGCCGACCCCCCGGCCGAGTCGCCCTCGACGATGTAGAGCTCGGAGCGGCTCGGGTCGGTCGAGCGGCAGTCGGCCAGCTTGCCCGGCAGCCCCATCGTGTCCAATGCGTTCTTGCGCGCCAGCTTGCGCGCCTGCTGCGCCGCCTTGCGGGCGCGGGCGGCCTGGGTCGCCTTGGTGACGATGAGCCGGCCCTCGCTGGGATTGCGCTCGAACCAGTCCGCCAGCCACTCGTTGCACACCTTCTGCACGAACGAGCGAGCCTCGGAGTTGCCGAGCTTGGTCTTGGTCTGGCCCTCGAACTGGGGTTCGCCCAGCTTCACCGAGATGATCGCGGCCAGGCCCTCACGGATGTCATCGCCGGTGAGCTTGTCCTCGTTCGGCTTGAAGATCTTCTTCTCGGTCGCCCACTTGTTCACCACGCCGGTCAGCGCCGAGCGGAACCCCTCCTCGTGGGTGCCGCCCTCGTGGGTGTTGATGGTGTTGGCGAACGTATACACCGATTCGGAGTAGGACTCGTTCCACTGCAGCGCGATCTCCGCGGACAGCTTCGCGTCCTTGTCCTCGGCTTCGAAGTAGATGACCGACTTGTGGATCGGTGACTTGGTGTTGTTCAGGTGCTTGACGAAGTCGGCGATGCCGCCGGGGTAGTGAAAAGTGACTTCCCGGGACTCGTGCTCACCGCCCCGCTCGTCCTGCACGATGATGGTCAATCCCTTGTTGAGAAAGGCCATTTCCTGCAGTCGGCGCAGGATCGTCTGGAAGTCGAACTCGGTCGTCTCGAAGATGTCGGCGTCCGGCCAGAAGGTGACGGTCGTGCCGGTCTCCTTGCTCGCCTCACCCTTGTCCAGCGGCGCTGCCGGCTTCTGGTTTACGTAGGGCTGGCGCCATACGTGGCCGTCACGCTTGATCTCCACCTCGAGCCGGGTCGACAGCGCGTTCACCACCGAGATGCCGACGCCGTGCAGGCCGCCGGAGACGGCGTAGGAGTCGCTGTCGAACTTGCCACCGGCGTGCAGCACGGTGAGGATCACCTCGACGGCCGGCTTCTTCTGCTGGCTGTTCATGCCCACCGGCATGCCCCGGCCGTTGTCGACGACCCTCACGCCGCCGTTGGCGAGCAGCGTCACGACGATGCGATCGCAGTAGCCGGCCAGCGCCTCATCGACCGAGTTGTCCACGACTTCCTGCAGCAGGTGGTGCAGCCCGCGAAGGCCGGTGGAACCGATGTACATGCCCGGACGCTTGCGCACGGCCTCAAGACCCTCGAGGACCTTGATGGAATCGGCGCCGTATTCGGACGCAGCCTTACCAGGCACGCGGTGCTCCTTCGAATCATTCCAGCAAACGTCTGCCAGCTGGCCAGCGGAATGGCGGGCCACCCTGTGCGGAGCCTCATCCTTACGTCGGATGAAGCCTGAGCCGGGAAGCCACGCCGAACTCGTTCCATCCTACCGGGTCGGTGCAGATAATCGCGGCTGCCACGGCCGCTGAACGTGCCGCAGAGCGATTTTCTTCTAGCCGGTGAGTCGGGATACGTGAGCCCGCTTGACGAATTGCGTCCCGGCGTACTCAGCGCGCCACATCAGCCGTAGGTGTCGCGCACCCCGCGACCGCCGCGCATGGACCACGGGCCGTGCTTCCAGGACGGGCCGGATGGGCCGGAGATGTGCAGCTTGGTGACCGTCCCACGCGGCAGCTCCTGACCGATCCGGCCGAGGATCTGCCGCGACATGAGCCGCAGCTGGGTAGCCCAGGCCGTGGATTCGGCGACGATCCGCAGCTCGCCATCGGTGAGGCTGGTCGGCTGGCAGTGCGCCGCGATCTCCGGGCCGACCACGCTGGCCCACTGGCCCAGCACGCGCGCTTCGGCCAGCGGAGCACTCCAGCCGAGGTCCTTGCTGGTCCGCTCCACGATGGCGCCGAGCGACATCGGATCACGCCCGTCTGGCCGGGCACCGCTGTACCCGCCGGCCTCGCCGGAGCGGCCCCGGCGTCCGGCGCGCCGCAACCGCCGGGACGGCTGGGTGCCCGAGCGGCCGGCGGCGATCAGCCGGGCCGCGCGCAACGCCTCGCTGGCCAGATCTGTGGATCCACTGTCCGCCTGCTCTGTGGATAACTTCGGCTGATTGTGGTCCGACCCGCCATCGGACGGGGCGGGAGTATCCCCAGGGTGGTGGACAACATGTGGAGAACTGGCCTGCTGGTCATCGGACACGGCGAACCTCCCCGTCCATCACGTCGTAGCGAGCGCCGCTGAGCAGTTCGGGCACATCGGAGACCACGGCGGCCGAGATGAGCACCTGCTCGGCCTTGGCCGCAATGTCGGCCAGCTGATCGCGGCGGGCGGCGTCGAGCTCGGCGAAGACATCATCCAGCATGAGCACTGGTTGGGTGCCCTCGCTGGACAGCAGGTCGAAACACGCGAGTCTCAAGGCCAGCGCCGCTGACCATCCCTCGCCGTGGCTGGCGTACCCCCGCAGGGGGAGAGCGTTCAGCCGCACCTCGAGATCATCACGATGCGGGCCCACCAGGGTGACGCCACGTTCCACTTCCTGCGGGCGAACCCGTGCCAGCTCGGCCAGGAGCGCCGCCTGGATCACCGAAATCTCGGGAATCACATCGGTGTCATTACCCAGGGAGTTTTCGATGGAGCTGACATAACGTAGCGCCAGTGCACCGCTGGCCGGCGCCAAGCTGGCGTAGGCGTCCACGGCGTAAGGACGCAATGCCCGCACCAGCTCCAGCCGGGCGGCCAGCAGCTGTGCACCGTGCTCGGCGAGGTGCCCATCCCAGACGTCCAATGTCGACAGGTCTCCGCTGCGTCCGGCCCGCTTGGCCAGCCCGGCGGTCTTGAGAAGGGCCGCCCGCTGCTTCAGTGTCCGGTCGTAGTCGGCGCGGACGCCGGCGAGCCGCGGCGTCCGCTGCACCAGGACGTCGTCGAGAAAACGCCGGCGTTCGGCGGGATCACCGCGGACCACGGCAAGATCCTCCGGAGAGAACAGCACCGTGCGCAGCCCACCCAGCAGCTCTCGCGGCCTGGGCACCGGCGAGCGGTTCAGCTTGGCACGGTTGGCGCGGCCGGGCAGCAGCTCGATCTCGAGCACCAACTGCCGCCCCTCGGACACAACCGCGGCCTGCACCACCGCCCGCTCGGCGCCGGCACGGATCAAGGGGGCGTCGAGCGCGACCCGGTGACTGGACAGTGTCGCCAGGTACCCGACAGCTTCCAGCAGATTGGTCTTGCCTTGGCCGTTCGGCCCGACGAGCACGCTGACCCCGGGCTCGAAGGCGACATCGGCCCGGAGCCAGCTGCGAAAGTCGGCAACGCTCAGGTGCTGGACGTACAACGGCGGAAGGTGCTCAGGAGGACGGGGCGATCGCGTCGGACGCGGCGACACTGCCTGCCGACTCCACCGCGTGACCACCGAACTGGTTGCGCAGCGCCGCGACCATCTTCATGGCCGGCGAGTCGTCCTGCCGGGAAGCGAACCGGGCGTACAGCGCGGCGGTGATCACCGGCAGCGGAACCGCGTTGTCGATTGCCGCCTCCACCGTCCAACGGCCCTCACCGGAATCGGCGGCATAGCCGCGGATCTGCTCCAGACCGGGATCCTGCTCGAGAGCGAGGACGGCCAAGTCGAGCAGCCAGGACCGGATGACCGTGCCCTGCTGCCAGGATCGGAAGGTCTCGGTGACGTTCTCGATGATCGGCTCGGCGGCCATCAGTTCGTAACCCTCGGCGTAGGCCTGCATGATGCCGTACTCGATGCCGTTGTGCACCATCTTGGCGAAGTGTCCGGCACCTGGCTTCCGGCCTGCGTGCACGAAGCCCGAATCACCCTCGGGCTTCAACGCATCGAAGATCGGCTGTACCCGGGCGACGTCCTCGTCGGCACCGCCGACCATCAGGGCGTAACCGTTCTGCAGGCCCCAGACACCGCCGGAGACGCCGGCGTCGATGAAGCGGATGCCCTTGTGGGAGAGCTCCTCGGCGTGACGGGCATCGTCGAAGTACTTGGAGTTGCCGCCGTCGATGATCGTGTCACCCTCGGCGAGCAGGTCGCCCAGCGCGTGCACCGTGTCGTCGGTCGGCTTGCCAGCCGGCACCATCACCCAGACCACCCGGGGCGCGGCGAGCTTGTCGACCAGCTCCGACAGCGAGGCGACGTCACGCGGGGCCTTGTCCGACTGGTCGTAACCGATGACGGTATGCCCGGCGTTGCGCAGCCGCTGGGCCATGTTGCCGCCCATCTTGCCCAGCCCGATCAGCCCAAGTTCCATGCCAACCCTCCGAGGTCGCGATCTAGATGTCCGTGCCGGGATCAGATGCCCGGCTGTAACCGCTTCAACCGTAGACCCGGGCGCTCAGCGCCGACGAGTGAGCATCAGGTGACCGATCAGCCGGGCAGCCGCACCGGCATGATCAGGTAGGTGTAGTCGCTGCTGCCGCCCGCCGGGCGCAGTACCGCCGGCTTCGTCGGCGTGGTGAACAGCAGCCGGGCAACGGGTTCCTCGAGGGCACCCAGACCCTCGAGCAGGAAGTTGGGGTTGAAGGCGGTCACGATGCCGTCGCCCTCGAACTGCGCTTCCAGGTTCTCTTCCGCCCGCCCCTCGTCGTCGCCACCCGCGGTCAGCGTCAGCACGCCGTCGGCGAAGGCCAACTTCACCGGATTGCCGCGCTCGGCAACCAGCGCGACCCGCTTGACGGCCTCTGTGAGCGCCGCAACCGGGACCTCGGCAGTGACGGCGAACTCGTTGGGCAGCAGCGTGCGGTACGGCGGGAACTGGGCATCGAGCAGCCGGGTGGTGGTGCGCCGGCCGGTTCCGGAGAACCCGATGATCCCCTCGCCCACGCCCGAGCTGGACAGCGAGATGGTCAGCTCGGCCTCGCCGGTGAGGCTGCGGGCGGCCTCGTTCAGGGTGCGCGCGGGCACCAGCACCTGAGCGTCGGCGGTGGTCGGGTTGGCCGGGTTCCAGGTCAGCTCGCGCACTGCCAGCCGGTAGCGGTCGGTGGCTGCCAGCGTGAGCCGATCGCCCTCGATCTCGAGCCGGACGCCGGTGAGCATCGGCAGCGTGTCGTCCCGGCCGGCCGCGATGGCGACCTGCGAGACCGCGCGGGCGAACACCGAGCTGGACACGGTGCCGGCAGTGCTGGGCAGGTCCGGCAGCCGGGGGTAGTCCTCGTCAGGCATCGTCGGCAGGGTGAAGCGGGCGCTGCCACAGCTGATCGTCACCCGGGAGCCATCTGCGACGAACTCGACCGGATGCGCGGGGAGTGCCTTGGCGATATCGGCCAGCAGCCGGCCGGATACGAGCGCGCGGCCGGCTGATCCGCTGTTGACGTCCAGTTCGGCCCGGGTGGACACCTCGTAGTCGAAGCCGGAGATGGCCAGCTGGTCGTCGTTCACCTCGAGCAGCAACCCGGCCAGCACCGGTGCCGCGGGCCGCGCCGGAAGGCTGCGGGCCGACCAGGCCACCGCGTCGGCGAGCGCATCACGCTCGATACGGAACTTCATGACTGCCTCCATCGCTCGGGACTCGTCCGCGTGTCACACATCTTGCTGCAGGGCTCTGTCAGCGTCCGAGCAGGGTGGGCCCCGGATGGGCTCGGATCAGCAGTCTCGCACGGCCGGCCACCCACAATCCCCAGCTCCATAGTGTGCGTTCTTGTCATTCCTTCATAGTTCAAAGTCATCGCCGTCATATGGCCTGTGGATGCTGTGGACAAGTGGCGTTGTGCCTGGTCAGGGGCTCGGCGGCGTGTGCGCGAGCGGTCGACAGCAGGTGCGTGCCGCTGAGCGGAAGGTGGACGGCGGATGACAGGAAATCGTCGTCCACACGTCATCACGTGACTGTCCACAGGGCTGTGCACATTGTGGAAGCACACAGCGTGCAAGCACACAGCGGCATGGCGAAGCCCTCGGTGCGCGCCGGCTCCGAGGGCGGTGACGGGGTGTGCTGGCCAGACCTGGTGCTCAGGAGCGAGCACGGTTGCGGATCCGGCTCGTGAGCTCGGTGATCTGGTTGAACACGTTGCGCCGTTCCTGCATCAGGGTCTTGATCTTGCGCTCGGCGTGCATCACGGTCGTGTGGTCACGGCCGCCGAACTCCTGACCGATCTTGGGCAGCGACAGCTCAGTCAGCTCCCGGCACAGGTACATCGCGATCTGGCGCGCCTGGACCAGCACCCGGGTGCGCGAGCTGCCGGTGAGGTCTTCCAGCGAGACACCGAAGTACTCGGAGGTGACGGCCATGATGGTGTTGGCGGTGATGTCGGGCCGATCGGACTCCGACACGAGATCGTGCAGCACGATCTCCGCCAGCTTGAGGTCTATCTCCTGCTTGTTCAGGCTGCCGTACGCCACCACGCGGATCAGGGCGCCTTCGAGTTCGCGGATGTTGGTCTGGATCCGCTGGGCGATGAACTCCATCACGCCTGGCTGCAGCGTCATGCCGTCCTTGGCCGCCTTCTTGCGCAGGATGGCGATGCGTAGTTCCAGATCGGGCGCCTGAACGTCGGTGATCAGCCCCGACTTGAACCTGGTCACCAGCCGGTTCTGCAGCCCGGACAGTTGCTCGGGCTTGCGATCGCAGGAGATCACGATCTGCTTGTTGGCCAACTGCAAGGTGTTGAAGGTGTGGAAGAACGCTTCCTGCGTCTGTTCGGCCCGTTCCAGGAACTGGATGTCGTCGATCAAGAGCAGGTCGACATCGCGGTAGCGACGTTGGAACGACTGAACGTCGTTGACACGGACCGAATTGATGAAGTCGTTGGTGAACTCTTCGCTGGAGACGTAGCGGACCCGCATCGTCGGCTCCAGGCGCCGGCCGTAGCTGCCGATCGCGTGCAGCAAGTGCGTCTTGCCCAGACCGGAATCGCCATAGATGAAAAGCGGGTTGTACGCCTTGGCCGGCGCCTCGGCTACCGCGACCGCCGCCGCGTGGGCAAACCGGTTCGACGAGCCGGGCACGAACGTGTCGAAGGTGTACTTGGGATTGAGCCTGGCTTCGCGGTCCAGCGGCACCACGTTGGACGGCCCGACGTCCCACATCCCGATACCTGGCGAGCTGTCTTCGAGCCGGTCGGAGAAGCGGTCGTACACGTCGATCTCTTCGTTGTCGCCGAGATCGGGGGCGCCATCTGCGTGAAAGTGGTTGTAGCCGCCGAGCTCGCCACCGAAGCGTTCCGGCTCCCGGGCGAACTCAGGCTCAGGAGTGCTCGCCGGCACCCGCTCGGCCTGCTCCATCGGCGCGATCGTGACCGCGACGTTGATGTCACGTCCCAGAGCCTGGCTGAGCGCGGCGGTGATCAACGGTCGCAGGTTGTCTTCGAGGTAATCCTTGGCGTAGGAGTTCGGAGCCGCGAGCAGGGCGGTGTCCTCGAGCAGACCGATGGGGCGGGTGAGGCTCAGCCAGGCTCGTTGATGAGGGCGAACGATCGAGTCGTCAAGCTGACTGATCGCTCGATTCCAGACGTCCGCGAGATCCGCGAGTTCGTCCGCCAAGTGCTGTTCACTCCCTCAATCACATCAAACCCCCCGAAACCGTTGGAACTGTCGCAGGGTGCCGACCGGGCGGACGTCGGCGCACACAGGACCAGCCCGGACCCGACAGTAATCCACAGGCATGTCCACAGAATGTGGAGGGACGCCGAAGCCGCTCGATCGACCGACCGAGAAGCAGTGCGGCTGCTGACGAATCCGCAACGGTTAAGTGCTTCGAGCGGACAACCTAACAGCGGGCCGGGGAAACCCACAATGGGAGGAAGCGGCCAAGTTCGCCGCGAGCAGTGCTGCTTCGGCGTGTCGCAGCGTATTAACGGGGATGCCGGTGGGTAAGTTCCCTTGTTTTGCCGTCCCGAAGAACGAGATGGGTGAGCTTCCCCTCAGGCGCTGGGTCGGCCGAGGAGATCCGCGGTCGTTCGGGGCCCCACCCGGTTTGACCTTGACTGGGGTCGATCCGTACCGTTGAGGTTCACGTGTGCTGTCCGTGACTGCGGCCCGCTGTCGCGAGACAGGTTGCAGCGCGACAAAAAGATCAACCAGACCGAGTAACCATGACGTCCGGACGGAGCTTCGGCTCCCGGCCGGGCATGATTGTGATGGAGCGAGACCGTGAGCAAGCGGACCTTCCAACCGAACAACCGCCGGCGGGCGAAGACCCACGGGTTCCGGCTTCGGATGCGTACCCGCGCCGGCCGTGCCATCCTGTCGGCCCGCCGTCGCAAGGGCCGCAGCGAACTGTCGGCCTGATCCGCACACCTCGGTGCTGCCTGCGGCACACCGCTTGCGTGCGTCTGCAGACTTCGCGACGGTCAATCGTTCCGGCCACCGGGCTCGCCGAGGCAGCCTGGTGGTCTATCTGTGTAACCCGTCGGAACAGACGTCAGCCACCGGTGATGGCGCGCGTCCCACGCGTGCTGGGCTGATCGTGGGCAAGAAGGTGGGCGGAAGCGTGGTTCGGCACCGGGTGTCCCGCCGGTTGCGAGCGCAGCTGGCCTCTCGGCTCGGGTTGCTCCCGGCCGGCGCCACCGTCGTGGTGCGAGCACTGCCGGAGGCTGCCCAGGCCGGCTCGACCGAACTCGGTCACGACCTCGAGGCTGCGCTACGACGTCTGCGCGAACGATCACTATGACCCGTTCGCGCGCGGCCCGCGTGGGCATCACCCTCATTCGGCTCTACCAGGCGGGCTGGAGTTCACGGCGGCCGCCGACCTGTCGTTACACGCCGAGCTGCAGTGCCTACGCCGTGGATGCCCTCACGGAGTACGGGTTCGCCCGCGGCACCTGGCTGGCCACGAAGCGGATAGCGCGCTGCCACCCGCTGCACCCCGGCGGCTGGGATCCAGTGCCGGTGAAGGATGAGCCGGCCGGGTCGGTACTGCCGGTGAAGGATGAGCCGGTGGCTGGCAGTGGAACTCAACCCCGATCCGGCTCGTCGGATCTGCAGACACTTCTAGGACGGACTGGCTGATGCTGGATTTCTTGTACACCGCAGTCTCATGGGTGCTGCTGCGCTGGTATCAGCTGTTCACGCTGCTGGGGCTGAGCAAGACCAGTGGTCTCACCTGGGCGCTGTCGATCATCATGCTGGTCGTCACCGCTCGACTGATCATGTTCCGCTTCTTCGTCAAGCAGGTGCACTACCAGCGCCGCATGCAGGAGATGCAGCCGAAGATCAAGAAGCTGCAGGAGAAGCACAAGGGCGACCGGGCCGCGCTCAATCGCGAGATGATGGCGCTGCAGCAGGCCGAGGGCTTCAACCCCATCTCGGGCTGCCTGCCGATGTTCCTGCAGATTCCGGTGTTCATTGCGCTGTTCCACGTGCTCAAGCACATGTCGAACTCGGTGAACCTGAAGTCCGGTGACCGCGGCCTGACGCTCTACAGCTTCACTGAACAGCAGACCCACGACGCTGCCCACGCGAAGCTGTTCGGCGCGCCCCTGGCAGCGTCGCTGCGCGAGTCGTCGCACAAGATCATGGAGCTGGGCGGCCATGTGAATACGACCCGCACCGTGATCGTGATCCTGGTGCTGATCAGCGCTGCGGCCACCTTCATCACCCAGCGTGCGGTGATCCGCAATGCCACCGCGCCTGCCGAGGGTCAGGCGGCACTGATCCAGAAGCTGATGCAGGTCGGTATCCCGATCTCGGTGCTGTTCTCCGGCGCCATCTTCCCGCTCGGCGTGCTGCTCTACTGGTTCACCAGCAACCTGTGGACCATGGGCCAGCAGTTCTACATCTTCAAGTTCCACCCGCACACCCCGACCGGCCAGGTAGCGGCGGGACCGAGTCCCGAGGCGGCCAAGGCGCTGGCTCCGAAAGTCGGACAGAAGCCGACCAAGGGCAACCGTCAGGCCCCCGTGTCGATGACCAAGACCGAGATCGACGAGGAACCCGAGTCCGCGGCCGTGGCCAGCCCGCCGCCGCGACCGGTGAACCGCACCCAGCGGCCCAGCGGGAACCGTCCGGCGCAGAAGCGCTCGCCCAGCAAGAAGCGCAGGTAGCTCTGACCTTCGGAGTGGTTCCCTGGCCGGCCGGCTGCCTCTGCGATGTTGAGACCGCACAAACAAAGGAAATCGATGACCGACACTGCTTCCCCTGACGTCGACACCGACGGCCCGGACCTGCTGGTGCAGGAGGGTGACATCGCCGCGGACTACCTGGAGCGGCTCCTGGACATCGTCGATTACGACGGTGACATCGATCTGGATGTGGAGAACGGCCGGGCGATGGTCGCCATCGTCGGCTCTGACCTGCAGCCGCTGATCGGCCCGAACGGTGCCACGTTGGATGCGCTGCAGGAATTGACGCGGTTGGCCGTGCAGCAGCAGACCGGCGTCCGCAGCCGGCTCATGCTCGACGTGTCCGGTCACCGGCAGGCCCGGCGCACCGAACTCACCAAGCTCGCCGAGGAGACCGCCGCCGCCGTCCTCAGCTCCGGGGAGCCGGCACGGTTGTCGCCGATGAACCCCTTCGAGCGCAAGGTCGTGCACGATGTCATCGCTGCGACCGAGGGTGTCACCAGCGAGTCTGAGGGTGAAGAGCCGCAGCGCCGTGTCGTGATCCTGCCGGCCTGACCTGGCGTCGATGACCGAATCCCACCAGCAGGCGGAGCCGGAAGCCCCGGCTCCGCCTGCTGTCGTTTTCGAAGCCTTCACCGAGGCGGCGCCCACGCTGATCCGGTACGCCGGCTGGCTCGCCGGCGCGGGAACAGTGCGTGGCCTGATCGGGCCGCGCGAGGTCCCGCGGTTGTGGGATCGTCACGTGCTCAATTCAGTCGCACTGGCTGAGCTGCTGCCTGCCGGCATCCGGATCGTGGACATCGGAACCGGCGCGGGCCTGCCCGGGCTGGCGGTGGCCATAGTCCGACCCGACCTCCGGGTCGATCTGGTGGAGTCGTTGCGCCGGCGTACGGACTTTCTCTCCGAGGTCGTCGCTGACCTTGACCTGCGGGACCGGGTGCGAGTGGTACGGGGTCGGGCTGAAGAGCCCGCGGTTGTGCAGACCGTAGGGCACGCCGATGTCGTCACCGCACGGGCGGTGGCACCGCTGGACAAGCTGGTTCGATGGAGTTTCCCGTTATTGGCGCCGGGTGGCAGGCTGATGGCAATGAAGGGTTCGGCGGCAGCGGACGAGGTGGCTGCGCAGGCCGCGGCGTTGCGCAAGGCCAAGGCTGTGGTCGAGAGGATCGTGGAGTGCGGCGTTGATCTGGTGGATCCACCAGCGCGCGCAGTGGTGATCTCACGCCGCTGACCACGCCTCTCGGATGTACTCGGGGTGCCGCCAAGATCGTCAGCACCATCAGGCAAGATCGTGGCCACACGCCGCCAGACCCAACCAGCAATGCAGCTCAGAGAGGTTCCGGAATGCCGGACGAGGAAATCAGCACTGTTTCACGTGAAACAGCTACGGAGGCGGACGTCTACGCGGCCCTGCAAGCCGATCTGGCGTCCGAGGGCGAGGTTTCACGTGAAACAACTGGCGCCGGCTTCTCCGAGGGCTTCGATTCGCCGATCGCCCGCGAGGCGCTGCAAGCCGTGCGGGTGCTGAATGTCCGGCAGGAGATCTGGCCGCGGCCGGCTCGCCGCCGCGTGCTCACCGTTGCCAACCAGAAAGGCGGTGTCGGCAAGACCACTACGACGGTCAACGTCGCGATGGCGCTCGCCCAGCACGGCCTGCGCGTGCTCGTCATAGACCTCGACCCGCAGGGCAATGCCAGCACAGCGCTGGGCGTCGAGCACTCGGCCGGCACGCCCTCGATCTATGACGTGCTGTTGGGCAGTTCCAGCCTGAGCGAGGTTGCCGTGCCGGTGGAGCTCGCCCCGTCACTGCGGTGCGTGCCGGCGACCATCGATCTTGCCGGTGCGGACATCGAATTGGCCTCTCAGGTAGCGCGAGAACACCGCCTGCGGCGGGCACTGGATGACCTCACGGACGAGGTGGACTACGTGTTGGTGGACTGCCCACCGACTCTCGGCTTGCTCACGCTGAACGCCCTGGTGGGCGCGCGCGAGATCCTGATCCCGATCCAGTGCGAGTACTACGCCCTCGAAGGCCTGGCCCAGCTGCTGAACACGGTGGAGCTGGTCAAGTCTCAGCTCAACTCATCGCTCGAGGTCTCCTCGGTGCTGCTGACCATGTACGACAGCCGTACCCGCCTCGCCGACCAGGTGGCCGATGACGTTCGCCAGCACTTCGGTGATCGAGTACTGAGTGCGGTCATTCCCCGCAACGTCCGGGTGTCCGAGGCACCTGGGTACGGCCAGACGGTGATGACGTATGACGCGGGCTCGCGGGGCGCGGTCAGCTATCTTCAGGCAGCGCGCGAACTGGCCGAACGGGGTCGCGCGGGGGCTGGGCAGAGCGAAGGGGCTGGTGCGGAATGAGCAAGACTCCTCGGCGAGGTGGTCTCGGTCGCGGGCTGGGCGCGCTCATCCCGACGGCGCCGTCGGAGCAATCGGACAACGCCCGGCTTATGTCAACCGAGGCATCAGGGGCCGAAGGGGCTGGTGCGGGGAAGGGGTCTCCTGCCGCAGCCGCCGGCTCAGCTGCCAGCGTCAAGGTCGTCAATCGGGTGCCCTCCGTGGCCGCCATCGCCTCGTCTTCGGCCACAGATTTCTACTTCGATCCCTCCCCGGTGCCGGGGGCATCGCTGCGGGAGGTGCGGCCGGAGCAGATCAAGACCAATCCCAAGCAGCCACGCTCCGTCTTCGACGAGGATGCGCTGGCCGAACTCACCCACTCCATTCGCGAGTTCGGCGTGTTACAGCCGATCGTCGTGCGAGCTGTGGGTGACGAGCTCGAGTTGGTCATGGGTGAGCGGCGGTTGCGTGCCTCCATCGCTGCCGGGCTGGAGAAGATTCCGGCCATCGTGCGGGAGACCGCGGATGAGGCGATGCTGCGTGACGCGTTGCTGGAGAACATCCATCGGGTGCAGCTGAACCCGCTGGAAGAGGCTGCCGCTTACCAGCAACTGCTGGAAGAGTTTGGCGTCACGCACGAGCAGCTCGCGACAAGAATCGGTCGCAGCAGGTCGCAGGTCAGCAACACCATTCGACTGATGAACCTGCCGGTGGCGGTGCAGCGCCGCGTCGCCGCGGGCGTGCTGTCCGCCGGCCATGCGCGGGCGCTGCTGGGGCTGGGCAGTCATGAGGAGCAGGACGAGCTGGCTGGCCGGATCGTCGCCGAGGGGCTATCGGTTCGGGCGACCGAGGAACTGGTCGCGCTCGCGGGACAGTCGGGGGCGAGCCGCAAGCCGCGCAAGCCGGCACCCAAGATCACGGCACCCGCGTTGGGCGAGCTCGCCGGCAACCTTTCGGACGTGCTGGATACCCGGGTGCGAGTGGACCTGGGCCGGCGCAAGGGCAAGATCACGATCGAGTTCGGGTCGATCGACGACCTGGAGCGGATCGTGGCGATCGTCGCCCCGGACCTTGCGACCAGGCGACCGGACTGAGCGGACGCGACGTCAGCTCATCCTCTGGTACGACACGACGGTGTCGAGACCGCGCCTGCCTCGCTTGAGCGACGGCGATGTGCGGTCCGGGGCTGGGTGCCCGAGGCTGATGACGCCGACGATGCGCAGGTGCTCGGGAATGCCGAACGCCTCCCTGATCGCGGTGTGGCGGGTCTTCGGCGCCCCGAAGAAGCAGCTTGCCAGGCCACGGTCGGTTGCGCCCAGCAGAACCAGCAAGCTCGCCATGCCGGTGTCGATGTCCCAGTACGGCACCGGCCACCACGACTCGTCCCGATCGAACTGGCCCTTGTCCGGTTCCGCGTACCGATCGAGGTAGGCCTGCTTGTCCGACAGGGCGAGAATGAGCACCGGAGCCGACCGCATGCCGCGCAACCAACTGTCCGGTTCCTCGTCTTCGGCGGTGGCGGTCCAGAAGCGCTCCCGGGCCTGCGGATCGTCCAGCACCAGGAAATGCCACCCCTGGCTGAAGCCTGCGGAAGGCGCCCGGATCGCAAGCTCGAGCAAGTCCTGCACTGTTTCACGTGAAACAACATGATCAGGGTCGTAGTTGCGAACCATGCGTCGACGCCGGACGACTTCGGTGAATTCCATCCCACAGGTCTACCAGCCCGGGTATGCGCATCCCGGGCCGCGACCGAAAGCGGGGTGCACGGGATCGGCCGAGTGTGACAACCTTGACCGGTGCATCTCGACCAGTCGCTGAAACTGTCCGGCGTTTCCTACGACATCCGCGGGCCAGTGATGGAGGAGGCCAAGCGGCTGGAGGAGGCCGGCCACCGGATTCTCAAGCTGAACATCGGCAACCCGGCAACCTTCGAGTTGACGGCCCCGGACGAGATCCTGCTCGACGTCGTGCGCAACCTGCCCGCCGCCGAGGGGTACTCCGACTCGCGTGGCCTGCTGTCCGCACGGACGGCCGTAGTTCAGCACTACCAGCAGCGCGGCCTGCCGGAACTCGACAACGTCGACGACGTGTGGCTCGGCAACGGTGTCAGTGAGCTCATCATGATGTCGTTGCAAGCCATGCTCAATGACGGCGACGAGGTGCTGATCCCGTCGCCCGACTTCCCGCTGTGGACCGCGGCAACCTCGCTGGCCGGAGGGTCGGCGGTGCACTACCGCTGCGACGAGTCGGCTGGCTGGCTGCCCGATCTGGACGACATCGCGAGCAAGGTCAGCGATCGCACCAAAGCGATCGTCGTCATCAACCCCAATAACCCCACCGGAGCCGTCTACCCCAGGCGCACGCTCGAGGGCATCGCCGAGATCGCGCGCAGGCATCAGCTCGTGGTGCTCTCCGACGAGATCTACGACAAGATCCTCTACGACGATGCAGTGCACCACTCGATGGCGGCCATCGCCCCGGACGTCTTCACCCTGACATACAACGGTCTGTCCAAGGCGTACCGTCTGGCCGGCTTCCGGTCGGGCTGGCTGCTGGTGCACGGGCCCAAGCGCGGGGCCGAGAACTACCTCGAAGGCCTGTCGGTGATGGCGAATCTGAGGCTGTGCGCCAACGTCCCAGCCCAGCACGCCATCCAGACCGCGCTGGGTGGCCGCCAGTCCATCACCGATCTGGTGCTGCCCGGCGGCCGGCTGCACGAGCAACGCGACGCCGCGGTCACCGCACTACGAAAGATCCCGGGAGTGAGTTGCGTCGAGCCGCAAGGCAGCCTGTACGTGTTCCCGCGGCTCGACCCGGAGGCATACCCGATCAAGGACGACCAGCAGTTCGTACTCGACTTCCTGCGTGAGCAGAAGGTGTTGCTGGTTCAGGGCACCGGTTTCAGCTTTCCGACGCCGGATCATTTCCGGATCGTCACCCTGCCTCGGGCAGCTGACCTGACCGACGCCATCGGCCGGCTGGGCGAATTCCTGGCAACCTACGATCCGCAACGGACGATCTGACGGTGGCCTCGGCGTCACGGCGGATCGCGCCGCTCACCCTGGACAACCTCGCCGACCTGCCCGCTCCGTGCAGCACCTGTCTGTTCTGGGAACTCGGCCCGGTCGGGGATTCCAATCCACCGCCGGCCGAGGAGGCCGCGCTGGCGAAGGAGTCCTGGGTGTCCGCGACGCTGCTGGACTGGGGCAGCTGCGGCAAGGTCGCCTACGTGGCCGGGGTGCCGGCGGGTTACGCACTGTTCGCCCCGCCGGGCTTCGTGCCGCGCTCGGTGTCGTTCCCGACGTCGCCGGTGTCGGGCGACGCGGTGCTGCTGATGAACGCTCGCGTGCAGACCGAGTGGCAGCGGGCGGGCATCGGCCGGATGCTGGCCCAAGCCGTCGCGGCTGAACTCGTGCCGCGCGGGGTGAAGGCGATCGAGGCGTTCGGCGCCACGGGCCCGGCGTCGAAAGGATGCTTGATGCCCGCCGATTACCTGCGCTCGGTCGGCTTCAAGACCGTCCGGCCGCATCCGGTCTATCCGCGGCTGCGGATGGAACTCAAGTCGACGGTGTCCTGGCGTTATGACGTGGAGTACGCACTCGAGCGCATCTTCGGCAGCAACGCCGGCCGGGCGCTCACCCCGGTATCGATGACCGAGCATCAGTAGCACCGGCAGACGTCCACCTTCAGCGAAATTCGCTGGCGGAGTGAGCACTCACTCCGCTAGCTTGTCCGCTATGCGCATTCCCGTGGATACCGGTCCCGAGCGGAGCCAGCGCGAGCCGAGCCAGTGCGAGCCGAGCCAGTGCGAGCCGAGCCAGCGCGAGCCGAGCCAGCGCGAGCCGAGCCAGCATGGGGCGGCCGCGGTCGCAGACCGCGGCGCTGCCCAGCCGACGGCCCGCGACGAGCGGCGGGCGGCGCCGATGGGCCGTGACGAGCGCCGCGCCGCGATCATCAGCGCCACGCTGCCGCTGCTGCGCCGGCACGGCCAAGCGGTGACGACACGACAGATCGCCGAGGCGAGCGGCGTGGGTGAGGGCACCATCTTCCGGGTCTTCGACGACAAGGCGGAGCTCGTCGACGCGTGTCTCGGTGCCGCGTTCGACCAGAGCCCCACTCTGGCCCAGTTGGCCGCCATCGATCAGACCCTGCCACTGCCGCAACGCATGCGCGCCATCGTGGAGGTGCTCCAGCGCAGGCTGACCTCGGTGCTCGAGCTGCTCATCGCCCTCGGATTTCCGCAGCCGCCGGAGCGCAAGGATGCCGGTCACCTCGATCCGCGTGCTCGCGCCGGCTACAGCGAGGTGCTGCAGGCGATTGCCGAGCTGCTCGAGCCGGATAAGGCGCAGCTGCGGGTCAGCCCGCGCGAGGTCGCGACCATGACACGGCTGTTCACCTTTGCCGCAACCCATCCCAAGATCAACGACGATGCCGAGCTGAGCGCAGACCAGATCACGGACATGCTTCTCTACGGCGTGAGCAAGGACCCATCATGCTGATCCACATCCTGCGGCGCTACTTGCGTCCCTACCGCAATGCCCTGCTCGCCGTTGTGGTGCTGCAGCTGATCCAGTCCGTGGCCGGTCTCTACCTGCCCAGCCTGAACGCAGACATCATCGACAAGGGCGTCGCGGTCGGCAACACCGGCTACGTGATCTCGACGGGCGGCGTGATGCTGCTGGTGACGCTGGCGCAGATCGCGTGCTCGATCGGTGCGGTCTTCTTCGGCGCACGCACCGCGATGGCCTTCGGCCGCGACCTGCGCGCGGGGATCTTCCACCAGGTGGGTACGTTCTCGGCGCGCGAGGTGAACTCCTTCGGCGCGCCGTCACTGATCACCCGCAATACCAATGACGTTCAGCAGGTCCAGATGCTGGTGCTGATGACCTGCACGCTGCTCGTGGCAGCTCCGATCATGTGCGTCGGCGGGGTCATCATGGCCGTCAGGCAGGACGCTCAGCTCTCGCTGCTGCTCGTGGTGGCGATGCCGGTACTGATCGGCGCCATCTCGCTGATCATCAGCAGGATGATCGGTGGTTTCCGGGCCATGCAGAAGCGCATCGACCAGGTGAACCGGGTGCTTCGGGAGCAGATCACCGGCATCCGGGTAGTGCGCGCCTTCGTCCGGGAGCCCTATGAAACTGATCGATTCGCCGCCGCCAACGACGCGCTGACCCGCACCGCGCTGCGTGTCGGCCGGCTGCAGTCGCTGATGTTTCCGACCGTGATGCTCGTGGTGAACTTCTCCTCCGTCGCGGTGCTGTGGTTCGGCGGCCACCTGATCGACGACGGCAGGATGCAGGTGGGTTCACTGACTGCCTACCTCAGCTATCTGATGCAGATCTTGATGTCGATCATGATGGCCACGTTCATGGCGATCCTGGTGCCGCGGGCATCGGTCTGCGCCGACCGGATCGGGGAGGTGCTGGACACCGAATCCTCCGTGCGGCCCCCGGCTGCGCCGGTGTCGACGGTCCGTCTGCGTGGCGATGTCGAGTTCTCCCACGTGGACTTCAGCTACCCGGGCGCATCGCAACCCGTGTTGTGCGACCTGACCTTCGCTGCTCGGGCCGGCCAGCGCACGGCCATCATCGGCAGCACCGGCGCCGGCAAGTCGACCTTGCTCGGCCTGATCCCGCGGCTGTTCGATGCCACCGCGGGGGTGGTCCGGGTGGACGGCCAAGACGTCCGGAACCTCGATCCGGCGATGCTGTGCGGGGTGATCGGCCTGGTGCCGCAGCGGGCGTACTTGTTCACCGGGACCGTCGCCAGCAACCTGCGCTACGGCAAGCCGGACGCGACGGACGCCGAGCTGTGGCAGGCGCTGGAGATCGCACAGGCGGCCGACTTCGTCGCGGCAATGCCCGAGGGGTTGGATTCACCTATCGCACAAGGCGGAACGAATGTCAGCGGCGGTCAGCGGCAGCGCCTGGCGATCGCGCGTGCACTGGTGCGTCGGCCGGAGATCTACCTGTTCGACGACTCGTTCTCGGCGCTGGACCTGGGCACGGACGCCAGGTTGCGGGCGGCGCTGCGCCCGCTCACTGCCGAGGCCACCGTGTTGATCGTCGCGCAGCGGGTGTCCACCATCATGGACGCCGACCAGATCCTGGTGCTGGACGACGGCCGGATCGTCGGCCGCGGTACACACGCCGAGTTGATCGAGAATTGCCCGACATATCAGGAGATCGTCGAATCGCAATTCACCGGGAACGAGCTCTCGGCGCAAGGCCCCGCGAAGAGCATGGGGCGGTCATGAGCGAGCATCGCAGCGAGGTACGAGCGAGGAGCGCAGCGAGTGGGGCGATGAGCGCTTGCGCGAAGAGCGGGGAGCGGTCATGAGCGCGCCTGCACGGCCGAGGCCGCCCATGGCGCGGGGTCCGTTCGCCGGCATGGGCGCGGCGGAGAAGTCGATGAATTTCGGGCCGTCCTTCCGGCGCCTGCTGGGCCGGCTGGCACCGGAGCGTCCGATCGTTGGCGCGGTGCTCGGTCTCACCGTGTCCAGCGTGGTGGCCTCTGTCTTCGGCCCGCGGCTGCTCGGCCATGCCACCAACATCATCTTCGACGGCATCCTCGGCCGCCGGCTTCCGGCGGGCATCACCAAGGAGCAGGCGGTGGCCCGGGCCCGGGCCCAGGGCGACAACAAGATTGCCGACGTGCTGCAGAAGTCCCACCTGGTGCCAGGACACGGGATCGACTTTCACGCGCTGGGCACCGTGCTGCTGCTGGCGATGGCGCTCTACCTGCTGTCTTCGTTCTGCTCCTGGCTGCAGGGTTACCTGCTCACCGGCGCTGTGCAACGAACGATGTACCGGCTGCGGTGCGATGTCGAGGCCAAGCTGCACCGGCTGCCACTGGCCTACTTCGACGGCCAGCCGCGTGGTGAGGTGCTCAGCCGCGTCACCAACGACATCGACAACGTCACCCAAGCGCTGCAGCAGACGTTGAGCCAGATGCTCTACTCGCTGCTCTCCGTGGTTGCGGTGCTGACGATGATGGTCAGCATCTCGCCGCTGCTCGCAATCATCGCGCTGGTCAGCGTGCCGGTTTCGGTCCTGCTGACCCGCATGATCGCCAAGCGCTCGCAGCGCATGTTCGTCTCGCAGTGGAAGACGACCGGCCAGCTCAACGGCCAGATCGAGGAAGCCTTCTCCGGGCATGCGCTCGTCAAGGTCTTCGGCCGGCAGCAGGAAGTCGAACGATCCTTCGAGGAGCGCAACGCCGAGCTGTACCGCAGCAGTTTCAGTGCTCAGTTCATCAGCGGCATCATCCAGCCGGCGGTGATGTTCATCGGCAACCTGAACTACGTCGCGGTCGCGGTCGTCGGTGGCCTGCGTGTCGCCTCCGGCACGATGAGCCTCGGTGATGTGCAGGCATTCATCCAGTACTCGCGGCAGTTCACCCAGCCGCTGACCCAGGTTGCGGCGATGGCCAACGTGTTGCAGTCCGGGGTGGCGTCGGCGGAACGGGTCTTCGAACTGCTCGACGCCGCCGAGCAGCGTGCCGAGGTGACGACGCCGGCTGTCATCACCGACCCGCACGGCAGGGTGGAATTCGAGCGCGTCTCCTTCTCCTACGATCCGGAAAAGCCCTTGATCAGCGACCTTTCCTTCGTCGCGAAGCCAGGGCAGACGGTTGCCATCGTCGGACCGACCGGGGCTGGCAAGACCACGCTGGTGAACCTCATCATGCGGTTTTATGAGCTGGACGCAGGCAGGATCACCTTGGATGGCCAGGACATTGCCGAATTGAGCCGAGCTGATCTGCGCTCACGCATCGGCATGGTGCTGCAGGACACCTGGCTCTTCGGCGGGACCATTCGCGACAACATCGCCTACGGGCGTCCGGCTGCGACCGAGGCGGAGATCCTGTCGGCGGCCCGCGCCACCTTCGTCGACCGGTTCGTGCACTCGCTGCCCGACGGGTACGACACTGTCATCGACGAGGAGGGCAGCAACGTCAGCGCCGGCGAGAAGCAGCTGCTGACGATCGCGCGCGCGTTCCTGGCGGACCCGTCCCTGCTTATCCTGGACGAGGCGACGAGCTCAGTGGATACCCGGACGGAGTTGCTGGTGCAGCAGGCGATGGCCGTGTTGCGCAGTGACCGGACCAGCTTTGTGATCGCGCACCGGCTCTCGACTATCCGGGACGCCGACCTGATCCTGGTGATGGAAGACGGCCAGATCGTCGAGCACGGCGATCACGTGACGCTGCTGGCGGCGGATGGCGCGTATGCCCGGCTCTACAACGCACAGTTCGCCGGAGCGGCCGTGTAGACACCAGCTGGTGTCGCCACGGCCGTAGCCCGAACACCGCGCAGCCCCACAACACGGCGCGACCCGCGCATCCGCAAGGATGCCCGGGTCGTGTGGTGCCGCGGTGGCCCGCAGGCCGGCCG
>DATAKO010000062.1:0-13586 GCA_036261575.1 Jatrophihabitans sp.
CACCCTCCAGCACCACCTGCAGCTGCTCGCGAACCTTCGGCTGCCCGACGAACTCCGAGAGCCGGCGGGGCCGCAAGCTCGCCTCGAGCTCCGTCTCGTCGGTCTCGGGAAACTCCGACACCACGTCGCGATCGAGAGGAAGCCGCTCGCCGGAGGCCGGCGGATCCCGGTGGTCACCCCGCGCGGACGTCACCGGGTACGGCCCAGCAGTTGGATCGTGCGGCGCAGTATCACGGCGACCTCGGGGTTGTCATCGGCGTCGGCCGCCACCGTCTCGATCGCCTCGGCGGCCTCGCGGCCGGTGAAGCCCAGCCCGGCCAGCGCGTGCAGCACCTGATCCTTCCAGGGCGCGATTGCGGTGACGCCGGCCAGCTCGCTGCGGGACTCGCTGCCGTCGATCGCGCCGATCCGGTCACGCAACTCGATGACGATCTTCTCCGCGCCCTTGCGACCGATTCCCGGCACCGAGACCAGGGTGGCGTAATCGGCGGTGGCGATCGCCCGGCGCACCTGCCGGGGTGGGTGCACGCCCAGGATCGTCTGGGCCAGCTTGGGCCCGACGCCGTTGGCGGTCTGCAGCAGTTCGAACAGCCCCCGCTCGTCGTCG
Organism: Jatrophihabitans sp.; assembly: GCA_036261575.1. Lineage (GTDB taxonomy): Bacteria > Actinomycetota > Actinomycetes > Mycobacteriales > Jatrophihabitantaceae > Jatrophihabitans_A. The sequence goes on from DATAKO010000062.1 coordinate 608, forward strand.
TCGGCGAATCCGTACAGGGTGAGCGAATCCTCGCGTACCACCAGGCTGGTGGAAAGCCGGGCCGTGTCGCCGACCCGCAGCCGGGCCAGCGTGCCGGGCGTACACGACACCGCGAGCCCGACGCCGCCCACCTCGATCACCGCGCCGTCCGGCCCGACCGCGGCCACCAGGCCGTGCACGCTCGCAATCATCGGGCCGCCGCCTGCCCCTGCGGCGCGGTCGCCGAGCGGGCGGCCGCAAGCCGGGCCAGCCCCGGCCCCCGCCAGATGTGGCAGATCGCCAGTGCCAGCGCGTCCGCTGCATCCGCGGGCCGGGGAGCGCTCTCGAGCCTGAGGATTCGGGTCACCATCGCCGTCACCTGCTCCTTGCCGGCGGCGCCCGAACCGGTCACCGCTGCCTTGACCTCGGACGGGGTGTGCAGCTGCACCGGGATGCCCAGCCGGGCGGCCGCGACCAGCGCCAGGCCCGCCACCTGGGCGGTACCGGTCACCGTGCGCACGTTGTGCTGGGCGAACACGCGCTCCACCACCACCACGTCCGGGCGGTGCGTGGCCACCGCCGCGTCCAGCTCAACGGCCAGCTGCAGCAGCCGCCGTTCCAGGTTGTCCTCTGCGGGTGTGCGCAGCACCTGCACGTGTACCAGCTGCAGCTGCCGGCCGGCCTGGCCGTCCACCACGCCGACGCCGCACCTGGTCAGCCCCGGGTCGACACCGAGCACGCGCAAGACCGGCCTCCAGGATCATTCGAACGGACGTTCGACACCCTACCGGCCACCGGCCGCGGTGCCGGGCAGGGACACGCGCACCCTAGACTCGGGCGGACCATGACGATCCCGTTCCGGCGACGCCGCACCGGCGTCCGACCCAGCCCCGTGTTCCTGGCCTTCGTCGCGGTCGCGGCAGCCGCCGGCTGGCTGCTGTGGAGCCAGACCGAGCCGACCAGGACCAACCGGCTGCTCGTGTTCGTGTTCGTCGCCGCGTGCTGGGTGGTCAGCCTCAGCCTGCACGAGTTCGCGCACGCATTCCTGGCCTGGCGCTTCGGAGACGACGAGGTCGAGGCCCGGGGCTACCTGAGCCTCAATCCGTTCAAGTACGCCCACCCGTTCCTGTCCATCCTGCTGCCGCTGGTGTTCATCCTGATCGGGGGCATCGGGCTGCCGGGCGGGGCGGTCTACCTGCACCCGCACCGGTTCCGCAGCAACCTGCAACGCGCCCTGGTCTCACTGTCCGGCCCGGCGGTCAACCTGGTGCTGGCGGTGGTCACCATCGAGTGGGTCGCGCATACCGGGTCGTTGAACGCCCATCCGCTGTTCTGGCTGGCGGTCGCCGGACTGGGCCTGCTGCAGGTGATGGCCGCCATTCTGAACCTGCTGCCCATCCCCGGGCTGGACGGCTGGGGCGCTATCGAACCGTACTTGGATCGATCGGTCCAGGAGGGCGCCCAGCAGGTCAAGCCGTTCGGCATGCTGATCGTGTTCGCGCTGCTGCAGGTCAACACCCTGAACGTCAAGTTCTTCGACTTCGTCAACTGGGTGTTCGGGTGGTCCGGGTTGCCCTCGGTGTACGGCCAGGTCGGCGTCCAGTTGATGCAGTTCTGGCGCAACTGACCTGTCCCCGGCAACTGCCAGGCCCGCGCGACCGAACTCGCTGCGTGACCCCGAGCGCGCGACCCCTCGGTCCGCGGCCCGCCTCAGCCGACCGCGGCCATCACCTCGTCAGAGACGTCGAAGTTGGCGTAGACGTTCTGCACGTCGTCACAGTCCTCGAGGGCGTCGATCAGCTTGAACACCTTGCGGGCGTTCTCCTCATCCAGCGGCACCTGCACGCTGGGCAGGAAGGACGAGTCCGCCGAGTCGTAGTCGATGCCGGCATCCTGCAGGGCACCGCGCACCGCGACCAGATCGGTGGCCTCGCTGATCACCTCGAACTCCTCGCCGAGATCGTTGACCTCCTCGGCACCGGCGTCGAGCACCGCCAGCAGCACGTCGTCCTCGGACTGGCCGTTCTTGGGGAGCAGCACGACACCCTTGCGGTTGAACAGGTAGGCCACCGAGCCGGGATCGGCCATGTTGCCGCCGTTGCGGGTCATCGCGGTACGCACCTCGGTGGCCGCCCGGTTTCGGTTGTCGGTCAGGCACTCGATCAGCACGGCGACGCCGGCCGGGCCGTAGCCCTCGTACATGATGGTCTGCCAGTCGGCACCGCCCGCCTCGGCGCCGGAGCCGCGCTTGACGGCGCGATCGATGTTGTCAGCGGGCACCGAGGACTTCTTGGCCTTCTGGATTGCGTCATACAGCGTCGGGTTGCCGGCCGGGTCGCCGCCGCCCGTACGAGCAGCCACCTCGATGTTCTTGATCAGCCGGGCGAACATCTTGCCCCGCTTGGCGTCGATGACCGCCTTCTTGTGCTTGGTGGTGGCCCATTTGGAGTGACCGCTCACGAGCTGGCTCCCTTGCTTCTCGCGCGAGCGTTCATCGCTCGCTCGCTCCCGCGCCAACGCATCAGCGAGCGCCGCGCACCATATCGACGAAGTAGCCGTGCACCCGCGCGTCCTGGGTCAGTTCCGGATGGAACGAGGTCGCCAGCAGATGCCGCTGCCGTATCCCGACAATCCTACCTGCGGCCGCTCCGGACTCGACCCGGGCGAGCACCTGGGCGGCCTCCCCGACCTGCTCCACCCAGGGCGCGCGAATGAAGACTGCCTCGATGGGACCACCGGCCAACCCGTCCATCCGCACCGGCTCCTCGAAGGATTCGACCTGGCGACCGAAGGCGTTGCGACGCACGGTGATGTCGATGCCGCCGAAGGTGCCCTGAACTCCGTCAGGTCCGACCGCGGGGTTGGCGATGCGATCGGCGAGCAGGATCATCCCGGCGCACGAGCCGTAGGTGGGCAGCCCGTCACCGATCAGCTTGCGCAGTGGGTCCAGCAGGTCGAACAGGCCGGCCAGCTTGACGATCGTGGTGGACTCGCCGCCGGGGATGATCAGTCCGTCCAGCGCCTCCAGCTCACCGGGACGGCGAACGGGCACACCGGCCGCACCAACCGCAGCCAGTGCTGCCAGGTGCTCGCGGACATCGCCCTGCAATGCCAGCACGCCGACTGTCGGCGCAGAACTCACGAACCACTCCCAGCTCAGGAAACCTGCGTCGCTCTTGGTGCTGCCGGCCGGCGAGCCGGCAGCACCAGGCTTTCCAACAGGTGATCGGTGATGTGTGCGATGTCAGCGACCGCTTGCTCGAACGCGGCCGCGTTGGCCTTGGACGGGCTGCGCATGCCGGCGACCTTGCGGACGTACTGCAGGGCGGCCGCGTGGCTGTCAGCGGCGGTCGGGTGCTCCGTATAGGGCGGGCGAAGCGTCTTGATGCTGCGGCACACGGTGGCCTCCTTCACGCTGGGGTGTGGTAGCCGATTCAACCTTCTCGCGACCGAACCGAACACCCGGCAGGCAGTGCAGGCTGCCCGCGACGCCCTACCAGCCGCGCTCGGCCAGCCGGTGCGGCTGTGGGATCTCCTCGACGTTGATGCCCACCATCGCCTCACCGAGACCGCGCGAGACCTTGGCCAGCACGTCCGGATCGTCGTAGAAGGTGGTCGCCTTGACGATCGCCTCGGCGCGCTGAGCGGGGTTGCCCGACTTGAAGATGCCGGAACCGACGAACACGCCCTCAGCACCAAGCTGCATCATCATCGCGGCGTCGGCCGGCGTCGCGATACCGCCGGCGGTGAACAGCACCACCGGCAGCTTGCCGGCCTTGGCCACCTCGGCGACCAGCTCGTACGGCGCCTGAAGTTCCTTGGCCGCAACGTAGAGCTCGTCATCGGACAGCGACCGCAGGCGCCGGATCTCCCCGCCGATCTTGCGCATGTGCGTCGTGGCGTTGGAGACGTCACCGGTGCCGGCCTCGCCCTTGGACCGGATCATCGCCGCGCCCTCGGTGATGCGGCGCAGTGCCTCACCGAGGTTGGTGGCCCCGCAGACGAACGGCACGGTGAACTGCCACTTGTCGATGTGGTTGGCGTAGTCGGCCGGGGTCAGCACCTCGGACTCGTCGATGTAGTCGACACCGAGCGACTGCAGGATCTGCGCCTCGACGAAGTGCCCGATCCGGGCCTTGACCATGACCGGGATCGAGACGGCCTGGATGATCGAATCGATCATGTCCGGGTCGGACATGCGGGACACGCCACCCTGTGCTCGGATATCGGCCGGAACCCGCTCCAGCGCCATCACGGCGACAGCGCCGGCATCCTCGGCGATCTTGGCCTGCTCGGCGGTGACCACGTCCATGATCACGCCACCCTTGAGCATCTCTGCCATCCCGCGCTTGACCCGGGCGGTACCGACGGAGGGCGCGCTCCCCTGCTGTGAAGTCATGGCGTCATTCTACGTCGCTGGGCCGGGCCGGATGGACCGCCGGGGGCGGCTGTGACGTGCTCCGCGACGCTCGTCCAGGCCGGCTCGGAACGAGCTCGGTCACGCTGAGGTCAGGGCCACGATGGTGTTGCCGGGAGCCATCTCCAGCGGCTTGCCGGACAGGTCGGTGTAGGTCGTCGCCGAGCCCGAGTTGGGCCGCGACCACCGGCCGATGATCCGCTTGCCGTTGCGGTACAGCACCACCTGCCCGGAGCCGACGGTGTGGGTGTAGCGCGACGGGTTGCCCTCAACGTCCACGTCGTTGGGGTTCGTGGTGACCTGGCAGACCTGGATCAGCACGTTGCTGGCAGCGACAAGCTGGCCGTCGGCGGCGAGCAGGTGCTGACCGTCGATCAGCCGGACGTACTTGCCGATGGTCGGCTCCCACTTGAAGTCCACCCCGGTGCTGCCGACCACCGCGTGCACAAGCGGGATCGACGGTGCCGAGGCCAGCGCCGGGTAGGAGGCGGCGAAGTTGAAGCCGATCGAGCGCGAACCGGCGGTCTTGATCACGCTGGACACCGTTGCGAGGTTCGACTCGAGGTTGTACGGCGCCGGCCGGCTGTCGTCCCGGCTGAACCCGGGGCCGTTGCGGTCGTTGATCACGCCCTTGATGATCGAGGCGTCCAGGGTCGGCAGGGAGTCGCCGCCACCGCCGGATGCGACCAGGGTGATCGGGCCGTACTGGCCGAGCAGCTCGGGGTCGCTGGCACGAACCGAGCGCACCGCCTCCACGATCGGCTTGTGCGTGCCGAAGACTGCCAGCATCCGGGTCAGCCCGCCCTCCGCCTCCTCGATGTAGATGACGTCGGCCTGGTCGATGCCGCGGGACGGGCGCCCGTTCTCGGTGTCGTCGATCTTGACCCCGATGATCGGGCCGGACGGTGGCGCGCCGATGCCGGTTAGCGGGTTCAGCCGAGGCGCCGGCTTCGCCGGCGTGGGGGTCGGGGTCGGAGTCGCCGAGGCGCTGGTGGCCGCCGAGGTGGGCGGCGCCGGCGGGGCGGCGGCCTTCTGCGAGTGCTTCCCGCTCAGCGTGACCGCGGCGATGCCGCCGATCACCACGACCGCGACCACCCCGCCGCCGATCAGAGCTTGGTTTCTGCTCAGTGGGCCGATCATCTGCGAACTCCTTGCAACGCGGCTGCCCGCGTCATCGATTGTCGGTGCTGGCGGAGTCGGGTCCCGCCGATGCCGCGAAAGAGCTGCTGTCGTCGATGTCGAAGTACAGCGGTAGCTCGCGCCGGCCAGCCAGGTGCAGCAGCCGCGGCATCCGGCGCGCCCGCAGCGTACGGGTGTCACGGACCGCATCGTTGTAGAACCGCCGAGCGATCAGCACTCGTGTCGCACCCTCGGCCAGCTCCTCGGCCGCCGCACTCGGCAGTCGGTGCCGGTAACCGGCGAGCTCGGTGATGGCCCGCCCGACCTGGTTCTCGGCCACCTGGCGGTCCGGGCCGGCCCCGGACCGCGCCAGGGCGAGTTCGGCGGCGGCCCAGGAACGGTCGGCGAGCTCGGCCGGCAGCACCTGCGCACCCGACACGTGTTGCAACGCGACCGCGCGCCTGACCAGCTGGGCGTCCAGCGCCGCTTGCGCCGCGTCCACCCGGGCGTGCAGCCGATCGAGTCGGGTGAGCGTGGAGAACACCCAGGCCGTGATCAGGATTGCCAGGATGACGGCGAGCACCAACCAGCCGGCGGACAGCACGCGGCCACGCTACCGGGCCGAACCTGGGCGAGCGCTGACCGGCACGGCGTACGCCTCGGCCGGGGCGCAAGGCAGCCGGGGACGTGACCCAACTGGGAACGTGATCCAACTGGCAACGAAGCTCAGCTGGGAACGAAGCTCAGCTGGGAACATAGGCCGCCATCGCGATCTCGTAGACCCGCAGCACCTGTGCGGCCACGACGCTCCAGTCATAGGGACGCACCACCTCGGCGCTGGCCCGCGTGAGCCGGCCGCGCAGCTCGGCATCCGAAAGCACCCGGTCCAGCGCGCTGGCAAGGCCAGCGGTGTCGCGGTTGCTGAACAGCACGCCGGCCCGGGCCAGCCACCACGGCGCGCGGTCCGGGCCGCGCCGGCGCGGCGTGGTCTGCTCCTCGCCTTCCAGCACCAACCGGAACGCCTGCAGGTCGCTGGCCACGATCGGGGCGCCGGCTGCCATCGCCTCCAGCAGGATGATGCCGAAGCTCTCGCCGCCGGTGTTCGGTGCCACGTAGGCGTCGACGCTGCGCAGCAGGGATGCCTTGTCCGCCTCCGACAGAAGTCCCAGCATGCGCACGTTGCCGGCCACCGCGGCAGGCAGCGACGCCATGAACTCGTCCTGGTTTCCCTTGCCCGCAACGAGCAGCTCGACGCCGGGCCGACCCTGCACCAACTCCGCCAATGCCGGAAGCAGCACCGACATGCCCTTGCGGGGCTCGTCGTAGCGACCGATGAAGCCGATGGTGCCGCCGAGCGCCGGGTCCCGCGGGTATCCCGGCAGCGGTGCGGCCGAGGCGTAGTGCGCCACCGACACCCCGTTGGGGATCACCACCGCGTCCGCGCCGAGGTGCTCGACGATCAACTTGCGGGCGGCCTGGGAGACGGCGATCCGGCCGGACAGCCGCTCGAGCAGGGCCTGCACCGCTCCGTCGAACATGGCCAGGAAGCGGGACCTGCTGGCGGCGGCGTGAAAGGTGGCCACCAGCGGCACGTCGGCCAGCAGCACGGTCAGCAGCGACAGGCTCGGCGGCGCGGGCTCGTGCACGTGCACCACGTCGAAGCTGCCCTGCTTGAGCCAGCGACGCACCCGCACCCCGGAGATCAGGCCGAACTGCAACCGTGCCACCGAGCCGTTGTAGGGGATCGGCACCGTCTTGCCCGCGGCCACCACGTAGTCGGGCAGCCCTGGGGAATCCTCGTCTCCCGGTGCGAGCACGGACACCCGGTGACCCAGCCGGATCAGCGTCTCGGCCAGGTCCCGGACATGGCTCTGCACGCCGCCGGGGATGTCCCACTGGTACGGGCAGACGATTCCGATGCGCACAGCTAGGCAGGCTCCGCCGCTCCGGCGCGGCGCAACCTGGCCTGATCCAGGTCGGCGAGCCAGAGCTTCTGCAGCATGTGCCAGTCCTGCGGGCGCTCAGCGATCCGGCCGGCGAAGGCGTCGGCCAGGTGCTGTGTCGCCGGCGGCACCGCCTCGACCGGGTTGGCGCCGGTCAGCTCGACCGGCGGCCCCACCCACTGCTCCCAGCCATCGGCGCGGAAGCTGCAGTGCACCGGCAGCAGCGCGGCGCCGGTGGTCGCCGCCAGCAACGCCGGCCCGGGCGGCATCCGGGTCGGCTCGCCGAAGAAGTTCACTTCGACACCGCGCCGGGACAGATCCCGGTCGGCCAGCAGGCACACCACCTCGCCGGCGCGCAGCCGCTCGGCCAGCACGTCCATGGGCGGCCGCTGACCGCCGGTCAACGGCAACACCCGCATGCCCAGCCCCTCGCGGTAGGCGACGAACTGGTCGAACAGGCTCTCGGGGCGCAGCCGCTCGGCGACGGTGGTGAACGGGTAGCCCTGCTTGATCAACCAGATTCCGGCGACTTCCCAGTTGCCGCTGTGCGGTAGGGCCAGGATCACGCCGCGCCCGGCCGCCACCGCGGCCTGCACGTGCTCCCAGCCGGTGGTGTTCGCCCGCGCCGCCACGTCGTCGAGGTTCATGCTCGGCAGCCGGAAGGTCTCCATCCAATAGCGGGCGTAGGAGCGCATCGCCCGGCCGGTCAACGCGTCCAGCTCGGCGGCGGCCAGCCGGCGTCCGGTGGCCCGGTCGAGGTTGGTCCGCAACTGGCGGATCGACGGCCCGTTGCGCCGGGTCACCAGATCCGCCACCTGATCGAACGTGCGCCCGGCCAGCGCTGCCGGCATCAGCCGGACCCCGCGCCAGGCCAGGCCGTAGCCGACCGGACCGGCGTGCTGGCGCAGCGGTCCCAGCAGGCTCACGCCGCGGCCGCCGCGCGGGACTGCCGCCAGACCGTGGCGAAGCGCTGGCCGACGGTGATGGTGGACGCCGCGACCAGGACCCACAGCGCGATGGCTTGCACGTAGGGCACGTGCAGGCCGGGGAAGCCGTCCAGGCCGGTGCCGACCAGCACGATGATGAGCCGCTCGGACCGCTCGGCAATGCCGACGTTGCAGCTGAAGCCGGCCCCCTCGGCGCGCGCCTTGATGTAGGAGGTGAGCGAGCCGAGGACCAGGCACAGCAGGGCCGCCAGCAGCAGCGCGGGATGATCATGCCGGGCGAACCACCATGCCAGCGCGCCGAACACGGCGGCATCGGCGATGCGATCGCAACTGGAGTCCAGTACCGCTCCGAATCGGGTGCCGAGGTTGCCGGCCCGCGCAACCGCACCGTCGACCATGTCGAACATGACGAACGCCCAGATGATCAGCGTGCCGGCGAAGAACCAGCCGCGCGGGTAGCACACCAGCGCGCCCGCGACCGCTCCCACCGTTCCGGTGACGGTGATCATGTCCGGGGTCACCCCGGCGTTGGCCAGGCCCCTACCGAGCGGGTAGATGGCCTTGCCGATCGGGGCGCGGAGCAGGTTCAGCACCGCATCAAGATACCGGGCTGCCCGCTCAGCCGTCCCGCCCGCGACGCGCACGGCGAGCAGCAATACCAGCGCCAGGAAGGCAGCGACCCCGAGCAGCAGGGCCATACCGCCATCCTGCCCCGGCGGCAGCACCGCATACGGTGCCGCGTTCACATCGTTATGCCGGGAACCGGGGCGCGGCTCAGGCAGTCACCGCCGGGCTTGTCAGCGCTGCCGATCAGGTGTCGAATGCTCCTATCACGCCGCAGCGATCGTCCGCCCAGGCTGCCCGGCTGCGGCTGGCCACGGAGATGATCGCTGATGTCGACAAGGACAGGCACCCGTTCCGGCCGGCCGGGTGCGCGGCTGCCCTCCGCCGTCACGACCGAACCGGCGCTGATCCGCAACGTCGCAGTCGTCGGGCACAGCGGGGTCGGTAAGACCACACTGGTCGAGCACCTGCTGGCAGTCACCGGCGCGATCAGCCGGGCCGGCAGCGTCGTCGAGGGCAGCACCGTGTCCGATGCCGATCCGGTCGAGACGGCCCAGCAACGCTCGGTGTTTCTGTCGGTGTGTCCGACCGCCTACCGCGACGTGGTGATCAACCTGCTGGACACGCCCGGCTTCGCCGACTTCGTCGGCGAGTTGCGGGCCGGCCTGCGCGGCGCCGACGCTGCGCTGTTCGTCGTCTCAGCGGCCGACGAATTGGATCAGACCACGCTGGCGCTCTGGGAGGAGTGCGCCGCGCTGGGCACGCCGCGCGCGGTCGTGGTGAACCGGCTGGACGCGCCGCGCGCGGACCTGGCCGCGACTGTTGCCGCGTGCCGGGCGGCGTTCGGCGGCGTCGACGGCAACGCGGTGCTCCCGCTGTACCTGCCCGGCACGGACGGGCAACGGCTGGTGGACCTGCTGCGCGCCACCGAGCCGGTCCACGCCGCGGACCGGGCGGCCCTGCTGGAGGCGGTGATCGCCGAGAGCGAGGACGAAGCCCTGCTGGATGCCTACCTGGCGGGCGAGGAACTCGACCTCACCGCCCTCGCGGCCGACGTGCACGATGCCGTCGGCCGCGGCCATTTCCATCCGGTGATCCCGGTGTGCGCGGCCACCGAGCTGGGGCTGGCCGAACTGCTGGAGCTGATCGTGCGCGGCTTCCCGGCGCCTCCCGAGCGGCCGCTGCCCACCGCCTGGACCACCGTCGGCGCGCCCGGGCCGCAGCTGGCCTGCGATCCGGCGGGCCCGCTTGCCGCGGAGGTGATCCGGACCTGGACCGATCCCTACCTCGGCCGGCTCTCGCTGGTGCGGGTGTTCTCCGGCACGCTGCGCTGTGACACCGCGTTGCACGTGTCCGGCCACGGCGGCGCCGAGCGTGGCCATCCCGACCACGACGAGGATGAGAAGAGTGCCAGCCTGTTCGACGCCGGGCTGAATCCGATCGAGGCCGCCGTCGCGGGTTCGCTGTGCGTGGTCGGCCGGCTGGGCAGCGCCGAGACCGGCGACGCGTTGTCTGATCAGGCCGCGCCGCTGGCCATCCTGCCCTGGCAGCTGCCGGACCCGCAGTTGCCGGTGGCCGTCGCGGCAGCGACCCGCAACGACGAGGAGGGGCTCGCCAAGGCACTGGCCCGGCTGTCGGCCGCGGACCCGTCCCTGCGTATCGAGCGCAACCCGGTGACCGGACAGCTGGTGCTCTGGTGCCTGGGCGAGGCACACAGCGAGGTGGTGCTGTCCCGGCTGCGCGCCGCCGCCGGGATCGAGGTGGAGCCGGTCCGGGTGCCGCTGCTGGCGACGTTCACGGCTGCCGCCGACGGTCATGGCCGGCTGGTGAAGCAGTCGGGCGGGCACGGCCAGTACGCGGTGTGCGACATCGTCGTCGAGCCGCTGCCACGCGGTGGCGGCGTCGAGTTCGTGGACCGGGTGGTCGGTGGCGCGGTGCCGAGCAACTACATCGGGTCGGTGGAGAAGGGCGTACGGCACCTGCTCGAGCAAGGGCTCGCCGACGGCGTGCCGGTCACGGGCGTGCCGATCACCGATGTCAGGGTGACCCTGCGCGACGGTAAGGCGCACAGCGTCGACTCCTCCGACGCGGCATTCCAGACCGCGGGCGGCTTGGCCGTCAAGGACGCCGCCGCCAAGGCAGGTGTGCAGCTGCTGGAGCCGGTCGACGATGTCCAGATCACCGTCTCCGACGAGCACATCGGCACCATCCTGTCCGACCTGTCCGGCCGGCGCGCCCGGGTCACCGGCACCGAACCGCTGGAGTCGGACCGACCGGGCAGCCGTAGCGTCATCCACGCCGAGGTGCCGCAGCTGGAACTGCTGCGCTATGCGGCCACGCTGCGCTCGCTGACCGGCGGCGCCGGCAGCTTCCGGCGGAGCTACCTGCGCCACGACCCGGCTCCGGCTGCGGTGGTGCAACGGCTGCCCTGAGCCGGATGCGAGGATGGTCCGGTGGCAGAACCCGGTGCTGAGCAGGCGCAGCAGCATTACTTCACCGCCCGACCGGCCACCGATGCCGCCGCCCGGCAGGTCACGTTGCGCGATGCCGGCCAGACGATCACATTGGCGTCGGCGGCGGGCGTCTTCAGCGCCGGACACCTCGACGCCGGAACGAAGATCCTGCTCGACACGGTGCCGCCACCGAGACCGGACAGCGTGGTCCTCGACCTGGGGACCGGGTACGGCCCGATCGCCTGCGTGCTCGGCCTGCGGCAGCCATCGGTGACCGTGTGGGCCGTTGATGTGAACGAGCGGGCGCTGGCGCTGGCCCGTCAGAACGCCGTCGATCTGCAACTGCCCGGGGTCCGGCCCGCGCTGCCGGCCGAGGTGCCGGACGAAGTCCGCTTCGATGCGGTGTACAGCAATCCGCCGATCCGGGTCGGCAAGGCAGTGCTGCACGAGATGCTGTCCAGCTGGCTGGGCAGGCTGCGGCCGGGCGGGCACGCCTACCTGGTGGTGCACAAGCATCTGGGCTCTGACTCGTTGCAGCGCTGGCTCATCGAACAGCGCTATCCGACCACCCGGCTCACCAGCGTCCGTGGCTTCCGCGTCCTCGATGTGCGCGCGCCGGACCAGCCAGCAAGGGATGCCTGATGCACAGCCTCAACCCGACCGAGATCAAGCGGCTGAACCGGACCTGGCGCCGGCGAACCGAGGGCCGGCTCACGCTGGTGCTGGCTTCGCTGGCCAACCCGTACAACGTCGGCAGCATCTTCCGCTCCGCGGCGACGCTGGGCGTGGACTGCATCCACCTGGTCGGCGGCACGCCCGGGCCCGAGCACAGAGGGGTGCACAAGACGAGCCTGGGCACCGAGCACTCGGTGCCCTGGCAGCGCGACGAGCAGCTCGCAACGGCCCTGGCGGGCAACCGCGCCGAGGGTCTGCAGATCGTCGGGATCGAGCTGTCCGACACCGCCCAGCCTCTGCACGAGTTCGCACTGGCAACGGACGTCTGCCTGGTGATGGGCAGCGAGGCCTCCGGGCTGACCAGCCAGGCGCTCGCGGCCTGCGACGGCATCGCCTATATCCCACAGCCCGGCAAAGTTGCCTCCCTGAACGTCGCCATGGCCGCCTCCATCGCGCTCTACGAGGTGCGTCGCCGGCACTGGCAACCACCTGACTGAGCTAGCTCGCACGGACATCGGTCTCGGCCCAGCTGCCTTCCTGGTGCCGATTGCAGGATTTCAGCCCAGACGGAGCACCACCCGGTCGGCGATCGGACGGTAGCCCAGTCGCTGGTAGATGCCGTTCGAGGTCGGATTGGCCACGTCGGTGAACAGGATTGCCCGGTCGGCATCGGTGGCCAGCGCATGCTGCGTGCAGGCCGCGGTGACCGCCGCCGCGTAGCCGCGCCCTCGCCGCTCGGGCGGGGTGTACACCGGGCCGACCCTGCTCACCCCGGCCACCGTCACGTTGCGACCGGCCATCGACACCGGGTCGCCGCCGGCACCGAGCCACAGCCAGTACAGCTGCCGCTCGACGCGATACTCCACCATCGAGCGTGGGGTG
>DATAKO010000068.1:0-9692 GCA_036261575.1 Jatrophihabitans sp.
CGGGCCGAGCAGCGGCCCCGGCCTGCCAGGACCCGGCCGGCGGCGACACCACCGGCACCATCGGCACCAGGCCGGCAAGGTCGGCAACGGTGGCCGGATCGAGGCTGGACGGATCAGCAGCGGCCTGGGCCGGGTCGGCGCCGGTCCGGTCAGCGGCCGGACGGCTCCGGTGACCAGGTGCTGAGGCGCGCGGGCCGGCCGTCGCGTTCGCCGGCACGGGGTCGCCGGAGTTGCCGGCCTCGGATCGGGCGGCGTTCGACTGGCCGGAGTCGCACGTGCCGCCGGCGCCCGAGGCGGCCGGATCACCGGCGGTCGCGCCGGCCAGCACGGTGGCGAACGACGTGCCGGACTGGCCGTTGGCAGAGTCCGACGTACCGTCCGCGGTGGCCACGTCGAGCACCGGCGCGGCAGCAGCTGCCGCGATCATGAGGGTCATGCTGCGGCTCCTGCCATCAGACCGGTGATCTTGGCTACGTAGTTCTGCGTTTCCTGGTAAGGCGGAATGCCGCCGTACTGCTCGACGGCACCGGGGCCCGCGTTGTACGCGGCCAGCGCCAGCGGCACCGAGCCGAACCGGGTCAGGTAGCCCGACAGCAGCTGGGCGGCACCCTGCACTGCCTGCGTCGGATCCCACGGATCGACCCCGAGCCCGCTGGCCGTGCTGGGCATCAGCTGCATCAGGCCCTGCGCACCGGCCGGGCTTACCGCCGAGGCGTTGCCGCCGGACTCGGTCTGGGCCACAGCGGCCAGCAGGCCGGGCGGCAGCCCGTACCGCGCCGACGTGGCAGCGAAGATCGCGCCGTACTGGGCGACTCCGGATGGTGCCGTGGCCGGGACGAGCGGGCTGACCGTACCCCAGCCGAAGGTGTTGCCCGACTGCCCGACCACCCTGCGGATGCTGGTCGGGGTCTGGTAGACATCCTGGATCTTGACCTTCTCACCCGGCTCGGGCGCGGCGATCATCTTGTTGTCACCGAGGTAGATGGCCACGTGATAGGCAGGATCGCCGAAGGCGAGGATGTCACCCGGCTGCGCCTGGTCCAGGCTGGGCACCGCGGTGCCGGCGTGCGCCTGGTCAGCGGCAAGCCTCGGCAGCGAGATGCCGAGGTCCCCGTAGGCCTTCTGCACCAGGCCGGAGCAGTCCAGCCCGGCACTGGTGGTGCCGCCCCACACGTAGGGCACGCCCAGGTATTTCTCTGCCGAGGCGACCACCGCCGAACCGGTCACTGCCGAGCCGTTGGTGCCGAGCGGGCTGCTGGCGACGGCGACGGTGCTCGCGGCGTTCGCCTCGTTCAGCGCGGAGGCGAAGCCGACACCGGACGCTGCGTTGGCCGGCTTCGGGGCCAGTCCCAGGCTCACCAACTGGCTCTGGATGGCAGCCATCCGTGCCAGCACGGCATCGATGCTCATGCTGGTCATCCGGCCGCTCGCAGGTGCCGGGTGATCGCGATGTCGTCCTGCTCGCGCTGGGCCACGGCCAGTTCCTGCTGGCTCTGCTCGCTGTCGAGGCGTTCCTGCATCTTCTCCACCGATCGGCGGGAGCGGGCAGCCTCGGTCAGGCCGTCCAGCTCGCTGCGCAGCCGCGCGTCGGCGAACTGGACCCGGTGCTGCGCCGCGGCCAGGCTGGCGATGCTGGCCTGCTGGCCGGCGATCTCGGCGTGGAACTCGGCCACCGACAGCTGCGCCGGCATGCTCAGGCCGGCCACCCGCTCGGACTGGACAGCCAGCTGATCCATCGCCCGATCGGCGTCCTGGCGCGCGGTGGCAACCTGCTGTGCCAGCAGATCCTCCTGCGCCTGCCGGGCCCGGATGACCGTGGGCAGCCAGCGGCGGGGGCTCACTCGGCACCCCCCAGGATGCCGGCCAGGCCGGACCAGGTGTCCAGCGTGCTGCTCTGATCGTTCATGTCCTGCTGCAAGAAGCTCTCCAGCTGGGGCCACAGGGCCAGCGCGCGGTCAGCGGTGGGGTTGCTGCCGCTGACGTAGGCGCCGATCTCCACCAGTTCCTTGACATCACGTCGCGCAGCCAGCAACCGGCGAGCCTGCCGGACTAGCTGCTGCTGCTCGTCGGTGGTCACCGCGTTGGCCACGCGTGACACCGATTCCAGCACGTCGATAGAGGGAAAGTGCCCGGCGGTCGCCAGCCGGCGATCGAGCACGATGTGCCCGTCCAGGATGGAACGAGCGGTGTCGGCCACCGGCTCGTTGTGGTCCTCGCCTTCCACCAGCACCGTGTACAGCCCGGTGATGGAACCGGTCTCGCCGCCACCGGCGCGCTCGAGGATGCGCGGCATCAGCGCGAACACCGACGGCGGGTAGCCGCGCGACGCGGGCGGTTCGCCGGCCGAGAGGCCGACCTCGCGCTGCGCGGTCGCCAGCCGGGTGATGCTGTCCATGAGCAGCACGACATCCTTGCCCTGGTCGCGGAACCACTCCGCGATCCGGGTCGCCACGAACGCCGCCCGCAGCCGCACCATCGGCGGCTGGTCGGAGGTGGCGACCACCACGACGGCGTTGCGCAGGCCGTCCTCGCCCAGGTCGTTCTCCAGGAACTCGCGAACCTCGCGGCCGCGCTCCCCGATCAGGGCGACAACGGTGATCTCGGCGCTGGTGCCACGGGTGATCATCGACATCAGGCTCGACTTGCCGACGCCGGAGCCGGCGAAGATGCCCAGGCGCTGGCCGCGGCCGACGCTGATCAGCGAGTCGATCGCGCGCACGCCCAGCGGCAGCGCCTGGTCGACCCGCTTGCGGCTGAGCGCCGGAGGTGGCGCCATCTCGACCGAGACGAAGTCCAGCGCGCCGGGGATCGGCCGGCCGTCGAGCGGCTGGCCGAGCCCGTCCAGCACCCGGCCGCGCAGCTGGCCGCCGACGCCTACCCGCAGCGGCCCACCGGTCGAGCTGACCCGGTCCCCGTTGCCGATGCCGGCCATCTCACCCAGCGGCAGGCACGTGCAGTCGTGCTCGTCGACGGCCACCACCTCGGCGAGTACCTGGTTGGCGCCGTCGCCGATGGCGAGCAGGTCACCGATCCGGCCGGTGAGGCCCGACACGGTGACCGAGAGCCCGACCACCTTGCTCACGTAGCCGTACACCCGCGGCGCGGCAAGCTGCTTGAGCGCTGCCAGCCGGTGCTCGGCGCGCTCCATCACCAGGTCGCTCATCCGGCGTACTCCCGCAACCGGGCCAGCGCGGTGCTCAGCTTGGCGTCGACGGTGGTGTGTGCCGACTTGGCCAGGGCATCACCGGCGGCCAGTGCCGGGTCGCACTCGAAGCGCAACCTGGCCGCGACTGCGGGACCGGCCAGCGAGAGCAGCGCGGGCGCATCCGGACCGGTGAGGGTGGCGTGATCGGCCGGGCTGAGCCAGACGGTGACCTGCTGGTCGTCGGGCACCTGGCCGAGCACCCGGGTGAGCACCGAGCGCGCGGAGACGATCGGATCGGCCAGTTCCTGGCCGAGCAGAGCTGCGGCAAGTTCCACCGCGGCGGCCAGCATGGTGTCCGAGAGCTGATCGGTCAGTTCCACCGACGTGCGCTCGAGCCGGTCGGCCGCGGCCAGCACTGCCTGCACGGCGGTGCCCACCTCCGCCGACTGGCTGCGCAGGGCCGCCTCGCGTCGGGCCCGGGCCTGCTCGATCTCGGCTGCCTGCCCGGCCGCAGCGTCGCGCAGCCCCTGTGCCCACCCCTGGGCGTAGCCGACGGCGCGGGCCTCGACCCTGGCCGAGTCGATCAGCACGCCGGAAGCGCCGGTGCCGGCGAACTCGAACGGCTCGCCGACCGTTGCCGGCGCGGCGTCCTTCGATCGGGTCATGGTGGGGGTCTCAGGCAACGAACTCGTCCGCATCCCCGCGCGAGACCATGATCTGGCCGCTCTCCTCGAGCTCGCGGATCACCCGGACCACCTCGGTCTGCGCCTCTTCCACGCTCTGCACCCGGACCGGGCCGAGCAGCTCGATCTCCTCGGCGAGGGTGGCGGCAGCGCGCTCGGACATGTTGCGCATGATCTTGGTCTGCACGTTGGCGGCGACGCCCTTGAGCGCCACTGCGAGGCTGGCGACCTCTACCTGGCGCAGCACCAGCTGCACCGCCCGGTCCTCCAGATTCACCAGGTCCTCAAACAGGAACATCCGGCTGCGCACCTCCTCGGCCAGCTCCGGGCTGCGCTGTTCCAGGCCCTCCAGGATCATCTTCTCGGTGCCGCGGTCGGCCCGGTTGATGATCTCCACCAGCGGTTGCACGCCACCGACGGCCGACAGCTCCGAGGGCACCAGCAGGTTCGCCATCCGGCGCTCCAGGCTGCTCTCGATCTGGTGGATGACGTCGGGTGAGGTCCGGTCCATGGTGGCGATGCGGTGCGCGACCTCTGCCTGCAACGCGGAGTCCAGCCCGGCCAGCACCCGGGACGCCAGCGGGGCCGGCACGTGCGCCAGCACCAGCGCGATGGTCTGCGGGTGCTCGTCACCGATGAAGTTCAGCAGCTGGCGGGCGTCGGCGTTCTGCAGGAACTTGAACGGCATCTCGAACATGGTCGAGGACAGCCGGTCCAGGATGGCGCCGGCACGACCCTCCCCCAGTGCGCCCATCAGCAGCGCCCGGCTCTGCTCGATGCCGCCGCGCACCACCGTGTCACCGGAGGCCTGCAGCATGCCGAATTCCTTGAGCACCGCGGCCGAAACCTCGGCCGGCACCTCACCGGCGCGAGCGATCTCGGCCGCGAGGTCCTCGATCTCGTCGTCGGACAGCTCGGCCAGCACCCGGGCCGAGGCGGCCCGGTCCAGTTGCAGCACCAGGATGGCTGCCTTGCGCCGGCCGGACATGCCCCGGGTCAGATCCGGCTGCGCCGAGCCGGTCGCGGCAGCGTTGGCCGCTGCCAGCGGCGTGCTGATGTCCGTCACCGTGGCGACCGCTTCAGCCATGTCAGCTCTCCTTCGTATTCAGCCAGGTGCGCAGCAGCCGCGCCACTTCCTGCGGCTGGCTGTCGGCCATCTCGGCCAGATCTCGTTGCCGGGCGAGGTGAATCGCCTGGTCGCGGTTGGGCGGCACGATCTCCTTGGGCGCCGGCGGCAAGTTGCCCTCGTTGAGCGTCTGCAGGAAGGCATCCAGGTCGTCACCGCCCTCCTCCTGCTTGCGCTTGCGGCCGAAGATCAGGCTGAGCACGATGACCACGATCACCAGCAACACCACGCCGCCGGTCTTGAGCATGCCCATCAGCGCCGCCTGGCTGCGCGCCGCGGCTGCCGCTGCTGCCGCCTTCTTGGCCGCAGCCGCCTGTGCCTGCGCGGCACTGGTGTCGAACGGGGCGAAGTTCAGCGCCAGCTGGTCACCGCGCTGGACGTTGATGCCGGCTGCGGTGGCCACCAGCTGCTTGACCTGGTTCTGGTCGAGCTTGGCGGCGAAGGCCTGATCGATCGCGACCGACACGGACTGGCTGCGGACGCTGCCGGGAGCCGCGTCGATGGTCTTGGTGTCGCTGCCGATGCTGTTGTTCTGCACCGTGGTCTTGTTCGAGTAGCCACCGCTGCCGCCGCTACCGCCGCCGGTGCCACCACCTGCGGTCGGCGAGGGGGCGGTCGCGCCGAGCACGCCGTTGTTGCCGCTGGCGCCGGGAGCCATGCTCTCCACCGATTGCGAGATGGCAATCGGCGGGACTCCGCTGACGTAGACCGGCAGGTTGGACACCTCGTGCACCTTGTCGAAGTTCAGGTCGGCCTTGACGATCACCGACGAATGCCCCGGCCCGACGAGCGTGTCGAGCAACTTCTGCACAGCTGCCTGGGTCTGGTTCTGGTAGGTGTTGGTGGCGTTGGCCTGGTCACCGTCACCGGTCGCCCCGGTAGTGCCGGAACCTGCCGCCGAATAGACCTTGCCGGTCGAGTCGGACAGGCTCACATTGTCGGCGGTCATGCCGGGGACGCTGGAGGACACCAGATTGACGATCGCCTTGACCTGGCTCGACGTCAGCGTGGTACCCGGATCCAGCGTCAGCAGCACCGACGCGGTGGGCTTGGAGCTGCCGTCGTTGAACACGGTGTCCTGCGGGATCGCCAGGTTCACCGAGGCGTTCTGCACGCCGTCGATCACCTTGATGGTGTTGGCCAGTTCGCCTTCCAGGCCGCGCTGGTAGTCGACGTTCTGCTTGAACTCCGAGGTGGTGATGCCCTCCTTGTCCAGCAGGTCGTAGGACGAGCTGGTGGACGAAGGCAGGCCGGCCGCGCTCATCGCCAGTCGCGACGTGTAGACGTCCTTGCTGGGCACCAGGATCTCGGTGCCGTTGGCGGCCAGCTGGTAGGGCACCTTGTTCGCGTTCAGCTTGTCGATGATGCCGCTGGCATCGGTCGGTGAGAGGTTGGTGAACAGCGGCGCGTAGCTCGGCTTGGCAGCCCAGCTGGAGAACCAAAATCCACCGATGATGAGGGCCACGACCGCTGCGACGGTGACAGCCTTCTGGCCGGGGGTGAAAGCCAAGAAGCCGTTCCAGAAGCGCTTGGCCTGCGCGAGGAGCTTCTGCTGCATGTCAGGCCTGCATTCCCATTATCTGGTTGAAGGCGTCGATGCCCTTGGTCCGGATGGCGGTCGCCAGCTCCGTCATCAGCGAGGCCTGGGTGGCGGCGATGGTGTAGGAGTGGATGTCGGTCAGGTCGCCGGTGGCGGCCTTGACCGCCAGCGAATCTGCCGTGTTCTGCGCGGATTCCACCTGTCCGATGCCCTTGGCGAGCAGCGAACCGAAGTCCCCACCGGCGGAACTGGGCACGATGCCAGGGGTGCCGGCGGAGGGCAGGGTGGGCAGGCTCGGCAGGGCGCCGCTGACGGCGCCGATTGCGGGAATGGTCACGTCAGTGGTTCTTTCCGATGTTGATGGCAGCTTCGTAGACGGTGCGGGCGCGATCGATGACGGCGGCGTTGGCCTGGAAGCCACGCTGGGCCATGATCAGGTTGCCCATCTGCTCGCCCATGTCGATGTCGGGCATCCGGACGTAACCCTTGGCGTCAGCCAGCGGGTTGTCGGGCTGGTAGGTGAGCCGGCCCTGGGCGCTGCTCTTGAGCAGGCCGGCGACTTCGACCCCGCTGCCGGCACCGTCGGTGCCGGCCGTGCCCGGGCCGTTGATCTCCGACACCTGGACGTAGGAGGCCTGGAAGGCGTTCTGCGAGGTGGGAGTGGCGGTGTTGACGTTGGCAATGTTGTTGGCCAGCACATCCAGCCACGACCGCATGGTCGACAGGCCGGTGCCGGAGGTGTTCATCGCGGAGAAGATGGACATGAGTTCAGCCCTTCAGAACGGTGTCGATGAGGCTGAACTTGGCCGAGACAGCACCGGACAGCAGCGAGTACTGCATCTGGGTCTTCTCATCGTCGACGATCTCGGTGTCGAGATTGACGTTGTTGCCGTTCACGCCTGGGGTCTCGCCGGTCGGCGTGACGGTGAAGTTGGCCGAACCCGGATCGCCGGCGGCCACCGCGCTACGTAGCGCGTCCTCGAAGTTGACCCGACTGGCCGAGAAGTTCGGCGTGTCGATGTTGGCGATGTTGTTGGCACTCACCCGCTCGCGCTGGGCCAAGCCTGACAGCGCGGTGCTGAGCGTGACGGACGTGATGTCGTCGAGCACGGTCGCGAACTCCTACGGGAAAAAGGAGGACTTCGCCGATCCGTGGCGGAGGAGTTGAGCGATCCTTGCTCGCTGGTTCTGATCGACCATGTTGGGCCGAAGTTAAGTCACCCGCTGAACTCGGTCGAACACTGCGAGACAGCGGATGGTGGCTCAGGCGCGCAGGTCGAGCAGCAGGGGAATCGGCAGCTCGGCGTGCGGCGAACGCTGCCGGGTTGCCGCCGGGGCCTGGGCCAGCTGGCTGGCCAGCTGCGCCTGCAGCCGGTGCTGCTGGTCGAGCAGCGTCTGGGCGCGTGCCACCAGCTCGACCGGGATCGGCGGCATCACCGGCGGGTGCCACGGCTTCACCGGGGACAGCAGCTCACCGCGGCGCAGGCCTTCGGCCAGCAGCGCCGTCTCGGTCTCGAGCTCGGCCAGCACCTGATCCCAGGTGGGGGCCGCGGCGACGGTCGCGACGTCCGCGGCGACGAATCGGGTGGCAGGCTCGCTAGCCAACGCGCACCACGGACTCGGCCGTGGCGGCGGGCTCGCCGGCCGCCAGCTGCTCCTCGGCCTGCTGCCAGGTGCTGCGCAGGTCAGAGACGATCTTGGTGATCAAGGCCAGCCGGCCCGGCCGCGACTGGCCCGCTTCGGAGATGAGCTCGTTGAGCACATAGGCGTACAGGCTCGCCAGGTTCGCGCCACCCGGCCAACCGGCCAGATCCAGGCTGCCGAGCAGTTCGGCGATGATCTGCTGGGCATGCTGCAGGTGGTCTCGGGCAGGTTCGCCCGCATCGGAGGCCGCCTGGGCGCGCTGGATGTCCAGCCACAGCCGGTCGTAGAGCAGCACGATCCGACGGGCCGGCGTGGCGGTCGCCACCGCATCGGCCAGGTAACGGGCGCGCAGGGCGTCAGCCGGCATGTCGAATCATCTCCTTCGCGAGGTCGCGCTGCTCAGCCCGAGGACGAGCTCGAGCTGCTGCTGTTGGTCTGACCGGTGGCCGAGGCGAGCGCGGAGGTGAGCCAGCTGGAGGTCGACTTGATCTTCTGCAGCGCCACTTCCATCGCGGTGTACTTGGCCTGCAGGGCGGTCTGCTGGTCGGCCAGCCGGGTGTCCCAGTCCGAGATCTGCTTGGTGAGGTTGGAGACCTGGGAGTTGCCGGAGGTGATCAGCGGGCTCACCGTGTTGAGCGATGAGTTGCTCGCCGTCGACGAGGTGGACGCGGCCAGCGCGCTGAGGGTGCTCTGGGTGGCCGACGGGTTGGCCGTGTACGCGGCCTGGAAGGCGGTCGGGTCGAACTTGAAGGTGCCGGTCGAGGTCAGCTGGATGCCCAGGCCGGCAAAGCTGTTGCCGCTGCTGTCGCCGTGGCTGACCAGGTTGAGCACCGACTGGGTTATCGCGTTGATCTGGTAGTTGGTCTCCAGCGGCCCGCCCTTGCCGGTGTCGCTGGCGAGTTCGGACAACACCGAGTTCGCCGCGTCCACCATGGCCTTGACGTTGTTGCTGATCGAGGTGGTGTCACTGCTGACCGAGACCGTGACGTTGCTGGCCACCGCGCCCACCGTGAACGTGACGCCGGGCAACACGCCGGTGAAGGTGTTGGTGGACGACGTCATGGTGTAGCCGCCGGCGGCCGGGTTGCCGATGGTGATCTGCGCGTCCTGCGCGGTCGACAGGGTCTGCGCCGCGCTGTCGGTGCCGCTGATCGAGAACGAGTTGCTGGCTCCGGTGCTGGTTCCGGTGAGCTGCATGATCTGGCCGCTGCTGGTATTCACCAGCGCGGCCCGCACGCCCAGGCCGGCAGCGTTGATCGCGCTGGCGACACCGGCGGCCGAGCCGTCGGTCAGATTGATGTGGTGCGCAGTTCCGGTGGAGTCGGTGATGTCGATGCCGTTGCTCGGCGTGGACACCACGGTGCCACCGGCGCCGACCGCGACGGTGCTGATCTGCGAGCTGGCCAGCTGGGTGACGTTGAAGGTCGCCGAGCTGCCGGCAATCGCCCCGGTGGTCGTGGAGGCGATGACCGACGTCGACGAGGAGGTGGCCGCCGCGGCGGCCCAGGTGTTGCTGCTGTTCACCGCGTCGGCGGCCGTCTGCAGCGCCTGCAG
>DATAKO010000069.1:0-7566 GCA_036261575.1 Jatrophihabitans sp.
CCGGCGGCCGGCGCCGCCGCGCCCTTGCCGTACCAGCCCTACTTCGGCCCGTCCATCGAGCCGATGGCGGCCTACGTGGGCCAGGTCTCCTGCCAGCCCGGCTGGCGTCCGGGGAGCCTGGCGCTGGGACGCTTTCTCACCTCGACCTACCCGAACACCTCCTTCGGGGGCGCCTACAACTGCGGCACCGACGGCGTGCAGAGCGAGCATTACGACGGTCGCGCGGTGGACTGGATGAATTCGGTTCGCAATCCCACCCAGGCAGCTCAGGCCGCTGCGGTCATCAGCTACCTGCTGGCCACCGATCGTTACGGCAACAAGTTCGCCAACGCCCGCCGGATGGGCGTCATGTACATCATCTGGAACAACCGAATCTGGGGGTCCTGGGACGGCCAGTGGCAGCCCTACAACAACTGCGCGGCGACTCCGTCGGTCGGCATGGATGCAGCCTGCCACCGCAATCACATGCACATCTCGCTGTCCTGGGCAGGTGCGCTGGGGCGCACGTCCTTCTGGAGTCGCAAGGTGTACCCGGCGCAGGACTACGGTCCCTGCCGGGCCAGCGATCTGAACTGGTCGGCCAACTACGCGGTACCGCGCAGCGTGCCGTGCCCGCACTACAACCGGGTCGCGCCGCCGCCGCACGCCTCGCTGGCCCGCACCTGGGTGGTTGCCTACTCGGGGGCGGTGATGTATCCGGGGCAGACCGGCGAGCCGGTCAAGGCCGTGCAGCTGGCCTTCCGCAAGCCGGTCACCGGGCACCTGGATCCCGCTACCGTGGCCGCGGTCAACCGCTACAAGAAGTACTACCTGCTGCCGCAGAACGGCGTCATCGACACTGCCATGTGGCGCAAGCTGCTGCGCTCGACGCCCTGAGACCGCGCAGGCCGCGCTCGCCGGGCGGGCTGCCGTGACCGGTCCGCGGGATCAACCGATCCTGCGGTACCGGCCGCGATGGTGCACCAGCGGCTCGACATCTGCTCCGATAGTCGTCCGGACGATCACCAGCTCGACCAGGACTGCCCAACCGGCAGCCCGGATGGGCTGGTCGGACAGCTCGCAGCCTGCCCACGCGGGCGCACCGGCGAGCGCCGGCCCCCACTCGGTGTCAGCCCAGTCGGCCAGGCGGAACGGGCCACCAGGTGCCGGCGCCTGATAGCCGAAGGCGTCTGCCAGCTGGCGATGCGGCCAGCCGAGCAGATTCAGCACGGCCCGCCCGCTCCCACGCAGCAGGTCGTGCAGGTCCGACAGCGGGTCGATCGCGGCCAGCACGACACCGGGTTCACCGTCGAGCACCAGGACGGAGGACACGGTCAGCCCGGCCCGGTCGGCACCGTGCGTCGCGGTGAGCACGCACACCGGGCTGGCCAGCCGGCCGCGGAGCCGGCGCAGCGGGTTGCGGTCGGGCTCAGGCGGCAGGAAAGGATGCTCGTTGTGGATGGTCATCGACTCCTGCCTTCCGGCCGGCTGACCGGGTACGTCCGCTGGACGCCTGGGGCCGGTGGCAGCTGGTGCGCACTAGGGTATCCGGCATGCGCATCGGGTTGATCGGCAACGGTTACTGGGCCCGGGTGACCCATGCGGCTGGGTTGCACCGGCAACCTGCGGTCACCTTCGCCGGGGTGTGGGGGCGCGATCCGGCGAAGTCGGATCCGATCGTGGCCGAGTACGGGGTCACCGCCTACGCCGAGCTGCAGGACCTGTTCGACGACGTGGACGCGGTGGCGTTCTCGGTGCCACCGCAGGTGCAGGCCGAGCTGGCGCTGACCGCGGCGCGCCAGGGCAAGCACCTGCTGCTGGAGAAGCCGATCGCGCTGTCCGGAGAGTCCGCGCGGCGACTCGAGGCGGCAGTGAGCGACAACGACCTGGCCTGTCTGGTCTTCTTCACCAGCCGCTTCGATCCCGGCATGCGTGCCTGGGTCGAGCAGGTCGCGGCAACGTCCGGCTGGGATGGTGCCAGCGGTCTGTGGCTCGGCTCGGCATTCGGCGCCGGCAGCCCGTTCGACACGCCGTGGCGGCACGAGCAGGGCGGCCTGTGGGACGTCGCCCCGCACGCGCTGTCGCTGGTCGCGGGCTGCCTCGGGCCGATCACCGACATCGTGGCCAGGCCCGGCCCGCGAGATCTGGTGCAGCTGCTGATGCAGCACCGCTCCGGCGCGGTCAGCAGCTACGCGGTCAGCATCGACACGCCCGGCGTGTGCCGCAACAACCTGGTGATCTGGGGGGATTCCGGGGCGCGCGAAGCCTCTGCCGCCACCGTCGACCCGCCGGCCGCGCTCGCCGCGGCTGCCGGCGAGCTGGCCCAGCTGGCCGCCCGGCAGGTGAGGGAACATCCGTGCGGCGTGCGGTTCGGCCGGGAGGTGGTCGAGCTGCTCGAGCGCGCCCAGGCGCAGCTGAACGGTGCTAGCGGATCGCCCTGATCCGGTAGACCATCCACGCGCCGAGCAAGCTGGTCAGCCCGGCCAGGCCGAACAGCACCCGGTACCCGCCCAGGGTCGAGATCACCAGGCTGGCTGCCAGCGGTCCGAAGGCCTGTGGTGCCACCGACCCCACGTTCATGATGCCGAGGTCCTTGGCCCGATCCCGCGCGTCCGGCAGCACCTCGGTCACCACCGCCTGATCGACCGACATGTAGGCCCCGTAGCCGGCGCCCAGGAAGGCCGCGGCGACCAGGGCATTGCGGTAGGTCGGGTCGATGGCCAGCAGCAGCGCGGCAATCGCCTGCAGCGCGGCGGAAACCCCGACGAACACCCGCCGCCGGTTGAGCCGGTCGGACAGGATGCCGCCGCCGTAGGTGGCCGCTAGCGTGAACACCAGATAGATCAGCGTGAGCACGATCAGGCTGCTGTCCGGGTTGGCAACCTTGAGGTAATCGCGCAAGAAGAACAGCAGGTACGTGGTGCCGAAGGCGTTGCCCAGGTTGACCAGCAACCTGCCTGCGAACGCCCAGCCGAAATCTGCGCTCCGGATCCACAATCCCTCGATGATCGCCCGCAGCGTGATCGGCTCGCTGCGTTGCGGCGTGGGCGCCTCGCGGTGGGAGAAGGAGAACGGGGCGGCGCAGGCCACCACCGCGGCCGCGAGCACCAGGTACCGCGGTGGCGCCGACGCGATCGGTGCCAGCGCGATCAGCCCCAGCACGATGCCGATCGCCTGCGGGCCGTAGATCGCGGAGGAGATCATGCCGCGCTGGCGGTCGGGAACCTCGTCGGCGATGGTGGCGGTCAGGCCCGCCGTTGCCATGTTGACGCCCAGGGACGCGACCAGCCAGCCCAGCGCCACGGTCAGTGCGGCACCGGCCAGGCCGGTGCCGACCAGACCGAGGGCGAAGACGATGCTGCCGGACACCAGCCAGATCCGGCGCCGGCCCAGGCGGGAGCGGGTGCGGTCGCACAGCGCCCCGAACAGCGGCAACGTGATGAGCGCGGCCAAGCCCACCAGGCCGTTGATCAGTCCGAAGTCGCGCACCCGGTGCGTGTGATCGAGCGCGTTCAGCTGGTCGGGCAGGGCCAGCTGCACCGGCACCAGGTAGCCCATCCAGATGCCCAACCACGCCAGCGAGAAGCGGATCGTCCAGCCCCGAGACACCTGGTTCAGCGGTTCGACCTGGGGACGCACGAGAAGATCATGCCGGTTCACCCGCTAACGTCAATGCCGACACTCAGCGGAGGTGGCTGTGCTCAGATTGGTGTTGCTCGGCCCGCCCGGGTCAGGCAAGGGCACGCAGGCAGTGCGGGTTGCTGCGGCCTGCTCCGCCGAGCACATCGCGACCGGCGACCTGCTGCGGGCCGAGGTAGCGGCGGGCAGCGAGCTCGGCGAGCGGGTGGCCGGCTACCAGGCCTCAGGCTCCCTGGTACCCGACGACCTCATCCTCAGGCTCGCACTGCCGCGGGTGCTGGCGGCGAGCGAGGGCTACGTGCTGGACGGCTTTCCGCGCTCCCTGCCGCAGGCCCGTGCCCTCGACGAGCAACTGCCGCGCGGTCAGCGGGTGCATCAGGCCGTCGTCATCGCCGTCGCCGAGCAGGAGCTGATCGACCGGATGCGGCTGCGAGCAGCCCAACAGCATCGTCCGGACGACACCGACGAGGTGTTCCGGCACCGGTTGAGCATCTACGCCGCCGAAACGCCGCCGATCCTCCAGCACTACGCAGACAGCTCCCGGCTGCGCGAGGTGGACGGCAGCGGCAGCCCGGACGAGGTCTTCCAGCGGATTGGTGCGGTGCTTGAAGTATGAGTGCCGCCGAGCCGAGGGTGCCCTGGACGTTCGCCATCGTGCCCGGCACGGGCTACAGTCGAGCTGCAGCTACAAAGACAGCTGTTGCGAGATAGCCCGCGATGCACGACGACCAAGCGGGGCACGCTGAGCCTGGATGCGCGAATCGGATTGCATGGGACCCGCCAGGTTCATGAGCAAGTGCCGCTGGTGATCTCATCAGAGTGAGGTGCTTGCATGACCCTTGTCGAAGCCACGCCCGACGACGCCTTTGAATCCCACGAGTCGTCGTTCGCCGACATCACCGAACGGCTGTTTCACCAGTTCGAATCCGTCCTACCGCTGCGCGAGATCGTGAACGTGGTGCGCGACGCGCGCGAGCAGTTGCGGGGCTCACCGCTCGGCGCGCTTCCCGAACTCACCGAGCGACTGGCGATGGAACGGCTGGCCTCGCGCGGCCAGGAACTGCACGCGGTCACCGGGCCCATCCCGGGTGCCGCGCTGCCCGAGGCGATCTGAACGTCGCAGCGATCCCGCTGCTGTCGCAGCAGGCGCGTGCGGCACGCAATCAGTAAAGAAACCAGGGAGGAACGCAGATGAGTGCACTGGACAAGGCCAAGAACAAGGCCGAAGAGATGACCGGCAAGGGCAAGGAGGCGGCCGGCAAGGCTACCGGCGACGAGCGGCTCGAGGCCGAGGGTCACGCCGACCAGGCCAGCGGCAACCTCAAGCAGGCCGGCGAGACGGTCAAGGACGTCTTCAAGAGCTGAATCTGCAACGCCGTCAAGGGCGTTCGGTGTCGAGCGATCGGCGCCGGGCGCCCTTGCCTTGTCCGGTCCGGCGTTTATCGCGCTGACCCAACACTCGTGCGCGCACGGGCCCGGTGTCACTGCGCCACGGGAACGCCGACGGCAGCCCGGCCGTTGGCCGGATACCCATCACGAGGAGTGTGAGACATGCTCGGTCTGCTTATCACCCTGATCATCGTCGGCCTGATCGCCGGTGCCGTCGCCCGGCTGCTGGTACCGGGCAAGCAGGACCTGTCGATTCCCGGCACCATCGTGCTCGGCATCGTCGGTTCGTTCATCGGCGGCTTTCTCGGCTACCTGCTGTTCGGCCACAATTCCTCCGGAGGCTTCTTCCAACCGTCCGGGCTGTTCGGTTCCATCGTCGGGGCGGTCATCGCGCTGCTGGTCTACCAGCGGCTGGGACGGCGCCGGTCCGCACTTCGCTGACCCGGCGTCTTTCCGCCAGCCGGTAGAGGTGGGAGGATCGTGAAGTCCGCTCACCGGGAGGGCTCGTGCCTGAACCACAGGCCGGTTCGACACTGCGACAGTCGCTCCGGACCGCCGCAGGTGAGGCGCTGCCGCCCGGACCGGATGGGCCGGACGGCACCTGGGCGTTGCTGGACGCATCCGGTCGCACGGTAGAGACGGCGCGCAACTACGGCGGCGTGATGCACCGGTTCGGCGCTACGGCCAAGTCGGGCTGGCTCGAGTCCCTGCCTGCGGAACTTCGTTCCCAGGCGGCGCAGATGCTTGCCGAGGTGGCTTCGGCAGGCTCGGCCGACCGCATCCTGCCGGTACTGCCGCAACGGCTGCGCTGGTTGCGGTTGCGGCTACAGCAGGTACAGACCGAAGCCGGCCCGGAGCTGATCCTCGCGATGGTCGATGACCTGACCGAGCTGGACGAGAAGTCGCTGGTGGCGCAACTGATTCGCGACCCGCTCACCGGCCTGCTGAACCGGCGCGCGTTCCTGGAATTGGCCGCCCTGCCGGCCGAGTCGACCGCGCGCTACGCCGGAGTGCTGGCGGTGGACGTCCGCCGGTTCCGCCGGATCAACGAGGTCTGGGGCCGTGCCGCCGGCGACGCCTGCCTGGTCGAGACCAGCCGCTGGCTGCGCTCGATCACCGACTCCGGTGACCTGCTGATCCGGTTGGCCGACGCGGAATTCTTCGTTCTACTCGGCAAATTCTCGACCGCGCCGGTGGCGTTGGCGGCCGAGCCGCAGCGCAACGTCGACCTCGGCACGCACTCGTTGCAGCTGTCCCTGCAGGCCGGCTTCGCCACCGGCGAGGTGCTGCGCGAGACGGCAGAGCGGGCCGAGGTTGCCCTCGCCGAGGCCAAGCGCGAAGCATGGCGCAGCGTCGTGCCCTGGACCCGAGAGCTTGCGGTGGTGGCAGCCCGGGCCGCGCGTGACGAGGAAGCGGTGCACCAGGCGGTGCTGGCCGGCGCGCAGGCCGTCTACTTCCAACCCATCGTCGACCTGAGATCACGGCGCGTCTCCGGCGTCGAGGGCCTGGTGCGCCTCGGTGGCGCCGCGGCGGACGTGCCGGCCGGGCAGATCCTGCAGGCCAGTCACCGGCTGGGATTGACACCGCTGCTGGCCGAGCGGGTCTACGACCTCGCCTTCACCGACGGCATGCGGCTGCGGGAGGTGTTTCCCGGCTGCCAGCTCGGCATCAACGTCTCGCGCGAGTTCCTGGCCACCGGGCTCGCGATCGACACCGTGCTCGCCTCCGCGCAACACTGCGGCGTCGACTCGTCGCAGATTGCCCTTGAATTGACGGAGGATGCGGCCGCCGGCCTGTCCAGCGAACGGCTGCTGTCCGAGCTGGACAAGGGTGCCGCCGCCGGCCTGCACATCGTCATCGACGATTTCGGCCAGGGTGAGACGTCGCTGTCGCTGCTGCGCACGCTGCCACTGAGCGCCATCAAGCTGGACCGCTCGCTGCTGCCCGCGGATGCTGCGGACGAGCGAGGCTGGGACTTCGTGGCGGGGGTGATCGCGCTGCTGTCGCGGATCTGCGGCCGGCTGGTCGCCGAAGGCATCGAGACGCCGGAACAGGCGGTGCGGCTGCTGCGATTGGGAGTGCATCTGCAGCAGGGCTACCTCTTCGGGGCGCCGCAGCCGGCCGACCATTGGCTCAGCCAGGGCTTCCAGTTGCCGGCACTGGATTGAGGAGCCGGGGCGCCCGACCGAGGCGAACGGGCAACCGGCGGCCGCGGCATCAGCCGGCCGTGAGGGACAGCTGTAGTCGCTGCGCCGCCGCCGTCAGGATCGGCGCCAGCCGGACGCCGGGGGAGCGGCCGAGTCGCTCGATCGGGCCGCTGACCGAGATCGCCGCCAGCACCCGCCGGCCCGGCCCCGTGATGGCCCGGCCGCCGAAGACCGGCGCCGACACCGACGCGACGCCGGCCTCGCGCTGGCCGATGGACTGTGCCCAGCCGCGACGCCGGACCTCGGCCAGCGCGCGGTCGGAGAAGGCGGCCGTGTGCAGCAGCGCTGCCACCGTGTCCGGTGCCTCCCAGGCCAGCAATACCTGGGCACCGGAACCCGCGGTGAGGGGCAG
>DATAKO010000090.1:0-62505 GCA_036261575.1 Jatrophihabitans sp.
CACCCGCCCCCCAGCGTTCAGCGGTGCGTGACTACGGCCGGAGCGTCCAGATGCCGCGGCCGTGGGTGGCGGCCACGACCGAGCCGTCCGGTGCCATGGTCAGGTTGATGATCGGCGCGTTCGGCAGTCCCCCGCCGGCTCGGAACCAGTGGCCCGGGTGCGCGGCGTCGGTCGTGAAGGCGCCGACGTCGGTGCCCAGCACCAGCTGTCCGTTGCGCATGATCAAGGCATCGCCCGGCGCGTCCGGCAGGTTGCCGGAGATGTCGTGCCAGCTGGCCCCACCATCGGTGGTCTCGAACACCACGCCGGTGCCCGCACCGTCGATCCAGCGGCGGGAGTAGCCGTTCATGATGGCGTAGGCGTGCGCACCGTTGGCCTTGTCCACCGTGACCCCGGCGATGTACCGGTTCGGCAGGCTCGAGGTGTCGAGCTGGTGCCAGGTACCGCCGTAGTTGGTGGCGATGCCGCGGGTGAACGTGGCACTCGGGTTGCCTGAGCCGCCGACCCAGGCGGCGTAGGTGACGCCGTTGGCGCTGTTGACCGCGGTGGCGGCGTTGGCCGCACCCAGGTCGAACACCGGCTGCCAGTCACAGGTGCTCAGGTTGCAGCGGGTGTTCCAGCCCTTGGTGGTGTCCCACACGTACTCGCCACCGGCGACCCAGTGGTTCGGGTTGGTGGTGTCCGCTGCCAGCGGGGCCTGGAACCGGGCGCTCGGGTCGCAGTCCGGGCGCTGGCCGCCGTAGCCGACCTCCTGGCCGTAGCAGGATGGGCTGATGGTGGTGAAGCTGTGCCCACCGTCGGTGGTGCTGTAGGCGGCCAGGTCGGTGTACTCACCGACTGCCTGCTGCGCGTTGGCCGGGTTGACGATGACGTTGAAGCCGTCACCGCTGGCCGGTTCGTAGCCGGGCTTGTTGGCCGCGAACACGCCTGTGCCGTTGTCCTGCATGCCGCCCCAGAAGGCCAGGCCGGTGCCCGAGCGACCCGCGCTGGCGTCGTAGAACTGCAGGGTGTGCAGGCCGGTGTTCAGGTCGGACCAGCCGCCGTAGCCGTTGCGCGACTCGGGCCGGGCGTACACGCCGCCGTCGTTGCCGATGATCACCGAACCGTTGTCGATCAGCAGCGCGTGCTGGTCGGGGTGGGTGGTCTTGGGGCACGAGGTGCCGCACGGCAGGCCGTAGTCCCAGTACGGGCTGGCGGTGGTGAACGTCTGCCCGCCGTCGGTGGTCTTGAAGACCTCCTCCAGGCTGACGAAGACGGTGTTCGGGTTCGCCGGGTCGACCGCGAGGGCCTGGTTGTACCAAGCCTGTACGCCGACGTTGTAGCCCGGCGACGTGGTCTTGGTGATCGCCGAACCGGAGTTCTGCAGCTTGGTGCTGTCGGCCAGCAGCGTCCACGGGCCGGCCGGGTTACCCGACGTGGACACGTAGAAGCCCTTGAGGTTGGTGGCCGAACCGGTCGGGTCGACGCCGGAGTTGAGGTAGGCCGGCGATTCCATCAGCGCGTACAGCCGGCCGTCACCGGCGTAGGCCAGCGTGGTCCGGCCGATGTCGGTGCCGTCCAGCGCGCCGGTCGGCGTCACCTCGGTCCAGCTGCGGCCGCCGTCGTTGCTGGCGTAGATGCCGTTCTCGGGGGAACCGCCGCGGTAGCCGTTCACGGCGACCAGCGAGCGACCGTGGGTGCCCGGTCGGACCGCCACGTCGGTGATGTGGTTGACATACGGGGACGGCGTGGCGGTCGGCGCCAGCACCAGCTGCCAGCGACCGCGGCCGTCGGCCGGCATCCGGTACAGGCCCTGGCTGGTGGCCGCGAAGACGGTGTCATCGTCGAAGAGCAGCCGGTAGACCTGGTGGTCGACAAGCGCGGAGCCGCCGACCAGGGTCAGCGCGCCGTGCGGCTTGCCCGAGCCGTTGGTGGCCAGGCGGTACACGCCGGTGCCCAGGTAGGAGTCGGCGTTGGTGTTCGCCTCGCCGGTGCCCACCCAGAGCGAGTGGTCCTCGGGGTTCACCGCGAGCGCGCCGGTGGACAGGGTGGGCTGGTTGTCGCTCAGCGGCGTCCAGTTGCGGCCGCCGTCCTTGCTCGCCCATACACCGCCGCCGGCGGCACCGGCGTAGAGCTCGTGCCGGTCGGCGGCCAGCGCGGTGACCCGGCCGCTGACCAGAGACTCGCCGGCGCCGGCGTTGGACCACACCGGGTCGGTGTAGCCGGCCGGCTCGCTGTCGTAGGTGCTGTTGGTCTGCTCGGTCCAGCTGCCACCGCGCCTCGGCATGGCCGCTGCTTGCGCCCGCGCGGCCAGCAGGGCCTGGGCGGAGACGCTGTCGGCCGGGGCCGACCGCTCATAGCTGAACTGCTGGGCCTGGTCGGCCAGATCGCCGCCGTCATCCTCGGGCGAGCGGGCGGGGCCGCCGTCGTTGGGCACGTAGGTGCCGTCGTATCCGACTGCGTGGCCCGGGTGGTGTGGCTTGGCGTGCGGGTTCGCGGCCGCCGGCGCTGCTGATGCGGTGGGCATCAGGAACGCGGCGAGTAATGGACTGGCCACGAGCGCTGGGATCACCAGCGTTGTTCGACGCTTCTTCGGCACGTAACTCTTCCCTTCACATCCGGTCGGGATGCGCATCGGTGTGCTGCCCACGCCGGGCACCTGCTTGGCCGTCGGCATCGCGGTCAGGCGCGGCTGGAAGCCGGCGTCGGCTGCACGAAAACAACTGGGACGTGCGAAGCGTCCTCTCTGTCAGCCTGCGTGGCAAGACCTACTGATTGGCGTTCACCAAGATCAAACAGCTCGGTGCCGCTGGAGCTGTCAGTGGCGGGCTGCAGACTCTGGCCCATGACCAGATTCGAGGATGAGAACCTGACCGGTGCCGAGTTCCGCGAGTGCGACCTCAGTGGGGCTCGGCTGATCGGTGTGGTCATGCAGGACGCCGTCATCGACGGGTTGGTGAGCAACCTGGTCGTCAACGGCGTCGAGGTCAGCGGCTATGTCGAGGCAGAGCGCGACCGGCGGCATCCGGTGCGGGTGCTGATCCGCTCCGCCGACCCGGCCGAGCTCGTCGAGGCGGCTCGGCAGCTGCGCGCCGAGTGGGCCGAGACCATCGCACGACTGCGCGGCATGCCTGCCGGAGCCGAGCACCAGCAGGTGGGCGGCGAGTGGTCGGCGGTGCAGACACTGCGGCATCTGGTGTTCGTGCACGACTCGTGGTTCCGGCGTTGCTGCCTGGGCTCGACCGACCCCTTCACGGCGATCGGGCTGGCCGCAGCGTTCGTACCGGACCAGGCCGAGCAAGGGCTGGATCCGGTGGCGGCCCCGGACCTGGCGGAGGTGGTGGCCATTCGCGATGCGCAGGCGGCTGAGCTCGGAAGCTGGCTGGCAGGCGTCACGGTAGCCGAGTTGTCGGCGCCTGCGCCGGTGCCCACGGGGCCTGGCTGGCCGCCCTACGCGCACGGCAGGTCCGTGCTGGAGTGCCTGCGAGTGGTGCTGAACGAGGAGTGGGAGCACCACCAGTTCTGCGTGCGCGACCTCGACCAGCTGGCTGCGCGAGAGCGTTGACGTGACCGCCGGCTCGGGCAGCGACCGCTTGCTCAGCCGGCTCGGTCGGACAGCCGGGCGGCCTGGTCACGCAGCACGGTGAGAACGTCCTGCAGGGCGGCCGGCGATGCTGCGGGCAGTCGGGCGATGCTGATCCGACGGACTTCCTCTGGCGCGCCGGTCACTCGCACCAGCTGCGCGCCGCCCGGCAGCAGCGGCGCGATGCTCGCAGGCACCGTCGTGACGCCGGCACCCGCCGCGACCAGCTGGAGTTTCACCAGCCAGTCGCGGGTGGAATGCGCAATCCTGGGCCGTCCGGGCAGTCCCGGCCAGCTGCCGAGCAGCGGTTCCTCGCTGGTGCCCGAGCTGGCAATCCAGGAGACATCGCGTAGCTCATCGAGAGCAACCGTGTCCCGCCCGGCGAAGACGCCGTGGCTCGGTACGGCCAGCACCAGCTTTGTCTCCAGCAGCGGCTCCACCCGAAGCCGGGGAGACTCGGAATCCGGATGCCGGTGCGGCGGCCGGGATGTGAGCACCGCCGCATCCAGCGTGCCGGCTCGCAGCGCCCTCAGCAGCGCCGGGGTGGTGCTGTCCCGCGACGTCAGGTCCACCTGCGGATGGCGGCGGCGGAGTGCCCCGACAGCTCCGGGCAGAAGCAGGGCTGCTGCCAGTGGCGTAACTCCGATCCGCACCCGGCCGACCGCCGGGCTGGCGCCCGACAACTCGGCGGCAGCGTCGGCCACCGCGGTCAACGCGACGGTTGCGTGCCGCAGCAGCACTGATCCTGGCGAGGTCAGCCGGGCGCCACCGCGATCGCGGGTCACGAGCTGGGCACCGACGCCGGCCTCGAGCGCCGCGATCTGTCGTGACACCGCCGACTGGGTGTAGCCGAGGCTCTGCGCCGCAGCGGTGAAGCTGCCCTGCTCAGCGACGGCCCGCAGCACGCGCAGCCCGCTCAGTGTCACCTCCATGACGAAAGAGCATATTCACCATGCGGGCATCCCGCTTTTGGAATGCATCACCCTTGCATAGCCTCGGGGACAGCTCGTTCTTGATTCCGCCGTAGCGACCTCGGTAAACGCGATTCCTAGAGGGGGAACCCATGCCGCTCATAACGATCGATCTGCGTACCGGCAGCACCGTCGCGCAGCGCCGGGCCATCTCCGACGGCATCCATGCCGCAATGGTAGAAGTGCTCGGCATTCCGTCCGACGATCAATTCCACGTCTTCCACGAGCACGACGAGACGACGATGATCTACCAGCCGGTCTCGTTCGGCAGAGTCCGGACCGATCGCTTCATGTTCATTCAGCTCTGCTTCAACGAGCGCTCGGATGAGTTGAAGCAGCGGCTGTTCTCCGCGATCGTGGCCGAACTCAGGCAGCGCGTGCAGGTCACCGAGGACGACATCGCCCTGGTGGTGCTGGAGACCGGGCGGGCCAACTGGTGGGCATCCGGCCGCGTGGTGAATCCGGCAACCGGATACGACGAGCGGATGTCGCAGGAGCGGGTAGGAAGCTGATCCTGCGGTGCTCACCCGAAGCGCCGGAGGTCGGACGGCGACGTTGTCAGGAGATCGTGATAACTGCCTTGCCGTCGATCCTTCCGGCGGCGAAGGAGTCGAGCACGGTGTTCAGCTCGGACCAGTCCGCCTGAATGCCGCGGTCGGCGCGCAGCCGGCCCTCGGCCAGCAACCGCACGAGCAGGGCCAGATCGTCGGCGACGCTGCTGGTGTCGGCGTAGGAGAAGTAGGTCCGGATCATCGCTGCCTCGTGGCCGAAGAAGTCGGTCAGCCGGATCGGCGCCGGGTCCGGATCGGAGGCGCCGATCAAGACGATGGTGCCGCCGGGTGACACCGCGCGGATGGAACGGGCGAGACTGCTGCCGCCGACGCCTTCCAGGACGAGGTCGAACAGGCCGTCAGCAGCGTCGGCGGTGCTGATCACCGTGGTCGCGCCGAGCGCATGCAGGGCTGCCTCCGTGCCGGACCGCCGGCTGACCGCGGTGACGGAAGCCCCCGCCAGGGCGGCAAGTTGGATCTGGAACCTGCCGAGGCCACCGGCAGCTCCCGTGACCAGTACCGTGCGGCCGAGCAAGCTTCCACCGAGAGCGGTGGTGCGTAGTGCCGTCCGTCCGGCGATGCCCAGCGTTGCGGCTGCGGCCGATTCGACCCCGTCCGGCAGTACGGCCAGCCGGTCGATAGGCACGGCGACCCGCTCGGCCCAACCAGCCTGCTCGACGAGACCGACGACGCGAGTACCCAGTTGCGGACCGGTCCCGTCCGCGGCAGCTCTGACGACGGTCCCGGCGACATCCTGCCCGGGACGCCAGCCGGCCGGCCGTGCCGCGAGCAGCGCGAGCTCGCCCCGGTTCAGGCTGAAGGCTTCGGTTGCGATGACGGCCTCGTGCGGCCCGGGTGCCGGATCCGGCACGCCTTCGACGACGGCCACGCTTCGGGGACCGGCAGGTGTGGAGATGGCGGCAAGCACGAGGGGCTCCTGTCTGTAGCGGATGTGCCTCTCAACTTCAGCGCGTCCGGACAGGTCGACCAAGGGCCAACTAGCCTGGCACTCGATCACGGATCATGATCGGTGTGGCGAAGGAGGCGGCCGTGGAGTTACGGCAGCTGCACTATTTCGTGACCGCTGCCGAGTTCGAGCACTTCGGTCGCGCGGCGGAGCGACTGCACATCGTGCAGCCCGCGATCAGCCAGCAGGTCGCGCGGCTCGAGCGGGAGCTCGGCCTGCAGCTCTTCGACCGTTCACACCGTCAGATCAGGCTGACCTCCGACGGAGCTGCCTTCCTGCCACGCGCGCGAGCTGTTCTCGAGGCCGCGGCGAACGCGACCCGCGCCGCGACCGAGCTGGCGGCCGGGACGGCGGGCATCCTGCGCATCGGCAGTAGCGAGGGTCTGGGCGGCAGGCTCGACGCCGCGCTGGTGGAGTTCCGCCGACAGCACCCGCAGGCTGCCGTCGAGCTGATCAGCGGCCGCACGCCGGCGAAGCTCGCCGCCGTTGCCGCAGGACAACTCGACGTGGCTTTCGTCCGGGCGGCGCAGCCCGGACCGCAGGTTCGGCTGCACCACCTGTGGGACGAGCCTCTGGTGGCAGCGGTCCCCAGCTGCTATGCGGATGCCCACGAGCTGCAACTGGCAACCGTCGCCGGGCTTGCGCTGGCCCGGAGTCCGCGTGAGGAGAACCCGGGCGTGTATAAGCTGCTGGAACGGGCATGCCAGGCGGCAGGCTTCGTCGCGCTACCGGGACCGCAGTTCCACTCGGTGCAGGACGTGCTGAGTGCGCACGTTGCAGGTGGCCGGTGCTGGACCGTGCTCTACGCCTCCACCTCGGCGGCCGCCCCGCCAGGAGTGGCCATCGTGCCGATCGATCCCCCGCTCACCGTCACGACCGACCTCGCCGTCCGGGCCGGCCGACCGCGGCCCCTGGTCACCCGGTTCGTGCAGATCGCCACCGAGGTGGCAGCGGGTGAGCCGCCCGTTACCCGGTAACCGGCCGTACAGAGATCTGGGCGACCGAGGCCGGGGTCGCCACGCCGCGGAGCGCCGTGCGTGTTCTGCCCTCGTGGCATGTTCGCCGCATGGCGACCGGACCTTGCTCAGCCGGCGAGACGTGGCGCTCACCGCTCAGATCTCGGCGGCGGTGCGTGCGCTCGGCCTGGCCACCACCCCCGGCGGGTTGGGTACGCGGCCTGTGCAGGCGCTCGAGATCGCGATCGACGCACTCGATATTCCGGCGGTCATTCCATTCTGGGGGTGCTGTCTTCGGTTGTGACGTCGTGGCGATGGTCTCCTCGCCGATGGCGAGGAGACCATCGTCGTAGACCCCGCTGGGCAGGGCCCTACCGTCTGGTTCCAGCAACTGGACGCACCTCGTCCGCAGCGGAATCGGATCCACTTCGACGTGACGGTCGCCGAGGATGAGGCGGAAACCCGGGTCGCGGCGGCGCTGGCCGCAGGCGGGCGAATGGTCAGCGACGCGAGTGCGCGTGCCTTCTGGATTCTCGCCGACCCCGAGGGAAACGAGGTCTGCATCTGCACCTGGCAGGACCGCGCCTGACGCCTCGACTTCGGTCCGTCCGGCTGAGGGTCTGTCAGAAATTTTGTGTAAGCGTCGCGGCGTGACCTCCACGGCTTCGGGTCGTGGGCTGGAGAAGATCACGCATGGTGAACGACGAGATCGAACCGCGTGTCGCCGCTGCGGAGTTGGTGCGCGCTGACGATCCTGGGCTGGGTGCGCTTGCCGAGGCGTTGGTGACCGCGGCCCGGGCGCAGGGCGTGCAGTTGACCGGGCCGGGTGGGATGCTGACCGGGCTGACGAAGCAGGTGATGGAGCGGGCGTTGCAGGTCGAGATGGCCGAGCATCTCGGCTACGAGCCCGGGGATCGGGCCGGTCACGGTAGTGGCAACTCCCGCAATGGAACCACGGCCAAGACGGTCCGCACCGACATCGGCGATGTCCGCATCGACGTGCCTCGAGATCGCGCTGGCACCTTCGCCCCGGCGGTTGTCCCGAAGCATCAACGCCGCATCGCCGGCTTCGACGATGCGGTCCTGTCGCTGTATGCGAAGGGGATGACGACCGGTGACATCGCCAACCACCTGGCCGACATCTACGGCACCGACGTCTCCCGTGAGCTGGTCTCGAAGGTGACCGATGCGGTCGTCGCCGACATGGCCGAATGGCAGTCACGCCCGCTGGATCGGGTGTATCCGGTGCTGCTTATTGATGCGATCGTGCTCAAGATCCGTGACGGGCAGGTCGCCAACCGGCCGGTGTATGTGGCGATGGGCATCACGCTTGACGGGGAGCGTGACGTGCTCGGCATGTGGGTCGGGCCCTCTGGCGGCGAGGGCGCCAAGCAGTGGATGAACATGCTGACCGAGCTGCGCAACCGTGGCATCCTCGACGTGTGCATCGTGTGCTGCGACGGCCTCAAGGGCCTGCCCGACGCGATCACCGCGACCTGGCCCCAGGCGACCGTGCAAACGTGCGTGGTGCATCTGGTCCGCAACAGCCTGCGGTATGCGTCCAAGACGCACTGGGCCAAGATCACCGCCGAACTCAAGACGATCTACACCGCCTCGACCGTCGCGGCCGCCGCGGAGCGTTTCACCGAGTTCGCCGAGACGTGGCGGCAGCGGTATCCGGCCATGATCGGCATGTGGGAACGGTCCTGGACCGAGTTCGTGCCATTCCTCGACTTCCCCGTCGAGATCCGCAAACTGATCTACACGACCAACGGCATCGAGTCGCTCAACGCCCGCTTCCGGCAGGCCACCCGACGCCGAGGGCACTTCCCGAACGAGCAGGCTGCGCTGAAGATTCTCTACCTCACCGTCCGGGAACGACGACCGAACAGGTCCAACCCCACCGGGCAGATCCACGGCTGGAAGCAGATCCTGAACACCCTCGCGATGACCTACGGCGACCGCCTAGGAATCAACTAGCCGATGGCCCTTACACAGAAAATCTGACAGACCCCCTTCTGAGAACCGAGTCGCTTTCCGGTGCCGCTTCAAGCCGAAAGGTTAAGTCACTATCCGAGTCCATGCGAGAGAGTGGCTGGCAGGGCGACCCTGTGGATGTCTTTGAGCACGGCGGAAGCAAATACATCATCGACGGACACCACCGAGTTGCAGCGGCCCGCTTAGCCGGCATCGACGTACCGTTTAGATCGTTGGCCTTCGACGATGTGGCGCGATTCGGCTACCGCTCGCCTTCAGAAGTTGTCTCGGCGTTTGCGGAAGCCATGCCGAATAGGCTGAGGCTATGAGCCGGTCCACTGCTGCGTTCGACATTGCCTCCTCGTTCGTCAGGTCTTTGGAGTCCGCAACGACTCGCATTTTGACGGACTTTGGTCGAGCTGCGCTCGGCGAAGTGCTTCGGGCCGCGAGGAATGAAGAAATTGCCAAGGCTGGCCGATCAGGATCTGGGCTCTTATATGAGTTCCATGGGGCAGGCTGCCGCGTGGTTGATGAAGCGGGTCGGGAAGTCGATTTCGACATTGACCTAGAAGATCAGGACACGCCGATATTTGACGTGTTCCGAGTCCAAGGGTTTGCCCACTCTGTTGGCGTTTACTCGCTAAATGATGCTGAGATCAACGCTGCGTTGAAGGCAATGTCAGCGGAGCTTATATTGAAAGTCCCACGTCCTGGCTGGTTCGCGCGGGCCACGTCTTGATGGGCGCGAGAGTCCATTCGCCTCGAGCAACGGAAATATGGGCATCTATATGAAAGCTGCGAGCGACTTCTTGGCTGGTTAATGAGCACGACACAGTCGGGGCACCCGCAGCTCTTCGAGGAAGGCGATATTTTCGTCGTCCCGCTCGACGATGGCAGACACACGCTCGGTCTTCTCGCTAGGAAGACCCGCTCCGCGACAGCGCTCGGGTATTTTTTTGATCTGCGAATTCAAGCCATAAATGCCATTGAAAGCAAAGCCGGCCTTGCAGCGAGTGTGATTTACGTCAGTCGGTTTAGTGCTTTAGGCCTGAGGGACGGAACTTGGACAGTCGTCGGGCATCTAAAGAATTGGACCCGAGAGGAGTGGCCGGTTCCCGCATTCGGTCATGTGCCGGTGCACGAGCGGGATTTGCCATCCTTGCGCAGCTATGACGATCGGACGCTGAAGTTTTCGGGAGAGGAAATCTGTTCGAAAGAGGTCGCGCTGAAGGCTCCCCCTGACGGCTTGGCAGGCTCGGGCTTCATCGAGAAGCGGTTGGCAAGGCTGATTTCTACTCGCTGACTGTGCTGTCGGGGATCCTTCCGTATATTGCGGCGGCGAGGGAGGCTTTTGGGAACTGATGCCAGCTAGGCCAATTGAGAACTCGATATTGTCAATTCCGTTAGAGGAACGCCTTTGCGTTTGCAAGGGTCCTGCCCGAGTCGCTGATTGAGTTCTTCGACTTGCGATCTCGACAGCAGGAGGCACCCATGAGCCTTCGAGAGGCTTCTGTGGCATTCCGAATTCTAGTAGCAAACAAGCCAATCACCAGTGCGAGATGGCGTCGGATCGGTGAGCTCACCGTCGAGGAACGTCCCTGGGGTAAAGTCCGCTTCCTTCGCAGAGATCCGATCTCGGGCGCTTTGTCTATACACGAGATTGCGCCAGATCGGGTTGTCATGGACAGAGACGTCAGCTCGACCGATGATTTGAGCCAGTTAGAGCGGTACGCGGTGTGGAGCCAGTCCCACGTCGAGGATCGTCTTCGAGATCATTTTGCCGGTCGACCAAACAAGTGGGTGGAGAGTTTGCGGTATAAACAGGCGTAGGAGACGTATCCTCGTCCACGAAGTGCGAAGGCGGCGGTTCGCGAAAGCTGTGGCGGCGGAGTGGCGTCAAGCGAAAAGTCGGATCCATCCAGCGGGTGATTCGAACGAGGAGAGCGCCCGCGCTTGGCTCAGACGCGCCGCGCCATACATAGCCCTACCGACGCCAAATTCTTTCGGCGACGACATCGATCTGGCGTCCACCGAGCGGGACGGTGACCCGCACCTGTGTTCTCAACGCGCGTTTAACTGAGCCACGTACTGCTCGGAACCGGCCGGCGGTGGACACGCTGCCGAGACGGACAGGCGCTCGTTCACCAGGCGAGCGGTCCACCCGAGAGACGTGCCTAGGAGCCGGGTACGGCGGTCAGTCGTTCTCGGTGGGCTCGTCGGCGATCGGGGGCGAACGTGAATTCGGAGCCACTAGTATTCGATCGGGCCATGCGGGCACCTTGGGGTCTTGCTGCTACCTCAATCGAGCCTGCCATCGACCGTCTCTCCAGGACTCGTGGCGAAGAGGCGGTCGGCAGCTACGCCAAGGGCAGCAGCGAGCGGAAACACCTTGCTGACTCCCAGGTCGCGCTTGCCGCTCTCGATCGTGCTCAACGCGGCGCGATCGATTCCGCTCGCCTCCGCCAGCTCGACCTGAGTCAGGCCGGCCTCGTGCCGCAGCTGTCTCACTCGCTGCCCGAATGCGACCAGAGCGGCTCGATGGTCGGCCTCGGCTGGGTTCTTCGCCGCCATATGGATCAGGCCATCCGAGGCGTATCCACCATGCGAGGGTAGAACGGCGCGAATGCCATCGAAGAGGGCAGAATTCGGAGGACCTCCGGGTTCAACTCCCACCGCCGAATCTGCGGGCCAAGCCGCGTCAGACCCCTCCAGGTCCCATCATCTGGGGCCCGGAATTAGATGACGAATGGCCTGGAATTAGCTGAACCATTCTGTGTGCGCAAGGGGGGAGTTGAACCCCCACGTCCTTTCGGACACACGGACCTGAACCGTGCGCGTCTGCCATTCCGCCACTTGCGCGAGGCGTCTGAAGAGACGTCATAGGTTAACACGGTGGCAGACCCGGCCCTGACCACCCCCGGCGGGGCGAGGGTCGGGCGGCAGCGGCTGCCGGGCCGCCATCAGTGAGCTGAACCGACACGAGCCCCGCTCATGTCGGGCTCCCAGCCTTGCGCAGATACCATGTTCAGCAACGTCCGGCCCACCCGGACGC
The DNA here is from genome assembly GCA_036261575.1 of Jatrophihabitans sp. Taxonomy (GTDB): domain Bacteria; phylum Actinomycetota; class Actinomycetes; order Mycobacteriales; family Jatrophihabitantaceae; genus Jatrophihabitans_A. The sequence goes on from DATAKO010000090.1 coordinate 12,037, forward strand.
GTGGACGCATGCCCGAGCTGCACCGCAGCGCGACGCAGCTGAGAGGAGGAACCGAACCGTGAGCCTGGCCCAACGCTTCGAGCGCCGGCTGGAAGGCATGGTCGGTTCCGCCTTCGCCCGGGTGTTCAAGGGCCAGGTCGAGCCCGTGGAGATCGGCAACGCCCTGCAACGCGAGGCGATGGACAAGAAGGCGGTCATGGGCAGCGGCCAGGTGCTGGCGCCCAACCGCTACCGGGTCACCCTCTCCACCTCCGACTACGAGCGGCTGTCCCCGTGGGAGGCCCAGCTGACCGCCTCGCTGGCCGAGCTGGTGCAGGAATACCTCGACGACAACCAGCTGCACACCATCGGCGACATCGAGGTCTACCTGGCCGAGGACGCTGCCCTGCACACCGGTGTCTTCGGCGTCGCCTCGCGCATGGAACCGCAGGCCCCGCCGCGGCGCCGGCCGTACGACTCGATGTCCATGCCCGTGGTACCGGGCCACCCGGACCAGTACGTCGACCCGCTCGGCAACGCCCCGCAGGAGCAGTCCGCGCCGGTCCCGCCGGCCTTCCCACCGCCGGTCGCCTTCCCGCACCCGCCCCCGCAGCCGGAGTACCAGCCGGCCTACCCAGCGCAGCCCGACTACCCGCAGGCGGACTACCCCCAGCCCTACGCAGACGGGGCCTACCAGCACGCCGGCTACCAGGAGCAGCCACGGCGCCGGCCGGCGTACCAGGCCAGCCTGACCGTCGACGGCACCCCGCGCACCCTCGAGCTGAAGGACGGCAGCAACCTGATCGGCCGGGGCTCGGATGCGGACCTGCAGTTGATGGATCAGGGCGTTTCCCGGCGCCACGCCGACGTCTACATCCAGGACAACCGCGCTCACCTGCAGGACCTCGGCTCGACGAACGGCACCTCCATCAACGGTCACCCCGTGCAGTCCCAGCAACTCCAGCACGGTGACGTCATCCGGGTCGGCCACACCCGGCTCGTCTTCCGCGAGGACACCTCTTGACGTCACCGTTGGCGATTCAGCTGATGCGCTTTGCCTTTCTGGCATTGCTCTGGCTGTTCATCTACGGCATGGTCCGGGTCATCCGCACCGAGCTGCGGACCTCGGGTGCGCCCCGGGTCGGCCGGTCGCAGCGGCCGAAGAAGGCCCGCAAGGCACCGACCCCGGAGACCCGCCCGCGCGGTGCGCTGTCCCAGCTGATCGTCACCGAAGGTGCGCTGGCCGGCACCCGGATCGCGCTGACGGGCAAGCCGATCCTGATCGGCCGCGCCAACGACTCAACCCTGGTGCTCACCGACGACTATGCCTCGACCCGGCATGCCCGGATCAGCGAGACCAACAACGTCTGGTACCTGGAAGACCTCGGCTCCACCAACGGCACCTATGTCGGGCAGACCAAGGTCAACGGCCCGATCCCATTGGAGGCGGGGGTCGTCGTCCGGATCGGCAAGACCGCGCTGGAGTTGCGCTAGATGGCGCTCACCCTGCGGTACGCGGTCCGGTCCGACCGGGGCCTGGTCCGCAACAACAACGAGGACTCGGTCTATGCCGGCCCGCGGCTGCTGGCCATCGCCGACGGTATGGGCGGCCACGCCGGCGGTGAGGTCGCGTCCAAGATCGTCATCGGCGCCTTCGAAGAGCTGGACGAGGACCGCCCGATCGCCGACCTCATCGGCACCCTGCGCGATCGGGTGGACGATGCCAACGCCAGCCTGGCGCACGCGGTGGATGAGAACCGGCAGCTGGAGGGCATGGGCACCACGCTGACCGCGATCCGCTTCGCGGGCACCCGGATCGCGCTGGTGCACGTCGGCGACTCCCGCGCCTACCTGTTGCGCGGCGGCCAGCTCTCCCAGATCACCCACGACGACACCTACGTGCAGTCGCTCGTCGACTCCGGCAAGTTGACCGCCGAGGAAGCCAGCCACCACCCGCGCCGATCGATGATCCTGCGCGCCATGGACGGCTCCCAGGTCGACCCCGACATCTCGATCCGGGAAGCCCGCAAGGGTGACCGGTACCTGCTCTGCAGTGACGGCCTGTCCGACGTGGTCACGGCGACCACGCTGCTCGAGGCGCTGTCCACCGGCGACCCGCAGGACTGCGCCGACCGGCTGATCGAGCTCGCCCTGCGCGGCGGCGGCCCGGACAACGTCACCTGCATCGTGGCCGACGTCGTCGACGCCGCCCAGGGCACCGACCTGCCGATCGTCGGCGGTGCGGTCACCGACGACGAGGACGCGGGCTCCAGCGACTCCGACTCCCCCGCTGCCCGCGCCGCCCGGATCAGCCAACCACCCCAAGCCCGGCCGGTCCTGGTGCATCCCCGACGGCGGCTGCGCCGGTGGCTGGTCGCGCTGTGCGTGCTGCTGATCGTGCTCGGTGCGGCAACCACCGGCTATGCCTGGACGCAGAAGCAGTACTTCGTCGGCAAGGACGGCAACGAGGTCGCGGTGTTCCGGGGTGTGAACGCGCACTTCGGCCCGTTCAGCCTGTACTCCGTCGTGGAGAACAGCGACATCCTGGTCTCGGACCTCACCCAGTCGGCCGGCGGCCAGGTGATCAACGGCATCACCGCCAACAGTCGAGCCGATGCCGAAGCCATCCTGTCGCGGTTGCGGGACGAGCTCAAGCCGCTGTGCAGTTCCTTCCCCGCCGCCACCCCGTCCAGCACGCCCAGCCACTCGGTCACTCCGAGCCGCACCGCCAGCCCGACCCGTCCGCGCAGCACGGCGAGTGCGAGCAAGCCCGCCTCGAAGGCGACCGCCCCCAAGACGACCGCTCCCAAGACGACGCCGCTGCCGACGCCGTCCCCGCTGCCCAGCGGCGTGGCGACCACCACCGTCCCGATCCCGGGGGACAACTGCCGATGACCAGCCAGCTGCGCACCGGACGGCGAACCGAACTCGGCTACGTGCTGGCGGCCGCGTTCGTGGTGGCCTGCGCCGAGGCGATCGTGGAGATCACCCGCGACAACAAGCTCACCGGCCACGTCGCCACCTACGCCGCGGTCGTGCTCGCCACCGGCCTGATCGCGCACGCCGCGATCCGGCGCTACGCCCGCTGGGCGGATCCGCTGATGCTGCCGTGCGCGCTGCTGCTGCTCGGCCTCGGCCTGGTGATGATCCACCGGCTCGACCTGGGCCTGGCGCAGCAGGCGGCGGAGAACGGCACCACCTACAGTGGGGTCGCCGCCGCCAGCCAGGTGGTCTGGGTGTTCTTCGGGCTGGCCGTCTTCCTGGCCGTGCTGATCGGGGTGCGCGACCACCGCTCGCTGTCCCGCTACGCCTACACCCTGGCCCTGGTCGGGCTGTTCCTGCTCCTGCTGCCGGCGGTGCTGCCGGCCCAGTACAGCGAGGTGAACGGGGCCCGGATCTGGATCCGGATCGCCGGCTTCTCCATCCAACCCGGTGAGATCTCCAAGATCACCCTCACCATCTTCGCCGCCTCGTACCTGGTGGCCAAGCGCGACGTGCTGTCGCTGGCCGGCCGGCGCGTGCTCGGGATCGACCTGCCGCGCGGGCGGGACCTCGGCCCGGTGCTGGTGGCCTGGCTGATCAGCATCGGGGTGCTGGTGCGCAATCACGACCTGGGCACCTCGCTGATGTTCTTCGGCCTGTTCGTGGTGCTCATCTACGTGGCCACCGAGCGGGTCAGCTGGGTGATCATCGGTGTCGTGCTGTTCGTCGGCGGCTGCTACGTCTCCTACCAGCTGTTCGGCACCGTCCGGGAGCGGGTGGACGTCTGGCTGCACGTCTTCGACTACAGCCAGGACCAGGGCTACCAGCTGGCCCAGTCGCTGTTCGGCCTCGGCACCGGCGGCCTGTTCGGCGCCGGCCTCGGCGGCGGCCGGCCGGAACTGGTGCCGGTTGCCAAGTCCGACTTCATCCTCTCCTCCTTCGGCGAGGAGCTGGGCCTGTTCGGCCTGGTGGCAATCCTGGCCGTCTACGTCATCTTCATCTCGCGCGGCTTCGCCACCGCCCTTGCCGTGCGCGACTCGTTCGGCAAGATGCTGGTCACCGGGCTGTCCTTCTCCCTCGGGCTGCAGCTGTTCGTGGTCGCCGGCGGCATCTCGCGGCTGCTGCCCGAGACCGGCCTGACCACGCCGTTCCTGTCCTACGGCGGCTCGTCCCTGGTCGCCAACTTCGGCCTGCTGGCGCTGCTGATGCGGGTCTCCGACGCCGCGCGCCGGCCGCCGGCCAACCGGTCCACGGTGACCACCGACAGCGGCGACGTCCCGGTGGTGGCCGCGGGCCCGGCCGCCGCCCGGCCCGCGAAAGCAGGTGAGAGCGCGTGAACCGACCGATCCGGCGGGTGACCGTCTTCGTCGGCATCCTGCTGCTGGCAGTGGTGCTGAACCTCAACTGGGTGCAGGTGATCCGGGCCGATTCGCTCAAGGACAACAGCGCCAACCGGCGAACCAGCCTGGACCAGTACAAGCGCCAGCGCGGCTCCATCGTGCTGCAGGGCAGCGGTACCCCGATCGCGGAGTCCGTCCCGACCAAGGATGCGCTGATGTACCTGCGCAAGTACGGCGCGGGACCGGAGTATGCCGCGGTCACCGGCTTCAATTCCCTCTACTACGGCAACACCGGCATCGAGGCGGCCGAGGACAAGGTGCTGTCCGGCTCCGACGACCGGCTGTTCGTCGAGCGGCTGACCAACCTGCTGACCGGACGCGACGTCCGCGGCGGCAACGTGCTACTCACCATCAACAAGCAGGCCCAGGACGCCGCGTGGACCGCGATGGGCGGTCGAAAGGGTGCCGTGGTAGCCCTGGACCCGAGCACCGGCGCGATCCTGGCGGCGGTCAGCAGCCCGTCCTTCGACCCGAACGCGCTCAGCTCCCACTCGGCGACCGGCATCCAGACCGCGTACAAGAAATACAACTCCGACCCGAGCGCGCCGCTGGAGAATCGCGCCTTCGACAACACCTACCCGCCCGGGTCGGTGTTCAAGCTGGTGGTTTCGGCCGCGGCGCTGAAGAACGGGCGCACCCCTTCTACCCGGATCCCGGCCGTCAACGCGCTCAGCCTGCCCGGTTCGTCGACCAAGCTGCACAACTTCGACGGCGAGCAGTGCGCCGACGGCAAGACCGACACCCTGGACCACGCGCTCACCATCTCGTGCAACACCGCCTACGCCCAGCTCGGCATGGACCTGGGTACCGACACCCTCAAGCAGCAGGCGGCGCTGTTCGGCATCGACGGCAACGACTTCACCATGCCGCTGCGCGTCGCCGGTTCCACCACCGGCCCGATCATCGACAAGGCCGCCCTGGCGCAATCCTCGATCGGGCAGCGCGACGTGCAGGTCACCCCGCTGGAGGCCGCCATGATCTCGGCCGCGATCGCCAACCACGGCACCCTGATGAAGCCGTACCTGGTGTCGGAGGAGCAGGCACCGAACCTGTCGGTACTCAGCCACACGGATCCGAGCGTGCAGGACGTCGCGATGTCCAGCAGCCAGGCCGACGAGCTGACCTCGATGATGGTCGACGTGGTGAACAAGGGCACCGGCACCGCCGCGCAGATCCCGAACGTGCAGGTGGCCGGCAAGACCGGCACCGCCGACAACGGGCCGCAGCGGCCGGACGGCAGCTACGTCAACCCGCCGCACGCCTGGTTCTCCGGCTTCGCGCCGGCCAACAACCCGAAGATCGCCGTCGCGGTCTTCCTCGAGAACGGCGGCGTGGCCGGAAACGAGACGACCGGTGGCCTTGCGGCAGCGCCCGTCGCGGCAGCGGTGATGAAGGCCTACCTCGCTTCGATCGGAATCAAGTGATGAGCGCGAGTATCAACAACAGTGAGGGTGTTCGATGACGTCGCCACGACTGGTCGGTGGCCGCTACGAGGTCGGCGAAGTGCTCGGCTACGGCGGCATGGCCGAGGTGCACCGCGGCCGGGACGTGCGGCTGGGCCGCGAGGTCGCCATCAAGATCCTGCGCTCGGACCTGGCGCGCGACCCCTCCTTCCAGAACCGGTTCCGGCGCGAGGCGCAGGCCGCCGCCGGACTCAACCACCCCGCGATCGTGGCCGTCTACGACACCGGTGAGGACGTCTCGGCCGACGGCTCGGAGGCCACCCCCTACATCGTGATGGAGTACGTCGAGGGGCGGACGCTGCGCGAGATCCTGAACGAGCACGGTCCGATCAACCCGGTGCGGGCGATGGAGATCACCGCCGACGTCTGCGCCGCCCTCGACTTCTCGCACCGCTCGGGCATCGTGCACCGCGACGTCAAGCCGGGCAACGTGATGATCACCGATTCCGGCGCCGTGAAGGTGATGGACTTCGGCATCGCCCGCGCGCTGGCCGACAACGCGGCCACCGTGACCGCCACCCAGGCGGTGATCGGTACCGCCCAGTACCTCTCGCCGGAGCAGGCCCGCGGCGAGTCGGTGGATGCCCGTTCCGACGTCTACTCGACCGGCTGCCTGCTCTACGAGTTGGTCACCGGCAAGCCCCCGTTCACCGGCGACTCGCCGGTCGCGGTGGCCTACCAGCACGTGCGGGAGAACCCGCCGATCCCGTCCTCCATCAACGGCGCGGTGCCGCCGGTGCTGGATTCGATCGTGCTGAAGGCGCTGGCGAAGAACCCGCTCAATCGCTACCAGACCGCAGCCGACATGCGGGCGGACCTGCAGCGCGCCCTCGCCGGTCAGGCGGTCGAGGCCGAGGCGGTGATGACCGACGCCGAGCGGACCCAGATGATCGCCGCCGCGCGGCCGGCGTCGCCGCGCGGGCCGCTCACGCCCGTCTACGACGATGACGACGGCTCCGGCAACCATCGTGGCGCGGTGATCTGGACCGCCGTCGTGCTGGCGCTGATCCTGGTCATCGGCGGCGCGGCGATCCTGCTGCTACGCGACAACAACAAGCCGAAGGCGCCGGCGACCTATCAGGTGCCCGCCCTGGCCGGGCTGTCGGTGCCGGCCGCGACCCAGCAACTGCTCGCCAACCACCTGGTGCTCGCCCAGGGCAAGCCCGAGGGCAGCAGCGGCCCGTGCAGCTCCGGCGGCACCCAGCCGGCGGTGCTCAAGACGCCGGTGAAGGGCAACGTCTGCACCCAGGATCCGGCCGCCGGCGCCGCACTGGCGGAGGGCACCGCGGTGACCATCACCGTCTACACGGGTCCGCCCGACGTGCAGGTGCAGAACGTGGTGGGCCTGTCCTATGCCGAGGCGCAGGCGGCGCTGGCAGGACAAGGGCTGGTGGCGCAGAAGATCGAGGTGGACTCCTCTCAGCCGGCCGGCACCGTGATCAAACAGGATCCGGTGCAGGGCGCCATGGCGGCGCCGGGCAGCCCGGTGAAGCTCAGCGTCGCCAACGGCAAGATCAAACTGCCGGACGTCACCAAGCAGACCCTGGACAACGCCCGCAAGCAGCTCAACACGCTCGGCTTCACCAACGTCACCTCCAACACCGCGCCGGTGCAGCCGCCGTTCTCCGTCGGGCAGGTGATGTCGATGAACCAGACCGCGGGCATCTCCTACGCCCCGGACACCCCGATCGTGCTCACCGTCGCGGTGCTGCCGGCCTGTTCCAGCACGCCCAGCCCGCCGGCATCGCCCAGCACGGGCGCCAGCTCGTCGTCCAGCGCGTCCAACTCGCCCAGTGCGACCAAGAGCCCGACCGCGACGCCGAGCCCGACCTGCACCCCGACCGGGTGAGGCTGCAGTTCGGGTTCCCTCGGGTCAGGTTCGCTCCGGCTTGTGGGCGCTGATCAGTACTTGTGGCCGCCCGGACGGTGGCGTGGCGGGAAACCGCAGCTCGAGCTGCGGCTGCAGGCCCGCCGCCGCCAGCAACCCGGTGAGCTGCTCGGGCTGCCACAGGTGGGTGGTCCAGCGCACCGGCACGCCGCCGTAGCACTCGGTCCGCGGCACGTCACCGTCGCCGACGTGGGTGCCGATCAGGGCATGACCGCCGGGGGCCAGCGCGGCGGCGAAGCGGGCCAGTACCGCCGGCAGCAGGTCGCGGGGCAGGTTGAACAGCGACCACCAGCCGAGGATCCCGCCGAGCGAACCGGGCTCCACCTCGAACGCGGTCGCCGAGGCGACGTCGAAGCGGAGCGCGGGGAACCGGCGGCGGGCGTGCTCGATCATCCGCGGTGACAGATCGACCCCCGCCACGTCCAGTCCCAGCTCGGCCAGGTGAGCAGTGACGTGGCCGGGGCCGCAGCCGACATCGAGCACAGGGCCGCGGCTGCGGGCATTCTCGGCGAAGGCAGCCAGCGCCGCGCGTAACCAGGGCTCGGAGCGCAGGTCACCCATGTTCAGCGCGACGTAGTTGTCCGCGACCCGATCGTAGGAATCTCGGACGGCGTCCAGATCGGCAGGCGGAGCGAGCGGAGCAGTCATGCCGCCGGACCCTAACGGGCCGCGCCGACAACGGGGGTAGCCGCCGCTCAGTAGGACTTCGGCAGGCCCAGCGAGTGCTGGGAGATGAAGTTGAGGATCATCTCCTTGCTGACCGGGGCGATCCGCATCGCCCGGACCACGCCGAGCAACGTGGCCAGGCCGTACTCGCTGGTCATGCCGTTGCCGCCGTGCACCTGGATCGCCGCGTCCAGGGCGTTCCAGGCCGCCTCGGCGGCTGCGTACTTGGCCATGTTGGAAGCCTCGCCGGCCGCCAGCGCATCACCACGATCGTGCAGGTCGGCCGCCTTGTAGACCATCAACTTGGCCAGCTCGGTCTCGATGTAGGCCTTCGCCAGCGGATGCGCCAGCCCCTGGTGCGTACCCAGCGGCGCTTGCCAGACCGTGCGCTCGTTGGCGTACCTGGCCGCCTGCCTCAGCGCGTAGCGAGCGGTGCCGACGGAGAACGCGGCGACGGTGATGCGCTCCGGGTTCAGCCCGGCGAACAGGGCGGGCAGTGCGGCGTCCAGAGAGCCGCCGACGACGTTGTCCGCCGGCACGTGCACGTCGTCGAAGTAGCAGAAGAACTGGCGTTCCGGTGCGGTCAGCTCCATCTCGATCGGCCGGTAGTCCAGCCCGGGCGCGTCGGTGGGCACGATGAACAGAGCGGGCCGGATCTTGCCGCCCTCGCGCGATTGCGGTGACTGGCCGACGACCAGGATGTAGTCGGCCTGGTCGACCGCCGAGATGTAGTACTTGCGGCCGGTGAGCCGGAAGCTGCCGTCCGGTTGCTCCAGCCCGGTGGTGGCGATCCGGTGCGAGTTGGAGCCGGCGTCGGGCTCGGTGATCGCGAACGCGAACTTGGTGGTGCCTGCAGCCATCGCAGGCAGGAAGCGCTGCTTCTGCTCCTCGGTTCCGGTCTGGGCGATGATGGTGGCGCAGATGGCCGGTGACACCACCAGCAACAGCAGCGGCGAACCGGCTGTGGCCAGCTCTTCGCACACCATCGCCAGCTCGGTGATGCCCGCGCCGCCACCGCCGTACCGCTCCGGGGTGTTGATGCCGATGAAGCCGAGCTGAGCTGCCTTTTCCCATAACTCGTCGGTGGATTCGTGAGACCGGGCCCGGGCCATCCAGTAGGGCATGCCGAACTCGCGGCCCAGGTCGGCTACCGCATCGCGCAGTGCCTTGTGCTCGTCCGATTCCACGAAGTCCACGGCCCGGCTCCTCTCGCCGGTCACATTGTCAGCCCGCTCCAGCAAAACAGTCAACGCTGCTTGTTTCCCGTCCCCCTGGCATTGTGCGGCCCGAAAGGACGTGAAATCGGGCCTTTCCGCGTCGTTTCGGGCCGCACAATGCGGGAAGGGGGTGCGGGAAGGGGTTAGCGGATGGGGAGGGCGATCTCGACGATGAGGCCGGGGTGGTTGTCCCGCAACTGCACGGTGCCGCCGTGTGCGGTGACGATCTCGCGCACGATGGACAGTCCCAGCCCCGTGCCGCCCTCGGCCCGCGACCGCGCGGTGTCCAGCCGGTAGAACCGGTCGAACACCCGCTCGCGCTTGTTGGCAGGCACGCCCGGTCCGTCGTCGGAGACGGTCAGCACCGCGTCGGCGAAGCCGGCCCCGGCGGCCGGCCGGCTCGAGACCGCCACCATCACCGAACTGGCGGCGTAGCGCACCGCGTTGTCGATCAGGTTCACCAGCACCCGGTGCAGGCCGTCCGGGTCGCCGAGCAGGGTGACCTCATTGCCCGGCGCCACCGACACCGGCACCCGCGCGTCCCGGTAACCGCCGACCACGTTCTGCGCCAGCGCTACCAGGCCGACGGGCAACCGAGTGTGCGCGCCGCCCCGCTCGTCCGAGCGCGCCAGCGCCAGCAGGTCGTCGATCAGGTGCGCCAGCCGATCCACGTCCAGCAGCGCATCGTCGGTCAGCTCGCGCATCGGCCCGCTCTGGTCCAGCCGCTGCGCGACCTCCAGCTGCAGCCGCAACGAGGCGATGGGCGAGCGCAGCTCGTGCGCGGCATCGCCGACGAAGCGCCGCTGCCGGGTGGTGGCGCTGTCCAGCCGGTCGAGCATGTCGTTGAGCGTCAGGGCCAGGGAATGGATCTCGTCGCGCGCGTCCGGCACGGGTAGTCGAGACCGTTCCAGCCCGGACGCGCTGAGCTCGGCGGCTCCCCGGCGCAACGCGGCGACCGGTCGCAGTGTCAGCCCCACCACCCACCACGTCAGGGCCGCCATCGCGATCACGATCAGCGGACCGCCGAACAGCAGGGCGCGCTCCAGCAGCCTGGACGAGTCGAACACCCGGCCGAGGTCGGTGCCGACCAGCACGGTTCGCTCGCCGTTGCGGCTGTTGGCGGCTACCCCGACCACCCGGATCGGATCCTCCAGCGAGGCCCGGTTGCCTGACACGGTGATGTGCCTGCCGCGCCGGACCTGGGCCAGCTCGTCCTTGCTGACCATGGACACCGCGGTGTCCACGCCCGGCGACGCGGCGATCACCTGGTTGTCGGCGTCCACCACCTGGATCATCGACGGGCCGCCGGATCCGGCCAGCACCTGCTGCGGCAGCTTGCCGGTGTTGACCAGCGCCGCCACGTCGGTGCCGGTCCGCTCGGCCGAGGAATCCAGGGTGTTCAGCAAGGACTTGCCCACGGTGGTGAGCAGGATGACGCCGGCCAGAATGAGCGCCATCGCGAAGATCGTGGTCGCCAGCAGCGTGATCCGGGCCCGCAGGCTGCGGTGCCGCCACCAGCCGACGAGCAGCCGCCCCGACCGGCCGGGCACCGCCGGCGTCCGGTTCGGGGCCGGGTCAGCCACCGTCGGTGGCGAGGCGATAGCCGGCGCCGCGCACGGTCTGCACGGCATGCCGGTTGAATGGCAGGTCGATCTTGCGGCGCAGGTATCCCACGTACACCTCGATCACGTTGGCATCACCCTCATAGTGAGCGTCCCACACGTGATGCAGGATGTCGGCCTTGCTGACGGCCTCGCCGGCCCGGCGCATCAGGTACTCCAGCAGCGAGAACTCACGCGGTGTCAGCTCGATCTCCTGATCGCCGCGGTGCACCGAACGGGCCGCCGGGTCCAGCGAGAGGTCGCCGCAGCTGAGCACTGCGGGCCTCGGCTTGGCCCCGCGGCGCAGCACCGCCCGCAGCCGCGCCAGCAGCACCACGAACGAGAACGGCTTGATCAGGTAGTCATCGGCGCCGAGATCCAGCGCGTCCGCCTCGTCGTACTCGCCATCCTTGGCCGAGAGCACCAGCACCGGCACCCAGTTCTGCTCCGCCCGCAGCGCCTCGATGATGCGGTAGCCGGACAGCCCGGGAAGCATGATGTCGCAGATGATCGCGTCGTAGCTGTTCTCGCGGGCCAGATGCAGCCCGTCGGGCCCGTTCAACGCGACGTCCACGGTGAATCCCTCGCCCACGAGGCCGCGCTGCAGGGCGGTTGCCATCCGGGCTTCGTCTTCGACGATCAGCAGGCGCATGGCAACAGGATGCCCGCCGCGGCGCAAATCCTGAGACAGTCCTCAGCTTCGACTCATGCGGGCGGTCGCGCCCCTGCCGCAGGCTGAAGATTTGCCCAACCGGCTCAGGTGATCTTCAGTGCATCCGCATACTGTTGTGGCTCATGTCCTCCGTCGTTCCACCCGCCCCCGGCGCCGCCCCCCGCGGCCGTCGCAGGCTGCTGCGCTACGTGCTGCCGGTCGCTGCGGCTGGCGTGCTCGCCCTGGTGGCCAGTGACGTCTTGTCGGCGCATGCGGATCAGAACCTGCCCTCGCACAGTGCCACCGAGCTGCTGGCCGCAGCCAGCACACCGCAGCTGACGGGCTTTTCCGGCACCGTGGTGGAGAAGGCTGCCCTCGGCCTGCCCGAGCTGGGCCTGCTCGCCGGCGGCAGCGGCAGCGAAACCGGCGCGCTGAGCCTACTGACCGGCTCGCACACCATCCGGGTCTGGTACGGCGGCGAGGACAAGCAGCGCGTCGCGATGCTCGACGCGCTCGGCGAATCCGACGTGTTCCGCAACGGAAGCACCGTCTGGGCCTGGGATTCGCGCAACCGGGTTGCCACCAGGTTGAGCCTGCCGGCCACCCTGCCCGCACCACCGGCGCTGGCCTCGCCCGACCAGTTCGCCAAGCAGCTGCTTGCCCGCATCTCCCCCAGCACGTCGGTCAGCACCGACAAGAACGTGCAGGTGGCCGGACGCTCCGCCTACGAGCTCGTGCTGACCCCGAAGGACTCCCGGAGCCGGGTCGGGCAGATCCGGATCGCCATCGACGGCAAGACCATGGTGCCGCTGGCACTGCAGGTGTACGCGCGCGATTCCAGCCGGCCGGCCTTCGACATCGCCTTCACCCGCTTCGACACGGGAATGCCGACCGAGGACAACTTCACCTGGCAGCCGCCGGCCGGCGTGACCATCCGGCAGGCGCCGTCGGCGAACCGGTCCTCGTTGCCGTTCGGGCTGGGCCAGGTCAGCTCCAGCATGGTCGGTCAGGACTGGACGACGGTGCTGAAGCTGACCGGCCTGCCCACGCCCGCTCAGCTCGCCCAGCGCAGCCCGCAACTGGGCATCGCCTACGGCATGCTGCCGGCCGTACGAGGCGCCTGGGGCAGCGGCCGGTTGCTGCAGTCGAGCTTGCTGACCGTGCTCTACACCGACGACGGGCGTGCCTTCGTCGGTGCGGTCGACCCTTCCGTGCTGTACGCGGCGGCCGCACAGCGATAGGGCCGAAGCTTCGGCCAGTACGGTGAGCCGGTGACCGAAGCACCATCTGATCCGCAGGCGCTCGCCGAGCAGTGTGCGCAGGCGATGCTGGCCACCGATGCCGCGTCGGCGTATCTGGGCATGCAGCTGGTGTCCACCGGCCCGGGCCGGTCCGAGCTGCGGATGTCGGTGACGGCGAACATGCTCAACGGGCACGGTATCGGTCACGGTGGCTTCATCTTCAGCCTCGCCGACAGCGCCTTCGCGGTCGCCTGCAACAGCTACAACCGGGTGACTGTGGCGGCCGGCTGCGACATCGACTTCGTCGAGGCGGTGCGGCAGGGTGACGTGCTCACCGCGGTCGGCGTGGAGCGCTACCGGCGGGGCCGCAGCGGTCTCTACGACATCACGGTGCGGCGCGCGGACGGCACGGTGGTGGCGGAGATGCGCGGGCGTGCCAGGGAGATCGGCGGCACGCTGCTCTGAAGCCGGCCCCGGGGGCGGCTCCGCGTGGGGGCCCGGCCCCGGTTCAGCGGGTGGCCGGCTCGCCGGTGATCAGCTGCAACAGCGCCCGGCCGTACACCTCCTCGGCGTCCTGATGCGTGGTGGTCACTGTGGACCCGTTGACCGCCAGCTCCACCTGCCACCGGCCGTCGGGCAGCCGGCTCAGGCTGCGAAAGGTGCCGGCGAGCAGCTCGCGCAGCTGCGATTCCCGCGGCAGCCACAGCGCGTCGCGATCATCGACCGAGTCCAGCGCCCATTCGGTGGTGCCGTTGAAGCCGATCACGCCGGCGTCGCCGAGCCGGTGCACCTCGACGGTCATCTCGGACAGTACGAAGACGTCATCATCCATGCCCCGGTCGACGACCACGAAACGGTCCCCGGACGCGGGTGACCAGCGCACCCCGGCCTCGCGCAGCTGGCGGGCGGTCTGGATCGAAATCATGCCTCCAGTAGTACACCTGGCGCGTCGCCCGTCAGCGGTCGTCGCGATGGCCGTCGTGCTGCAGCAGCCTGGCCACGAAGGTGTAGCGGTCGCCGCGGTACCAGCTGCGTACCCACTCCAGCGGCGTGCCGTCGCGGTCGAAGCTGTGCCGGGACAGCACCAGCATCGGGGCGCCGGTGTCGGTGTGCAGCAGCTCCGCCTGCCGGGGTGTTGCCGGCGCGGTCTCGATGGTCTCCTCGGCGTCCACCGGCTCGATCCGGTACCGCTCGGTGAGCACCCGGTAGAGCGACGGGGCGCGCCGGACCCGGCCGAGCAGCCCCGGAAAGCGGGCGGCCGAGAGGTAGGAGATCTCCAGTGCGACAGGGCTTCCGTCGGCCAGCCGGAGCCGCTCCAGCCGGTACACCGCGGTGCCCGCCGCCAGCGCCAGCCTGCTCGCTGCCTCCGCCTCGGCGCGCAGCCGGACCGCGCTGAGCAGGCGGGCGCCGGCCTGGAAGCCGACCGCGGCTGCCTGCTCGGTGAAGCTGGTGAGCTGCAGCGGCCAGGTGATCTTCGGCTCGGCGACGAACGTGCCCGCGCCCTGGCGCCGGATCAGCCGGCCCTCGGCGACCAGGTCGCTCAGCGCCTGACGGACTGTGGTGCGTGAGGTGCCGACCCGCGCGGTCAGCTCACGCTCGGTCGGGATGAGGCTGCCCGGCGGCAGGGTGCCGATGATTTCCAGCAGGTGACGCTTCACCGCGTAGTACTTGGGCTCCTTCACCCGGGCGCGGGCGGTCGCGGCGCTCGTCCCGGCCGCGGCGGCCGGCAGGGGCGACTGTGTGGCGGTCATCGCCCACCCTTCGAGTTGTCTATACCATTGCTGCCACAGCCAAACATCGCACGCTCAATTTGTCTAGTCCAATCGATCGAATCTCGAGGATGCTGTGGTCGACGAGGAAATCCGGCGGCTCACGCTCGCCTGCTACCTGCCCGGCTTCACGGGCCCGACGCCACCGGCCTGGCTGCTGGATGGGCTCGCGGCCGGGGTCGGCGGCATCGTGCTGTTCGGGTCCAACCTCGGGGCCGGCGATCGGGTCGCCGAACTCACCGCGCAGTTGCGCCGGGCCGCCGGCCGGCCGCTGGTGCTCGCGCTCGACGAGGAGGGCGGTGACGTGACCCGGCTCGACACGGTGCGCGGCTCGAGCGTGCCGGGCTCAGCGGCCCTCGGCCACCTCGACGATCAGGCCGCGACGGCGGCCGTCTTCGCCGAGATCGGCGCGCGGCTCGTCGAGGCTGGGGTCACCCTCGACCTGGCGCCGGTCGCGGATGTGAACAGCGATCCGCGCAACCCGGTGATCGGCGTGCGGTCCTTCAGCAGCGATGCCGGGGTCGCCGCCCGGCAGGTGGCAGCTGCGGTGCGGGGCCTGCAGTCGACCGGGGTGGCCGCCTGCGTGAAGCACTTTCCCGGCCACGGTGCCACCAGTTCCGATTCCCACCATGAGGTTGCCACCATCACGAGCAGCCGGGCGGTGCTGGCCGAGACCGAGCTGGTGCCGTTTCAGGCCGCGATCGAGGCGGGCACCCGGGCGGTGATGACCGGCCACCTGCTGGTGCCGGCGCTCGACGACCAGCTCGCCACGGTCAGCCGTCCGATCACCACCGGGTTGCTGCGCGACGAGCTCGGCTTCGACGGCGCCGTCGTCACCGACGCGCTGGAGATGCAGGCGGTAGCGGGCACGATCGGGATGGTGCCCGCTTTCGTGCGAGCGCTGATTGCCGGCGCCGATGCCATTGAGACGGGTGCCCAGGACTATCCCGAACTTCTGGACGAGCTACCCCGGGCGGTGCAGGCAGCGGTGGAGTCCGGGGCGCTGGCCTACGAGCGGCTTGTTGACGCGGCTCGCCGCACGGCCGCGCTGGCCGCGCCGGGGCGCCCGGACGGGCCCCGGCTGAGCGGCTCCGAGCGTAGCGCCCTCGCCGCGCGGTGCCTCGAGATCGGTGGCACCCTGCCCCGGCTGAACCGGCCGCTGGTCGTGGAATGCCGGCCGGTCAACGGAATGGCCTCCGGGGTGTTGCCCTGGTCGCTCGCCGAACCGCTGGTGTCGCGTTGCCCCGGCGCCGAGGTCCGTCAGGTGGACGGTCCGGTGCCGGTGGACGAGCTGGTCGCGGCGGCAGTCGGGCGCACCCTGGTCGTGGTGGTCCGCGATCCGCTGCGCCACCCGTGGCAGGTGAGCGCGCTCCGTGTAGCAGAGCGGGCCGAGTCCGCGGTCATCGTCGACGTCGGCTGGCCGGCCGAGCTGCCTGCCCGGGTGCCGTTCGTGCGCACCCGCGGCATCGCACCCAGCCTGCTGACGGCCGCGGCCGAGGTGCTGGCCGGCGGCTGAAGCTTTCGGCGCCGGTGGTTGGGCGTCTGATCAGGCCGCTGCTCGGCCCTTGGGTGCGGCTGCTGCTCGCTAGCCGTGCCGGGTCGGCGTGGGTTTCGGCTTGCCGCCACCGCCACCGCCGCCACCGCCTCCGCCGTTGCCGCCTCCGCCGGGTGCTCCGCCGCCGCCGCCACCGCCACTGGGCGGCGAGGACGAGTTTCCGCCCCCGTTGTTGTTGCTGCCGTTGTTATTGCCGCCATAGCCGTAGTTGTAGCCGTACCCGGTGCTGGAGCCGACCGGCGCGGTGCCGTTGGACAGGCACAGGGTGACCGCGCCGCCGGCCGAGACCGTGCGTGGGCCGTAGTAGCCGACGGTGCCGGCCGGCTCACCGCTGCCGCACACGACCGGCGAGATGGCCGCGGTCAGCCCGACGGCCGCAAGCGCGCTGCGGGCGTCGTCCGGCGACTTGCCCAGCAGCTGCGGCACGCTGACGGGGTTCGGCACGTCGTCCGGTGACGGCCAGCTCCAGGACTGCTGCGACAGCGTGGGCTGGTAGGCGGCCAGCCAGAACTTGGAGGCATAGGCGCCGAAGACGTCCGAGCCGTTGTTGGAGACGTTGTCGGGCAGCCCGGACACGGTCGCCGTCGGGTTGGTCGGGTTGACCAGGGCTGCCGCCGAGGTCAGGTTGGGGGTGACCCCGACGAACCAGAGCGCCGAGTTGCCCTGGTCGCTGGCGTCGTTGTTGGTACCGGTCTTCGAGGCGACCGGGCTGCCACCGTTGGCGTACCACTGGCTGAAGTAGCTGCCGGCGGTGCCGAGGTAGCTGTTGGTGTCCTTGACCATCATGGATTCGAGGGTGCGCGCGACCTGCGGGCTGAACTGACGGCTGCAGGCGGGGCTCTTGAAGGCCACCGGCTTGCCGGCGGAGCTGATCACCTTGATGATCGGGGTCGGCGGGCAGAACACGCCGTCATTGGGCATCGCCGCGTAGGCAGCGGTCAGCTCGAGCGCGGAAGTCGAGGCGAAGCCGAGGGTGAAGCCGGCCTGATGCTGGGCCACGACGTCCTTGGCGTAGGTAGAGGCGCCGTTCTGAGTCGGGGCGTTGAGGGCGTTCATGCCCAAACCCAGCGCGGTCTGCACGATGGGGCTGAGATCGCAGCCGAACAGCTGGTCCTCCATGCCGACGAAGTAGGTGTTCACCGACTCCGGCAGCGCGTCCTGAAGCGGCAGCGTGGCGCGGTAGGTGCCGGCGTTGGCGATCGGCTTGGCCTGGCCGCCTGGTGAGATCGGGCAGTTCTTGGTCGTGTAGGAATTGCCCGTGGTGAGCGTGAAGTCAGGCTGGACGCCCAGCTTCAGCGCGGTGATCGCGGTGAAGTACTTGTAGGTCGACCCGGCGCCGGCATAGGCGGACGTGAACAGCGGAACCGTGGTCTGTCCTGCGCCCACGCCGTACTGCCGGCTGGTGATCATGCTGGTCACGTGTCCGGTCTTCGGGTCCACCGACGGCATCACCAGCGCTGTCGGCGACTTGGGATCGAGGCCGGAGTTCCACACCGCCGTCTGGCCGCTGTTCTGCAGCTGGGCGTTCAGGCTGGTAATGATCTTCAGGCCGCCGGTCTCCAGGGTCTGCCGGGACAGCCCGCCGGTCGATTCGAGCCAGTTGACCGCGTAGTCGCAGAAGAAGCCGACGTTCTTGATGTCGCTGGAAGCAGCCGAGCAGCCTTGGGACGGGGCGGGTGCCTTCTTGCTGGACAGCCCGAGGCTGGTGGCCTGGTAGCGCGCGCCCTCGGCGGCCGACAGCTTGCCGTTGTCGACCATGTTCTGCAGCACCTCGTTGCGGCGCTTGAGCGCGGCCGCCGGGTTGACGAAGGGGTCCAGCGAGGACGGGCTCTGCAGCAGGCCGACCAGCATCGCGCCCTGCTGGACGCTGAGCTTTGCCGCCGGCACCCCGAAGTAGGTCTCGGCCGCCACCTGGATGCCGTAGGAGTTCTCACCGAAGAAGGCGATGTTGAAGTAGTCGTCCAGGATCTGGGCCTTGTTGTACTTCTTCTCCAGGTCGATCGCGCACTTGGCGTCCTGCAGCTTCCGGTTCAGCGTCTGGTCGACGGCTGCGGCCTGCTCGGCCTTGGTGGTGGCCTGGTAGTAGCGGACCTGCTTGACGTACTGCATGGTCAGGGTCGAGGCGCCCTGGGTGTTGCCGCCGCCGCCGGAGTCGCTGATCGCCGCCCGCACGAGGCCGTGCAGATCGACGCCGTGATGGGTGTAGAAGCGACGGTCCTCGGTCGAGATCAGCGCGTCCTGCACGTGCTGGGGCACCGAGCTCAGCGGCACGTCCTGTCGGTTCTGGGCGTACAGCGTGGCGATCCTGGTGGTGCCATCGGATGCGTAGATGGTGCTTGTCTGCGCCGCCGGCTGGATGGTGAGGTCACAGCTGGTGTTGAGGAAATCGCCGGCCGCGTTCGAGGCGAGCATCCCCGCACCGCCGACGAAGGGCAGCAAGATCCCTGCCGCCAGGATGCCCGCGCCTACCAGGGCGCCGGCCAGTCGGAGGATCAGGGCTGCGGGCGATCGTGAGTCAGACATCACCGTCCATTGTGCTGAGTCGCTCTGTACGTCACTTAAGTTCCCTCAGCCAACGGCCAGCGTGACGGTCCGGTAACGGCCCGGATCCGGCATCGGATAACCCTTGACACCGCGAATGGTCTAGGCCAATACTTTCCGAAATTCGTCTATACCAATCTGAAGGAGACGGTGGCGTGAATCGCAGACTCGCGGGGGCCGTGGTCATGGCATCGGCCGTGGCGCTGGCGCTCAGTGCATGCAGCAGCAGCAAGGCCAGCACGGCCGGCAAGTCCTCCGACGGCAGCGTGCTGTCCACGGACGGCAAGGGCAAGACGATCACGGTCTGGCTGCAGAGCGACGCGCAGAAGGGCTGGCCGGACGTGGTCAATCAGGCCAACGCCCGCTTCGAGCAGGCGACCGGAGCCAAGGTGAACATCCAGTGGCAGCAGTGGTCGAACTACACCACCAAGCTGGACTCCACATTCGCCGGCTCCACGGCGATCCCGGACGTCGTGGAGCTGGGCAACACCCAGACGGCCTCCTACATCGCCGGTGGCGCCTTCGCCGACCTGACCAAGGCCAAGGGTCAGTTCGACAACTCCGGCAGCTGGCTGCAGGGCCTGGCCGACTCCGGCACCTCCCCGGACGGAAAGCTGGAGGCGATCCCCTACTACGCCGGCAGCCGGGTGGTGATCTACCGCAAGGACCTGTTCAGCAAGGCCGGCATCACCGCTGCGCCGAGCACGCTGGACGAGCTGACCTCGGACCTGGACAAGGTCAAGGCCGCCAACGCCGGTGACAAGGCCTTCTCGGCCTTCTACATGCCTGGCAAGTACTGGTACGCGGCGATGTCGTTCGTCTACGGCGCCGGTGGCAAGATCGCCGAGCAGCAGAACGGCAAGTGGGTCGGGACGCTGGAGAGCAGCCAGGCCCAGCAGGGACTGTCCGAATGGCAGAAGCTGACCACCTACTCGGTCGGCGGCGCGACCAAGGACGAGTCCGACCAGGATGCGATCATGGCGCAGGGCCACACCGGCGCCATCCTGGGTAACGGCTGGGAGGTCGGGGCGGTGACCGATCCCAAGACCGGCAAGCCCGCCCTCGCGTCGGTGCTCGGAACCTTCCCGCTGCCTTCGAACACGGCCGGCCAGTACACCCCGTCCTTCCTGGGCGGCTCCGATCTGGCGGTGCCGGCCAAGGCGCCGAACACCGGTCTGGGCGCGACGTGGATCAAGTACTTCACCGACACGACCAGCCAGACCGCGCTCGCGAAGTTCGCCATTCCGAACACCACCTCGCTGCTGAACGTCTACGAGGCAGCCGGCGACGCCAACAAGTCGACCGGCGAGGCGGCCAAGAACACCTGGTTCGTGCCCAACACGCCCAACTGGGCCAACGTGGAGAGCGGCAACGTCCTGCAGAACATGCTGGAGTCGATCGCGACGGGCAAGAGCTCCGTCGCCGACGCGGCGAAGGCAGCGGACGGCCAGATCGCCTCGATCCTGAACGCGAACAGCTGAGCTAGGGGTTCTCAGGCATGACGACGACACCGGTTCCGGGGACGCCACCCACGCTGCGAGCGCGTCCCCGGAACCGGTGGCGTGCCCGGCGGGACTCCGCCGGGCTGCCGTACCTGCTCATCCTGCCCGCGGTGCTGGTGCTGGCGGTGGTCACCGCCTGGCCGCTGGTGAAGATCATCCAGCTCTCGCTGCAGAAGCAGCAGGGCGGTAAGTACGCGCTGTTCCACTCCGGCGGAGCCACGCCCTTCGTCGGGCTGCGCAATTTCCAGAACGTGCTCAGCGACTCCACCTTCTGGGATGTGCTGGCCCGCACGCTGGTGTTCACGGTTGTCAACGTCTCGCTCAGCCTGCTCGTCGGGCTGGGCGTGGCGCTGCTGCTGAACCGTGTCTCGACCTGGGCCCGGCTGGTGCTGACCGGGGTGCTGCTGTTCGTCTGGGCAGTGCCGTCCACCGTGTCCACCCAGGTCTTCTACTGGATCTTCTCCACCCAGTACGGGGTCGCCAACTCGGTGTTGAATTCGCTGCCCGGGGTGCACATGCGCAACCACGACTGGTTCGCCAACCCGCATTCCGGACTGGCGGTGGTGACCGGTGTGGTGGTCTGGGGTGCGGTTCCGCTGCTGGCCATCTCGCTGCACGCCGGAATCACCCAGATCCCGCGTGACGTGCTGGAGGCCGCCCGGGTGGACGGCGCGTCGGCCTGGCAGTCGTTCACCAGCGTGGTGCTGCCGTTCCTGCGTCCGTTGCTGGTCATTCTCACCACGCTGTCGGTGATCTGGGACTTCGGCGTCTTCAACCAGATCTGGTTCATGCGCAACGGTCATCCCGAACCGGGGTACCAGACGCTCGGCATCTACATGTACTCCCAGGGCGTCGGCAGCTCCCACTACAACCTCGGCGCCACCGTCGGGGTGCTGATGATGCTGTGCCTGCTGGCCGTGATGGTGTTCTACATCCGGCAGCTGTTCAAGATCGGAGACGCCGAATGAGCACCGCGACGCCGGTGGCGGCCACCCCGACGACGGTTCGGCCGGTGAGTTCGCAGGAGATCCGGGTGGCTCGGCGGCGCTACCACCGCCGCCGCTACGCGACCTGGGCCTGGAACGCGCTGGCGATGGTGCTGGCCGTGGTGTTCGGATTTCCGATCTACTGGATGCTCATCACCGCGTTCAAGACGAGCTCGGACATCAACTCCCTCACCCCGCAGTTCTGGCCGGTGCACCCGTCCCTCACCGGCTTTCGCGAGGTGCTGACCG
The DNA here is from genome assembly GCA_036261575.1 of Jatrophihabitans sp. GTDB lineage: Bacteria > Actinomycetota > Actinomycetes > Mycobacteriales > Jatrophihabitantaceae > Jatrophihabitans_A. Next base: position 33,728 of record DATAKO010000090.1, read on the forward strand.
ATCCGATCTTCCGACAGGATCTGGCCAACAGCGTGCTGATCACGCTGGCCGCCGTGCTGATCAGCCTGGTGGTCGGCTTCTTCGGCGCGCTGGCCATCTCACGGTTCCGGTTTCTGGGCCGCAAGATCTTCATCTTCGTGGTGCTCATCGTGCAGATGATCCCGTTGCTGGCGCTGACCATTCCGATGTCGCTGCTGCTGGATCGCTATCACCTCAAGAACACCCTGACCGGCGTGGTGATCGCCTACCTGATGTTCAGCATGCCGTACACCGTCTGGACGTTGCGCACTTTCATCGCCAACATCCCGCGCGAGCTCGACGAGGCGGCCATGGTGGACGGCTGCAGCCGATGGCAGACCTTCTACAAGGTGATCCTGCCGCTGGTCAGTCCCGGGCTGATCGCCACCGGTGTGTACGGCTGGATCCTGGCCTGGAACGAGTTCGTGCTGGCGAACACGCTGCTGGTCGACAACAACAAGCAGACCTCGATGATCTACCTGCTGATCTTCCAGTCCTCCTCCACCCACGGGGCCGACTGGGCCGGGCTGATGGCCGCGGCAACCGTGATCTCGCTGCCGGTGGTGGTGCTGTTCGTCGTGTTCCAGAGCCGCATCTCGGCCGGACTGACCTCGGGTGCGGTGAAGGGGTGAACGCGCTGCACGGGGCCCGGCTGGTGACCTCGGCCGGCGTGCTCGACGATGCGTGGCTGGAGCTGTCCGCCGACCGCATCGCCGCCCTCGGTACCGGTCCGGTTCCGGCGGCCGCACACGACCTGGGCGGGGGCTACCTGGTACCCGGCTTCATCGACGTGCACGTGCACGGCGGCGGTGGCAACGACTTCACCGCGTCCGCGGCGGAGCTTGCTGCCGGCATCGCCTTCCACCGCCGGCACGGCACCACCCGCAACCTGGTCTCGTTGATGGCAGGCAGCCTGGACGCCCTGTGCGAGCAGCTGGGCTGGTTGGTGGCACTGTCCGACGACCGGGTCGCCGGGGCTCATCTGGAAGGACCGTTCCTGTCCCGGCGCCGGTGCGGTGCGCAGAATTCCCACCACCTGCAGTTGCCGGACCGGCAGGTGCTGGCGAAGCTGCTGGAGGCCGGGCAGGGCTTGGTGCGCACGATGACGATCGCGCCCGAGCTGCCCGGGGCGCTGGAGGTCATCGACGACCTGGTCGCTGCCGGCGGCATCGCGGCCATCGGCCATACCGACGCCAGCTACGAGCAGGCTCTGGCCGGCTTCGCCGCGGGCGCCCGGCTCACCACGCACCTCTACAACGCGATGCCGACGATCAGGCACCGGGCGCCCGGTGCTGCTGTGGCGGCGCTGGAATCGGCCGAGTTCGTCGAGCTGATCAACGACGGTGTGCACGTGCACCCGGCCATGCTGCGCCTGGTCGATCCGGCCCGGATCGTGCTGGTGACAGATGCCATGAGCGCGACCGGCGTCGGCGACGGCAGCTACGTACTGGGCGGGCTGCCGGTGACCGTCGCCGGCGGCCAGGCACGCAGCACCGAGACCGGCGCGCTGGCCGGGAGCACGCTCACCATGGACGTCGCGTTTCGCCGTGCGGTCACCGAGGTGGGATTGTCGCTGCCGGACGCAGTACGGGTCAGCTCCACCAATCCCGCGCGGCTGCTGGGGATTCAGGATCGATGCGGTGATATCCGGCCCGGCCTGGCGGCCGATCTGGTGCACCTGGCCGATGACCTCACCCTCCGCCGGGTGATGGTCGCCGGCCGCTGGCTGTCCTGAGCGGAGCTAGCGGCCGAGGGGGTGCAGCCCCCGGGTGAGGGCGGAGGTCAGCTGGTTGCCGGAGTCATCGGACAGTGCCCACACCGACGCCCCGGCCAGGCCACGCAGGTTGATGTAGATGCCCTTGGTGTAGACCTGCTGCGGGCTCTGCATCGACCAGAACGTCGTTGTGGCCGGGTTGTAGAGCCAGCTGGCGCCACTGAAGGGGTCGGTGTGCCGCTGGTAACCAGGCTGCCCGGCCAGCTCGTAGTAGGACGTGGTGCCCGACGGTGCCGCTCCGTCGAGGCCGGGCAGGACGGTACCGGCCTCGGTCAGGTCTGGCGAGGGGGCCGGCCCGGTCGCCGGCTGGTAGAGCCCGTAGTCGGGGCCTGGTTGCACCCCCGTCCAGCCGTGGCCGTAGTACGGGATGCCGATCACCAGCTTGCCGGCCGGCGCGCCGTGCTGCTCGAAGTAGCGGACCGAGGATTCCACGCTGATTCGGGGCTCGGTCGAGGTGTTCGGGGCGAACGGGGACGTCAGCAGGTTCGACTCGAAATTGGTCGGGCCCTGCGGGTTCCACGGACCTTGGAAGTCGTAGTCCATCAGCACCAGGTCGTCGAAGCTGGCTGCCAGCGCCGGGATGTCGAGGTCCTTCGCGTTCTGCAGCCCGACTCCCAGCTCTGCGGTCAGCCGGTAGTGGCCGTGCCGCAGTGCGTCCAGCTGTCGGCGGAATTCCGCCGCCAGCAAGGGAAGGTTGGCACGGTCAGCGGCGCTGTAGTGGTTGCCCGGCGCGCCGTTGTCATTGCCGGGGTACTCCCAGTCGAGGTCGAAGCCGTCGAAGATGCCGGACGCTGATCCCGGGGCCAGCCCGGGCAGGTTTCCCTTGATGAACAGGTCGATGCAGGAGGCGACGAACGCCTTCCGAGAGGCCGGTGTAGCAGCGGCATCGGAGAAGAAGCGGGAGCCGCCGTAGCCACCGAGTGACATGATGACGCGTAGCTTGGGGTACTTCGCCTTCAGCTCGGCCAGTTGCTGGAAGTTGCCGGCCAGGCCGCTGGCCGCAACCGGGTTTGCACCGTCCACATCAGCCACATACGGGGTTTCCCAGTCGGCCCAGCTGTCCACACTCTGGCAGGTGACGGGGTTGCCGGCCGAGGGCGTAGAGCCGGCACCCTGCACGGGCAGCACCCCGCCGAAGGCGTAGTCCAGATCGGTGAGATCCGCGATCTGACCCTCCCGGTCGGCCTGGGCGAGGCTGAAGCCGCGGCCGTAGATGCTCCACTGCTCGAAGAAGCCCATTTCCAGCTTCCCGGCTGCGTGCCGTGACGACTGAGCGCCCCGGGCGCCATGATTCCTGGAGGTCGCGAAGGCCGGTGCCGCGGTACCCACCGTCAGCGCGGAAATCGCTAGCAGGGTAGGGAGAACACGACGACGCATGGCAACCGTCCTGAGGCCGGCGAGCAGGTGCGAACGCCCCGGACCCTAATTGGACTAGACCACTTTGGTCAAGAGGGTACGGCTAATCGGCCAGGGTGCGTAACCGCTTGCGATCCACCTTGCCCACGCTGGTCAGCGGAACCTGGTCGACGATCCGGATCTCCCGCGGGTACTTGGCCGCTGACACCTGCGACTTCGCGTACTCCCGCAGCTCGTCCGTGCTCACCCCGGCACCGGGGCGCAACTCGACGAAGGCAACCGGCACCTCGCCGTGCCTTTCGTCGGGCCGGCCGATCACCGCGCAGTTGAGCACCGCCGGGTGGGTCAGCAGCGCCTCCTCGATGTCGCGGGGGTAGACGTTGAAGCCGTCCCGGATGATCACGTCCTTGATCCGGTCGACGATGTAGAGGAAGCCGTCAGCATCGAGGCGACCGACATCGCCGGTGTGGAACCATCCGTCGACCACGGCAGGTTCGGTATCCCCCCAGTACCCGGACAGCAGCATAGGACCGCGGACGCAGATCTCACCGTCCACATCGGCAGCCTGCGCCGGGCCCTCGCCGGTGTCGATGCCGACCTCGGCTATGGGCGCGGGCAGGCCCACACTGCCCGCCCGTTGCACATCCAGCGGGCACGAGGAGATGATCGCCGCCGTCTCGGTGCAGCCGTAGCCCTCCACGATCTCGATGTGCGGCTGGCGGCGGTTCCACTCCAGCCTCACCTCGGCCGGCAGCGGCGCGCTACCGCTGGTGAGCCGGCGCAGTGCGGACAGGTCGTAATCCTCCAGCGGGTGCTGCAGCAACAGCCGGAGCATCGTGGGCACCACCGGTGAGGTGTTCACCCGCTCGGCCTGCGCCAGCGCCAGCCAGCTGGCCGGGTCGAACCAGCGCATCAGCACCGAGGTCATCGGCTGGCTCATGTGCAACTGCATGGTCGAGACCATCAGGCCGTACACGTGGGCCAGCGGTAGCGGCAGCAACGAGGACTGCATCTGCTCGTCGATGCCGGTCATTGTGGCCGACCAGCCTGCGGCCGACAGGGCGTCGTGGCTGAGCATGACTCCCTTGGCTCGGCCGGTGGTGCCCCCGGTGTAGAGCAGGGCGGCCAGGCCGCTCGGGTCGGTGTCGACCAGCGGTGCAGGTTCGGCGTCGGCGAGTTCGGCGAAGGGCAGCACCGGCACCGGGGTAGCTCCGGGGTCGGGGATGTCGCCGGCCACCACGATGGCCCGCAACTCGGGTGCGTTGGCGGCCGCCGCGACGACCTTGGGCAGGAACTCCGGCGTGGTGACGATCAGCCGTGCCTGCGAGTCGACCAGCACGTGCGCGAGCTCGGTCTCGGTCAGCAGGAACAGCACCGGGGTCACGACGGCACCGGCACGCCAGCCGGCGTGGTAGCTGATGCCGACCTCCAGGCAGTTCGCCATGCACACCACCAGCCGGTCGCCGGGCCGCAGGCCGAGCCGGGTCAGCCCGCCGGCGAAGCGCCAGGACCGCTCGGCGAGGCGGTCGGCGGACCAGCGTTCGCCTTCGAACACCGTGACCAGCTGGTCGCCGTATCGGGACCAGGTCTGCTCAGCCAGGACCGGCAGCGAGGTGCCGGTGGGTTCTGTCCGCATCTGCTCGCGCCGCATGCAGCGATCCTCGCGCATTGCTGAACCTGGTTCAACCGTTTGCCGTGGCGGACGAGCGCAGCGGTCACCGCCTGGTCCGCCCGTGCGCGTCGTGACCCGGGCAGTACGGTCAACGTCGTGACCGGACCCGGAACCTTGCCCTGGACCGCTGCCAGCGCCGAGCTGGTGGCCGCGCCCGTCGCCGCCGCTCTCGCCGGCTGGTCCGACGCGCAGCAGGTGCTGGCGGCACCCATCGATGACGCGCTGGCCGACACGGCTGAGTTCTGCGCCGCCTACGAGGTCTCGCCGGCTGACTCGGCCAACTGCGTGGTCATCGCCGGCCGCCGCGGCGATCTCACCAGGTATGCCGCCTGCGTGCTGCTGGCGATCACCCGCGCCGACGTGAACACCCTGGTGCGCAAGCGGATGGACGCCCGCAAGGCCTCGTTCGCGCCGATGGCCGAGGCGGTGTCGCTGACCGGCATGGAGTACGGCGGCATCACACCGATCGGCCTACCCGCGGACTGGGCGGTCTACGTCGATCGGGCGGTGTTGGACCGCGACCTGGTGGTGATCGGCAGCGGCCTGCGCCGGTCCAAGATCGCGCTGCCGGCTAGGTTGCTGGCCGAGTTGCCGAACGCCGAGGTGGTCGACGGCCTCGCCAGCTGAGCTGGCTACGGTCGGCCCGGTCGAGTTGCCTCCGACGGGGCGGCTGATCAGGCCAGGCCGCGGGCGATCCAGGCCGTGGCCCTGATCGTGAACGGCGCCGGGGGCAGCAGCTGCGCGCAGCGCTCCCGCAGTCTTGCTGCCGCCGCCGGTGGGAGCCCGCGCAAGTAGGCCCCAGCGGGTCCGACTCCCAGGGTGAACGGGTGCCACCACGACTCGAACGACTGCTGGCCCACCTCGATGCTCAGCTCGTCGGTGACAACCGAACGCAAGCCGGCCGCAGCGAACAGCTGCGCCAGCTGGCCCGCCCGGGCACCCGCCTCGTCTGACTCGTCGCTGGCCGCCGGGTCGAGCTCGCGCGCCGCGCGCCAGAACGGACACAGCGGCGAGCGGCCCCCGGCGAAGTCCCAGGCGGTGGCCGCCACCGTGCCGCCCGCGCTCGTCACCCGGGCCAGTTCCGTCAGCCCGCGCACCGGATCCGGCATGAAGTGCACCACCAACGCGGCCAGTGTCAGGTCGAACGTGCCGTCCGGATAGGGCACTTGCTCGGCCCCGGCCAGCTGGATGTCCACGCCGGGAAGCCGGCGCCGGGCGGCCTCGACGAACGGCTCAGTGCTCGCCCTTGATGACGAAGTAGGAACCGCGGATGGTGCCGGCCAGCTTCGACTTCTGCCGCGCGAACTTGAACCGCTCCGCAAGCTCCTCGGGCACCGGCATGCCGTCGCACAGCTTGAAACCGACCGCGCGTTTGCCGCCCTCGGCATGTTCGTACATGACGTTGATGGACAGCCCGGATTGGTAGAAGACGTAGGTCATCCGGATACCCTCCACCTCGAACGAGCTGGCTTCCAGCGGCGGGGAGGAGATGACAATGCCCTTCTCCTCCTTGAGGATCCGGCTCACGTACGCCACCGCCTCCTCGGCCTGGTCGGCCGGCTCCACGGTGAAGTCGTGGCCGTACTTGTTCTTGTAGTACCGGGCTTCATTGGCCCGCAGACCTGCCAACGCCTCGGGAAAGTCGGCCGATTCAAGCCCGGTGGTGGACACGGTGACGAAATCGACGGTGTAGGGCATCGCAACCTCCTGGGCGGGCCACCGTGACGGCGACTGGTGAGGCAAGCCTAGGGTCGCCGTCGCGGCGGCGCTTCTCGATTCCTGACCGGCTCAGTCAGCGGTGGGTGGCGCCGGCGCTGGGCCGGGACCGGCCGCTGCGGGACGAGCCGCGGCCGGTGCCGGACGACCCGCGGCGGCGGGAACTCGGTGGCTGCAGCGCGCGCAGCATCAGCCGGACCGTCCAGCCCAGCGCGGCCGCGGTGAGCAGCGTCCAGAGCACGGCAGCGACCGGTCCGACCGGCCAGAGCACCCAGCCCGGCATCACGAACGTGGCCACCCCCCAGGGCAAGCCGGCGAGCCAGAGCCTGCCGTTCGGTGACCAGCCCAGCGCGTAGACGCGCATCCAGGTGTCCGTCCAGGCCGAGCGTCGGATCGGCTGCAGCGACATCGCGACCGTGCCGGATACCGTCTGCGGGCCGATGCTGTCGCGGCTCTGCGTCGTGCGGCTCAGCTTCTCGCGCGAGTAATCGGGCTGTAGTGAGCGCGCGAGGTAGGTCCAGGACAGCACCGCCAGCGGGATGCTGGCCAGCGGCAGCAGGATGAGCAGGAAGCCGATCAAGGCCGCCCAGATGGCCGCGATCACCGCCAGCTCCAGGGTGAATGCGATCGGGTTGACGTCGTGGAACAGGTCGTGCGGGTGCCAGCCGGAGGAGCCCAGGCCGATCGTCAAGGCTGCCGACAGGCCGAGAGTGATGGCAGCCAGCGCGGTCCACACGACACCGACCACGAGATAGCCGATGGGCCGCAGCAGCAGGGCGATCCGGGACGGCACAGGTGCATACATGCGGGCAATCCTGCCGTATTCACCCGTTCGAACATCCGCTTGATTGCTGTTTACGTGGTGTGCCGGATGTGCTGGGTGTGCCGGTTGTGCTCTGTGTGCTCGCCGGACAGATCCGGCTTCGGCGGAGGGTGTGGGATTTGAACCCACGGACAGTTTCCTGTCGAGCGCTTTCAAGGCGCTTGCACTCGGCCGCTATGCGAACCCTCCCGGCCCGGACCAGGTCCGGCGCGCTGTCCATTCTCGCAGAGCCGGTTCTTGTCTTCCCCGGGCCCGGCCTGCCCGTCGGGTGTCTATCGGTGGCCCGCTGCGCCGATGGGCTCGGTCCGGCCCTACAAAATGTCGGGCCTGCCGGGTACACCTGAAGCATGACGAACGAGACCCCCAGCACGCCGTCCAGTTCCGACCCGGCCGCAGGCACCGGCACCGGCAGCCCCCTCGACCAGCTTCAGCTGGTGCCGCTGCCCGGCAGCGAGCGTGCGCCCGCTCCCGAGGCGCAGCCGGCCGTCGAGCCCCAGGCGCTCGATCCGAACCGCGAGATCAGCGTCACCGTCGTCCTCCGCCGTCGGGCCGCCGTTCCGGACGAGGCACTGACGACGCCGATGCCACGGGAGGAATTCCTAGCCCGCTACGGGGCAGATCCTGACGAAGTCCGGCAGGTCACCGAGACGCTCACCGGCTTGGGCGCGCGGGTCGAGGACGCCGATCCGGGCAGCCGCCGCGTGCGAGTCACCGGCCCCACCGGCCTGCTCGCCCGCATTTTCGGCGCCACCGACCTGACGCTTCGCACCAGCGCCTCGCCCGCCGGTGGCCAGGTCAGGCATCGGCATCGCACCGGCGGCCTGAGCGTGCCGGCCGACCTGGCCGGCATCATCGTCGCCGTGCTCGGCCTCGACGACCGGCCGCAGTCGCGCGCGCAGTTCCGCTTCATCAATCCCCAGGCGACCACCGCCAGTTACACCCCGCCACAGCTCGGCACCGTGTACAACTTCCCGCCCGGCACCGACGGCAGCGGCCAGACGGTGGCCATCATCGAGCTCGGCGGCGGGTTCGAACAGTCAGATCTGGACACCTACTTCAGCAGCATCGGCGTGGCTTCGCCGACGGTGACCGCGGTCGGCGTGGATGGTGCGACGAACCAGCCCGGCCAGGATCCGCAGGGGGCAGACGGTGAGGTGCTGCTCGACATCGAGGTGGTCGGCGGCCTCGCCCCCGGCGCGGACATCGTGGTCTACTTCGCGCCCAACACCGATGCCGGTTTCGTCGACGCGGTGAGCCAGGCCGCGCATGCCGATCCGGCCCCCGCCGCCATGAGTATCAGCTGGGGGCAGAGCGAGGATCAGTGGACGGCGCAGGCCCGTAACGCCTTCGACCAGGCGCTCACCGACGCGGCCGCGCTCGGCGTCACCGTCACGGTCGCAGCAGGCGATGACGGCAGCACCGACCGCCAGGCAGACGGCAAGTCCCACGTGGACTTCCCGGCCGCCAGCCCGCATGCACTGGCCTGCGGCGGCACCAGGCTGCAGGCCGACCCCGCCACCGGCCGGGTCAGCGCCGAGACCGTGTGGAACAACGGCGCGGGCAACGGGGCCACCGGCGGCGGTGTCAGCGCCACCTTCCCGCGTCCCAGCTACCAGCAGCACATCGGCGTGCCCGGGGGCACCGGCTCTGGCGGTCGCGGCGTGCCGGATGTGGCCGGGGATGCGGATCCGCAGACCGGCTACCGGGTGCGCGTGGACGGCACCGACACCGTCATCGGTGGCACCAGCGCCGTCGCACCGCTGTGGGCCGCGCTCATCGCCCGGCTGGCTCAGGCCACCGGCCGGCGATTCGGGCTCATCCAACCGCTGCTGTACGGCGCGACCGGTGCGGGACAGGTTCCACCGGGTTTCCGTGACGTGACCCAGGGCAACAACGGCGCCTACCAGGCCGGTCCCGGCTGGGATGCCTGCACCGGCCTGGGCGTGCCGGACGGGTCCGCGTTGCTCTCCGCCCTGCACGGAGGCCAGCCTGGCGCCTAGTCGTCAGACCCCGCCGGACCGCCCGCGCAGAACCCGGCGCGGGTCCCGGCGCCGGTCAGCCCGCGCCGAAAGGGATCTCCTCCGCAGGCCCGGCTGCTACCGCTGGCCGTTGAGCTTGCGGTCGCGCTGCGCGACGCCGGGACCGCCGTACGGGTAGTCGGCCGGCTCCGGGTCGCTGGCGCGGTCGAGCAGTGCGGTGTGCTCCTCGGACAGCATCAGGTCGGCTGCCAGCAGGTTGTCCTCGAGCTGCTCAGTGGTACGAGCACCTAGGATGACCGAGCTCACCGCCGGCCTGGCCGAGAGCCAGGCCAGCGCCACCTGGGCCATCGAGGCGCCGGTGTCGGCCGCGACCCGACGAACCGCATCGACCACATCCCAGGTGCGCTGCTGCCCGGACCGGCGGTCATAGGCCTCCACCCCACGCTCGGGATTCTCGCCCAACCGAGTGGCTCCGGACGGGCGCTCGTCCTTGCTGTACTTGCCGGTCAGCCAGCCACCGCCGAGCGGTGACCACGGCAGCAGCCCGAGGCCGTTGGCCAGGCAAGCAGGCACGATCTCCCACTCGATCTCGCGCACCAGCAGGTTGTACTGCGGCTGCAGGGTGATCGGCACCGACCAGCCGCGGCGCTCGGCCACATCCACCGCCTGCTGCAGCTGCCATCCGGTGAAGTTGGACAACCCGACGTAGCTGATCTTGCCCGCGCTCACCGCGTCGTCGAGGAACCGGAGGGTCTCGTCGATCGGGGTGAGCGGATCGTGCGAGTGCACCTGATACAGGTCGATCGAGTCGGTCTGCAGCCGACGCAGCGAGGCGTCCAGCGCCAGCGACAGGTGGCGCCGGGACAGCCCGGCATCGTTCACACCGTCCCGCAAGGGGAACCGGCCTTTGGTGGCAAGCACGATCCGGCTGCGGGCACCGGCGTGGGTGGCTAGCCAGTTGCCGATGATCTCTTCGCTGACACCGGCGCTGTAGACGTTCGCCGTGTCGACGAGATTGCCACCGGCATCGAGGTAGCGGTTCAGCTGGGCATGCGCGCCGGCCTCGTCGGTCTCCGTTCCGAACGTCATCGTGCCCAGTGCCAGGTTCGACACCACGGTCCCGCTTCGCCCCAGCAACCGATACTGCATGCGGCCTCCCTGACTCGAGCCTGATTCGCCTGTGTACTCCTTCCTACACCGCCAACGGCGGCCCCTGCATCGCAGCCGCCCCCGGCCCCAGCCGCCCCGGCCCCGGCACGCACACCCGAACGCCATCGAGGGCCGGCGGCAGCTGCCACCGGCCCTCGACACCTCAACCGCTGCAAGGGGCAGCCGCGGTCACCGGCTACGGAACGGGCACCCCGTGCACCACCACCGGCCCGGCTGTCGGGTCCAGCTCGCTGGCCTGGCTCACGCCAGCCGGGGTGATCACATCCATCACCTTCGGCACCGAGCTCGGGCTCACTCCGCAGATCGGCGAGGTGTTGCCCGCCGCGCACACGCCGAAGTTGTACGGCTGCGGCGTGGCGGCGAATGCGCGCGCCTGATCCGGTGAGTAGCCGTCCTGCCCGGCCAGAGCCACCGCGAACGACCAGCCCGAGCCAGGCGTGCCGAACTGTGCCGCCGGCAGCGCGATGGTCACGGTCTTGGTCAGCGTCGAGGCGACCACACCGCTCACCGAACCGGCCGAATCGCCGTTCGCGTTCACCCAGACCGGCGAGGCGAAGCCCTGCACCTCCAAGCGCTGCGTCCAACCCGGATTCACGGTGTAGTTCCGGCTCGGGTACGCGGCAGCGCTGGATGTCGTGCCGGTGGGCGCGTGCACGTACACGTCGAGCAACTGCGCGCCCAGCGTGTTGCCGAAGGTCGGCACCAGGTTGGCCAGGGTGGTGCGCAGGTACACCGTGGCGCCCACCGTGATGACCTGGAACCGGGTGATGTCGTACGAGCCCGGCGCGAAATCGGCCGCCGTCGGGTACTGGAAGGTGCCCGGCCCGTTGTCGTCACCGGTCGGGTCGCTCACGTCGAGCACCGTGGTGCCGCCGACCAGATCACCGGCAACCGAGACAGATGCGACGCCGGTAGCCCCCGACGCGGTCGCGGCGGTCGACGTGATCACGTTGGTGCCGAAGCCGATCGGCACCGTCACCGAGTAGCTGCCGTCGGTGGCCGCGCTGGTGCGCACCGAGGTTCCCGGTGCGCCGGTATCGGTGTCCGACACCGCCACCGCGACCGAGGCGCCCGGCGCGGCCGTGCCGGTCACCGACACGCTCGAGCCCTCGATGGTGGTTCCCGCCGTCGGGCTGCTGATGCTCACCGCCGTGCTGCCGGGTGCACCGTGGCGCACGTAGCGATCGGCGACGAAGCTCGGCTGGTCCACCAGCGTGCCGCCGGCCAGGTCGATCTGCAGCCGCAACCGCTGCGCCTGCGCCCAGGTCAGCGGCGAGGCCGAACCGGCAGCCTTGCCATCGACGAAACCGATCGAGGCGGTGCGGGGATCGGTGCCGTACGGCGAGGCCGCGAGGTCCGGGCTCTCCCACGCCTGCTCCGGCACCAGGCCTTCACCGGAGGCCGACTGCTGCATGAAGCCCAGCTGCGCCTGCGCCAGCGCCCGGTCACCGGTCAGCAACGCCGACTCGGCACGCTCACCGGACAGCACCGGCCACAGGTGCCCGGTGCCGACGTCGGTGGTAGGCCACGGCTGGCCCGGCACGGTGCAGCTCGTCTGGCTGGGCTGGTAGCAGTCGCCGTAGCCGTCGGCACTGCCGTTGGCCGCAGAGGTGCCGTAGCGGTAGTAACCGGTGCCGGACGGCGTGCCGACCGCGATCTGCTTGTCCAGGACCGCCAGCGAGTTCAGGTAATCCGGGTCCGACGGCGACAGCTCGCCGAGCCGCACCAGCTCCTGGAAGCCACCGTCCACGACTGCCCGCTGGTCGACCGATGTCGGGCCACCGTTGCCGAGGTTGTAGGTGTCAGCGGCGTTCGGGTCACCATTGCGCGACAGCCGGATGAAGTACGGCGACGAGCTGTACGGACCGGTCGAGGTCACCGCCCACTTCTTGATTTGCCGCTGATAGGAGTCGGCGACCGCTTGATACACCTGCGCGGAAGCCAGATCGTGCTGCCCACGGGCGATCTGAGCGGCCGCGGTCAGCCCGGCGATCTCGGCTGCGATCGTGGACGGGGAGTAGCCCGACTGCTCCTCCCAGCGTTCCACCCCGTAGGACGGCCCGTGCGCCACCACGAAGTCGGCAGCGGGTTTGATGTGTTGCTGCCACAGGCTGCGGTCTCCGCCCAGCCCGGTCAGCGCGGCCATCAGAATCGGATAGGACGTCTCGTCGAGCTGGTCGCCTCCGGTGTCCGGAGCAACCTTGCCGTTGAGCAGGGAGTTACGCGGCATCTCACCGCTCGGCAGTTGCTGTCGCTGGAACAGGAACCGGGTGGCATCGCGCGCGGTGCTGATGTCGCCGTCGGCGAGCAGCCCGGTGACCGCCTCGTACAGGTCGCGGCCGAACACCTCGCGGTAGGAGCCGAAGTACACCGGCTTGCCGCCGATCAGGGCGCCGGCGGACACCGCCTGCCCCCACGGGCTTGCCAGCGAGGCCACGATGGCGCCCGGGAAGGTCTTGTCCACGCTCGCCTTGAGCACGTTCGCGTCGAGCAGGGTGCTGCCGGTGCGGTGCCGGGGCAATCTCAGGTGGCGGTCATAGGAATTCCAGCCCGCCAGGTACTCCGCCCGCGCCGCGAAGAACGGCCGGCGGCTGCTGTCCCAGGCGGTGTCCACCGCGCTCGAGGAGGACCGGCCGAAACCCAACGCCAGATCGAAGCTGTCGCCCCGCAGCTGGCTGGTCGCGACCACGTGACCGTCGGGGGCGGAGGTGTAGCGGCTGCTGAGCGTCCGCTCCGCGTCGAGCTGGGTGAGCCCGTCCGAGGGCGAACCGGCATAGCCCACCGACGACTTCTCGATCGCGCGGCTTGCCAGCGCCATGTAGGTGGGAACCGCGTAGTCGCGGTTGGTCGCCTGGCTGACGGTGCTGGCATCGCCGATCACGGCCACGCCGCTGCGGTCGACGGTGCCCGAGTCGGCGCCGCCGTTGTCGGCACCGCCACCACCGTTGCCGTTGACGTGCGCGTCCAGCCGCGCGTACACCGACAGACCTCGCCGGCCGGACAGCGTCGTGTGCATCAGCACCGTGTCCCGGTTCGGGTCGGCGAGGTAGGTGGTGGTGAGCCGATAACCGTGCGCGGCGCTGGTCGCGGTGACGGTGCAGGTCATCCCGGTCGGATCGGCGGCGACCGTGTAGGTCATGTCACGGGTCTGCAGGTCGGTGAAGGACCGGCCGTCAGTGACGATGAACTGCAGGCTCTGCACGTTCGTGTTGTCGATGGTCGGCTCGTAGACGTCGGAGAGCACGCCACCGGCGACCGTGAACCACACCTTGGAGCGGGTGTTCGCTGCCGTCCCGACGCAGTCCTTGCGAGCCAGGTCGAAGTAGGACGTCACGCCCGGCGCACCGGGCGCCTGGCCGGACGCTGCCCTTGGCTCGGCCGAGGCAGGCACCGCGGCGGCGAGCGCGGCAGCGGTTACGGCGGTGGCCAGCAGCGCTGATGACCGGACGAGTTTCGCGCGGGTCCTTCTCATGGGCGACCTCGAATCGACGGGGGAGGGCGGGCGACCCGCGATCCGCTTGCTTTTAAACAGGAATCTCACGTCGACTATGACGCGGGGTCACGTCAATGTAGCGGTGGGTAACAGTCTGGCGTCAAGATCACCTGAGCACGCGGCTTCGGCCACCATGATCCATTGACCGACCTGCAGTCACTCTGGTAAGCCCGCTTAGTCACCTATTTCAACTAACCGGCGCATGCCCGGTTTGACCCAGTCCACGAGGAGTCTTTGATGGGGGAACGAACCACCAAGCGAGCGCTTGTGGTGCTCGGCGCGGGATCGCTGCTGATCCCGTTGCTGCAGGGCACCGCGAACGCCGCACCCGCGCAGTCGCGGGCAGCGATTGCTGCGGCCACCCCGAGCTGGACAGCGCAGGCACCGGTCACCGGCGCGCCGGCCAGCACCGAGCAGGTCACCGTCCGGGTCGGCCTGCAGCTGCGCGGTGGCGCGGCCGCGCAGAACCTGGCCAACGCGGTCAGCAACCCGAACAGCGCCAGTTACGGCAAGTACCTGACGCCCGGGCAGTTCCAGGCGAAGTACGCGCCGACCGCGAGCACGGTCAAGCAGGTGAGCAGCTACTTGGCCGGCCAGGGCCTGCGGGTCAGCGGCGCGGCCGCCGGCAACCTGTGGATCACCGCCACCGGAAGCGTCGCCCAGCTGAACCAGGCCTTCGGCACCACGCTGCGCACCTACTCCGTCGACGGCAAGAACCTGCGGGCTCCGTCGGGCAAGGTGACCCTGCCCGCCGCGATCGCCGCTGACGTCACCACGGTCAGCGGCCTGGCCGACAAGCCGGTCCAGCGTTCTCCGCAGACCCGGCGCGTCGTCGGCCAGCAGGTCGCCCACCCGGGCGCGCGCAAGGTGGGCCCGGCCGCCACCCCACCCAAGCCCAGCGCGTGCTCCGCCTACTGGGGCCAGCACACGCAGACGGTGCCCAAGGCCTACGGCAAGACCACGTTCAACACCTACATCTGCGGCTACGACCCCGCGCAGCTGCGCGCCGCCTACGGCACCACCTCGCTGGTCAAGCGGGGCACCGACGGCCAGGGCGTGACGGTGGCCATCATCGACGCCTACGCCTCGCCGACGATGCTGGCCGACGCCAACGCCTACGCCACCCACTTCGGTGAGCCGACCTTCCGCGCCGGCCAGTACACCGAGACCACCTTCACCCCGTTCAACCTGCAGAGCGAATGTGCCGGCGAGGCGGGCTGGAACGGCGAGGAGACGCTGGACGTGGAGGCGGTGCACGGCATGGCGCCGGGCGCCAAGATCCACTACATCGGCGCGCAGAACTGCGACAGTGGCATCGACGACGCGCTGAATTACGTCGTGCAGAACCACACCGCCGACATCGTCAGCAACTCCTACGGCAACACCGGCGAGCAGCTGCCGGCCGACGAGATCGCGCTGGAGCACAGCATCTTCGTGCAGGCGGCCGCCGAGGGCATCGGCATGTACTTCTCCTCCGGAGACAGCGGCGACGAGGTCATCAACGGCCTGACCCCGCAGCCGGACTACTCCGCCTCCGACCCGA
Organism: Jatrophihabitans sp.; assembly: GCA_036261575.1. GTDB lineage: Bacteria > Actinomycetota > Actinomycetes > Mycobacteriales > Jatrophihabitantaceae > Jatrophihabitans_A. The sequence goes on from DATAKO010000090.1 coordinate 49,272, forward strand.
ACGTCACCGCGGTCGGCGGCACCAGCTTGCTGCTGGACAAGCACAACAAGCGGATCGTGGAGACCGGCTGGGAGACCTCGCTGGACTTCGTGGACTTCTCCGGCACCAAGGCGGTCTACTCCGACGCGCTGCCCGGTGACTTCTACTTCGGCGCCGGTGGTGGCACCAGCACCCTGTTCGCCCAGCCGTGGTACCAGCAGGGCACCGTGCCGGCCGGCCTGGCCAAGGCCAACGGCACAACCCCGATGCGGGTCGTTCCCGACATCGCCGCCGACGCCGACCCCTACACCGGCTTCTACATCGGCCAGACGGTCGACGGCAGCTTCGGCATCAGTTCCATCGGTGGCACCAGCCTGGCCTGCCCGCTCATCGCGGGAATCCAGGCCGTGGCCAGCCAGGGCCGGCGGTTCGCGATCGGCTTCGCCAACCCGCTGATCTACTCGGCCAGCGGCAAGGCCTTCGATGACGTGGTCCCGCACGCGCCACTGCACTACACGAACCCGAGCGGTTCCTACCTCGGCACCTTCGAGGCCGGCGACACGCAGTACACCCGCTACGGCTACGACAACATCACCGGTCGTGGCACGCCCGATGGGGTGCAGTTCATCAAGAGCGAGCGCACTCGCGGCTGATCGCACGCAGTCAGCAGCCGCGGCCCCGGATCGGAAACGGTCCGGGGCCGCGGTGCGTTCACGTCGCGGCAACCGGCCGGCACTAGCCTGAGGGCATGCGAGCCCCGGTGGAATGCTGGTTGACCGACATGGACGGCGTGCTGGTGCACGAGAACCACGCGCTGCCCGGTGCGGTGGAGTTCTTGCAGGCGCTGAAGGACAAGAAGCGCCCGTTCCTGGTACTCACCAACAACTCCATCTACACCCCGCGGGACCTGTCCGCGCGCCTCGGCCGGGCCGGCCTGGACGTACCGGAGCAGGCCATCTGGACCTCCGCGCTGGCGACGGCGACCTTCCTCGGTGACCAGCTACCCGGTGGGTCGGCCTACGTCATCGGCGAGGCCGGCATGACCACGGCGCTGTACGAGGTGGGCTACGTGCTGACCGACACCGATCCGGACTTCGTCGTGCTCGGCGAGACGCGCACCTACTCCTTCGAGGCGATCACCCGAGCCATCCGGCTGATCGAGGCAGGTGCTCGGTTCATCGCCACCAATCCGGACGTCACCGGCCCGTCCGCCGAAGGCCCGCTGCCGGCGACCGGCTCGGTCGCCGCACTCATCACCAAGGCCACCGGCCAGGAGCCGTACTTCGTCGGCAAGCCGAACCCGATGATGTTTCGCAGCGCGCTGAACCGGATCGAGGCCCACTCGGAGACCACCGCGATGATCGGTGACCGGATGGACACCGACGTGGTGGCCGGCATCGAGGCCGGTCTGGAAACCTTCCTGGTACTCACCGGCTCGACCCGGCGGGAGGACGTCGCCCGCTACCCGTTTCGGCCCAGCCGGATGGTGGATTCGATCGCCGACGTGATCGAGTTGATCTAGCCCCGGCCGGCGCCGAGCTCGACCACCACAACGCCCAGCGCGATCAGACCCAGTCCCAGCAGCCGACGGCCGCTCAGCCGTTCGCCGAAGAACAGGTGGCTGAACACCGCGACCAGCGCGACGCCGGCCGCCGTCCAGACGCCGTAGGCCACGCCGATCCCGACACCGAACCGCAGCGCCGCCGAGAGCAGGACGAACGCGGTGAGGTAGCAGCCGGCCACCAGCGGGTACCACCGGTGCCGGCCGGCTGCGGCGAGCCTGAGCGCCAGGGTGCCGAGCACCTCGCTGGCGATCGCGCCGGCCAGCAACGGCCAGGCGTTCATCGCGGCCGCTCCACTTCCACGACCAGCACCCCGCCGATGATCAGGGCCATGCCCAGGGCGGTGACGGCGGTCAGCCTCTCGCCGTACAGCAGGCTGCCGAGGACGGCGGTGAGGATCACCCCGCAGGCACCCCATACGCCGTACGCGACGCCCAGTGGCACGCCCCGCCGCAGCACACCCGCCAGCAGCGCGAAGGCTGACAGGTAGCCGGCCACGACGAACAGGTACCACGCCGGATGACGCAGCGAGCCCTTCAGCGCCAGCGTCGCCGCCACCTCGGTGAGAACCGCGGCGCCGAGCAGCGGCCACGCCCGCCTCACGAACCGTCCAGCATGCTCTGCGCGAGCGCCCGCACCGCGCGCCGCTCGGCGCGAGTCAGCGGAACGATGCCGCTGGCATCGGCGAACCACGCGCCGTCCGCCACCAGCCGGACTGCGGTGAGCCGGTTGCGCTCGGCGGCTGGCATCCGGCGCGGCGTCTGCAGCCAGGGCTGCATCCGGGCGGCGAACCGGTCCCGCAGCGGCTCACGCAATCGCGGGTCTGCCAGGGCGATCAGGTCGGAGTGGTCGAACTCGCCGGACAGCGACCAGTCCAGGTAGGCCAGCACTCGCTCGCGCGGCGTGGAGTCCTCGAACCGTCCCGGCAGCCTGCGCCGCAGCTGGGCGTCCCAGCGGTCCACCACGTGATCGACCAGGGCCAGCATCAGGGCCTGCTTGGTCGGAAAGTGGTACATCAAGCCGGGCTTGGTCAGGCCGGACGCGCGCGCCACCGATTCCAGCGAGAGGGTGCCGCCCTCGCTGAGCAACTCGAGTGCCCGGTCGAGGATTCGGGCGGGGCCAACCGGCATGGGCGCGACTTTACCAACCGGAAGGTTGGTGACGGCGAGGGCGAGACGACCGGTTGATGCCGATTCCGATGCAGTGTTCGCCGTCAGTTCGCCCGCGCGGTTGTTTGCGGTCAGCTTCCTCTTCCAGACGTTGACCAACGTCCAGGTTCGGCGGACGCGATCCAGTGGGGAGCGCGTCACTTGATCTGGATGGAGCACACGATGCGCGCGACAACTTCGGCAGCTCTCGGGCTCGCCGCGGCAGCGGCGGTCCTGCTGAGCGCCTGCTCGAGCAGCGGGTCCAGCTCGGGCACGGCAGCTGCCGCCGCTGGAACGTCTCCGGCCGCGGGCGGCTCGGCCGCATCAGCGAGCTGGTCGACCGCACAGTCGGCCAGCGCCGGCGGCGGCATGGATGCCTTGGTGGCCGCGGCCAAGAAGGAGGGCGCGCTGAACGTCATCGCGCTGCCGCCGACCTGGGCGAACTACGCCGCGATCACCGCGGCGTTCGAGCAGAAGTACGGCATCAAGATCACCAGTGAGAACCCGGACGGCTCGAGCGGTGACGAGATCAACGCGCTCAAGTCCACCAAGGGCCAGGCCAGTGCGCCCGACGTCGTCGACATCGGCAACTCCTACGCGCTGTCCGGATCCCAGGAAGGACTCTTCGCGCCGTACAAGGTTGCCACCTGGGACTCGATCCCGGACGGCCAGAAGGACTCCGGCGGACTCTGGTTCAGCGACTACGGCGGCTACATCTCGATCGGTTGCAACCCCGCGAAGGTCGGTGGCAGCTGCCCGAAGTCGATCAAGGATCTCGACAACCCGAAGTACAAGAACGCGGTCGCCCTCAACGGTGACCCGACCTCGGCCAATGCGGCGTTCGAGGCGGTGTGGGCCGCAGCCCTGGCCAACGGCGGCTCGGCGACCGACATCCAGCCCGGCATCGACTTCTTCAAGAAGCTGAACTCCGAGGGCATTTTCAACAAGACCAAGGTCACCCCGGCGACGGTCGCCTCGGGCGCGACCCCGATCGTGCTCGACTGGGACTACCTCAACGTCGCGACCGGCGCCGCGCTGAAGGCGAAGGGTGCCACCTGGCAGGTCAGCGACCCGAGCGACGGCCTGGTGCCCGGCTACTACGCGCAGGCGATCAGCATCAACGCCCCGCATCCGGCGGCGGCGCGGCTGTGGGAGGAGTTCCTGTACAGCCAGGACGCCGACGCCGGCCAGAACCTCTGGCTGAAGGGCTTCGCCCGGCCGGTCGAGCTGCCGGCGATGCAGCAGGCCGGCACCGCCGACAAGGCCGCGCTGGCCCTGGTGCCGCAGGTGACCGGTTCGACGGACTTCGCCCCGACCGATGCCCAGGTGACAGCGGCCAAGGATGCCGTCACCAAGAACTGGTCGGCCGCGGTCAGCTAGCCAGATGGCATCTCCGACGCTCACCGATGACACGCGGGCGATCTCCGCTCAGCGGACCAGCCGCGGGACCGGGCTGCGTGCCCGGTCCCGCCGGCCCGGCCTGGCGCCACTCGGGCTGCTGCCGTTCCTGGGCTACGTCGCGCTGGTCTTCCTCGCCCCGGTCGGGTTCATCGTCTACGACGCCTTCCGGCGCACGGTCACGCTGAACTCCACCGAGCGCGACCCGGTGACCCAGCAGTTCGTGCACAAGACCCAGACGTCCTTCACCACTGCCAACGTCTCGGCCTCACTGCGCGGTGTGTACTGGCGGTCGCTGGTCACCAGCGTGGAGCTGTCTGCCGTCGTCGCGGTGCTCGGGGCGGTGCTCGGACTGCTGCTGGCATGGGCCGTGGTGAATACCCGGCGGGCCGGTCTGTCCCGGCTGGTCAGCTCCGCGGCCGCGGTCACGGCGAACTTCGGCGGCATCCCGCTGGCGTTCCTGTTCATCGCGACCCTGGACGCCAACTCCGGAGTGCTGACCACGTTCCTCAAGCACCGGTTCGGCTTCTCGCTGACCGACGATGCGCACATCCACCTGGCCAACACCTCCGGCCTGGCGATCGTGTACCTGTACTTCCTGATCCCACTCATGGTGCTGGTGATCACGCCGTCTCTGGAAGGGCTCAAGCCACAGTGGGCGGAGGCGGCGGAGAATCTGGGTGCTTCCCGCATCCGGTACTGGCGGCACGTGGCCGGGCCGGTGCTGGTGCCGAGCTTCCTCGGCTCGGTGTTGCTGCTGTTCTGCTCGTCCTTCTCCGCGTTCGCGACGGCCTACGCGATCAACAGCTCGTACCCGCTGGTCACCATCCGCATCGACGCGGTGCTGTCGGGTAATGTCCTGTCAGGACAGGAGAATCTCGGCGCAGCGCTGGCGCTCGACATGATCGTCGTCGTCGTCCCGCTCACCGTCGCCTACCAGTTGCTGCAGCGCCGGACGTCGAGGTGGCTGTCATGACGGGCCTGGTCACCGGGGCCGCGGCGCCACCGGGGCAGACCGGTACGGCCGCCGGTCGCCGTAGCGCGCGTGGCGGCCGTGGCCTGCGCTGGCTGATCCTGACGGTCGCCGCGGTCTACTTCATCGGCCCGCTGCTGGCCGCGATCGCGTTCACGCTGCGGGACGGGCACGGCGGCGTCAGCTTCGCCGCCTACCGCGACATCTTCCACAACCCCGGTACCGGCCAGATCGGCCTCGGTGCGGCACTGCTCTACTCGTTGCTGATCGCTGTCGTCACGATCGTCCTGGCCATCGGCCTGATGCTGCCGACGCAACTGCTGCTGCACCTGCGGCTGCCGCGCTGGCGTGGACCGATCGAGATCATCACGTTGCTGCCGCTGGTGCTGCCGCCGATCGTCCTGGTGGTCGGGGTCAGCGACGTCTACGGCTGGGCGGCGCCGGCCGCGAACAGCGCTGCCGGGCAGGGTGAAAGCCCCTTGTTCAAGGTGCTGCGTTACATCCGCGCGGACTCGCATCCCTTGCTGCTCGCCCTGCTCTACGTCGTGCTCGCGATGCCCTTCGTGTTCCGTGCCATCGACAACGGCCTGCGTTCGATCGAGCTGGCAACCATGGTCGAGGCGGCGCGCAACCTCGGTGCAGGCTGGCCGAGCGTGTTCCTGCGCGTGCTGCTGCCGTCGCTGCGCACCGCCGTCGTCAACGCCGGCTTCCTGTGCTTCGCCCTGGTCATGGGTGAGTACACGATCGCGTCGATCCTGCTGTACACCAAGCCCTTTCCGGTATGGCTGGCCCAGCTGCCCACCACGTCCGGCCAGGTACAGGCTGCCGTCTCGGTGTTCAGCCTGCTGCTGGTCGAGGTGATCCTGCTGTTGCTGAGCTTGCTGAACCGTGCCGGATCAGCCGGCGTGGCCGCGGCGAATACCCCGACTCCTACGAGCACAACTCCTATCGAAACGGCGAGGTGAGAAGATGACTGCGGTGCCGAGCGCCGAGCGTCGAACGGGCGTGGGCGTCGACTACATCGGTGTGCAGCGACGCTTCGGTTCGACGGCCGCCCTGGACGGGCTGGACCTGCGGATCGAACCGGGTGAGCTGCTGGCGCTGCTCGGGCCCTCCGGCTGCGGCAAGACCACCGCGCTGCGGCTGCTCGCCGGCTTCGACCACCCGACCGCCGGCACCGTACTGGTGGACGGCCAGGACGTCACCAGCGTCCCGGCCAGCAAGCGCGACATGGGCATGGTCTTCCAGTCCTACAGCCTGTTCCCGACCATGACGGCGCTGGACAACGTGGCCTTCGGGCTGCGGATGCGCGGGCAGTCGGCGCGCGCCCGCCGTGCCCGCGCCGGTGAGCTGCTGGAGCTGGTCGGCTTGAGCGAGCACCTGAAGAAGTACCCGCATCAGATGTCCGGCGGCCAGCAGCAGCGGGTGGCGCTGGCGCGCGCGCTGGCCGTCCAGCCCCGGGTGCTGCTGTTGGACGAGCCGCTGTCCGCGCTGGACGCCAAGGTGCGCGAGCAACTGCGCGAGGAGATCCGGCGGCTGCAGCAGGAGCTGGGAGTGACCACGGTGTTCGTCACCCACGATCAGGAGGAGGCGCTGTCGATGGCCGACCGGGTGGGCGTGATGCGGCGCGGCCGGCTCGAGCAGTGCGCCGCGCCGGCCGAACTGTACGAGCGGCCGGCCACGGCATTCGTGGCCGAGTTCGTCGGCACCATGAACCGGCTGCCCGGTGAGCTGGCCGGCAACGGCCGGGTCCGGATCGGCAACCAGCTGCTCGGCATCGACGGACCCGCCCCGGAAGCCGGCAAGCGCACCGTGCTGGTGCGTCCGGAGTCCGTGCTGGTGACTGCGGCGGCGGACGGAGACGCGACCGTGCACGCCGCAACCTTCCGCGGCGCCACCACCCGGCTGCGGCTGGTCGACGCGACGGGCAACACGGTGCTTGCCGACGTGCCCTCGCACCGGTCCGCCGACATGGCCGTCGGGCAGCGGGTGGTCGTCAGCTTCCTGGACCGGCCGGTGCTGCTGGGCGAGTCGTGAGCGTCCGGTCACGCATCGTCGGCGGCCCGGTCGGCCCGCTGGGCTACCGGCCACTGCAGCGCACCGGGCCGGAGCCCTACACCGTGCGCGACGAGCTCGCTCCAGGTGACGCGGCGCTGGACGGCATCCCGGCGGCGGATGCGGTCGAGGTGCTGGCCACCATGGTGCACCTGTCCGACCTGCACGTCTGCGATGCGCAGTCGCCGGCCCGGGTGGAGTTCCTGGACCGCCTCGCCGATCCCGACTCACCGATCCATGACGAGGTCGGCGAGGTCGGGACGTACCGCGCGCAGGAGATCCTCACCGTCCAGGTGGTGGCAGCGATGGTGGCGAGCGTGAACCGTCTGCGGCGCGGGCCAGGGTTCGGAGCTGCCATCGATCTGGCCCTGGTCACCGGCGACAACACCGACAATGCCCAGGCGAACGAGCTGGCCTGGTATCTGGGGCTGCTGGACGGCGGCACGGTCACTGCCGACTCCGGCGACCGGAACCGCTTCGAGGGCGTCGCCGCGCAGGCCGACCCGCACTACTGGCTGCCGGAGGTGACCGGCGCAGATCGAGCGCAGGCATGCCACGGCTTTCCGGCCGTGGCCGGCCTGCTCGAGGCGGTGCGCCGACCGGTCAGCTCACCCGGCCTGGCCGTGCCGTGGCTGGCTGTGCACGGCAACCATGATCAGCTGCTGCAGGGCACGGTGCCGGCGTCCGGTGCGCTCGGAGAGGCTGCCGTCGGTACCCGCAAGCCGGTCGGCTTCGAGCCTCAGCCGGAACCGGCCGAACTGCTGCCCCTGCTGGCGGGTCTGGCGTCCTGCGAGCCGGCGGCGCTGGCGCGCCTGGCCGGGCTGAGCACCGTCCCGGTGACGGCCGATCACGCGCGGCGGATCATCACCCGGGCCGAGTTCACCGCCGCGCACCAGCGCCCCGGGGCGCGTCCGGCCGGCCACGGCTTCGGTGCCGACGGGCGGCCCTACTACCGGCACGACCTCGGCCGGGTGAGCATCCTGGTTCTCGACACGGTGGACGAATTCGGCGGCTGGCAGGGCTCACTGGACCGGGAACAGGCCGGCTGGCTGGATGTCGAGTTGGCCTCGGCCGATGCCGAGCAGCGCTACGCCGTGCTCGCCTCCCACCACTCGCTGGACACCCTGGTCAACGACGCCAACGGCCCCGGCCTGCCGGACCGGGTGCTCTCCGCGGAACTACAGGCCATGCTGGCCGGACATCCGTCGCTGATCCTGTGGCTGAACGGCCACACACACGCGACCCGGGCCACCCCGCGACAGGGCTACTGGGAGCTGACGGCGCCTTCGCTGATCGACTGGCCGCAGCAGGGTCGGGTGGTCGAGCTCGCCCGGCAGCACGACAGGCTGCTGGTCGTGACGACGATGATCGATCACGACGGCGCCGCGCCGTGGGACGGGACGATCGAGGCGACCGAGGCACTTGCCGGACTGTCCCGGGAACTCGCGGCCAACGACTGGCAGTGGCGGGCGGTACCGCTGGAGCAGCACCCGCGGGCCGGTACCCCGGGCGATCGCGAGCTGATCCTCGCCCTGCCCGATCCGTGGGCATCCGGCCCCGTCCTCGCGGACGAGGCGAGCCGGACGAGCCGCCGGGGCAACCGAGTCAGTTGATCCAGTACCGCTCGACGCCCTCGACCGTCTCCGAACGCAGCCGGCCCTGCAGCACCAGCACGTCCAGGTGTGCCGAGGTCTCCGATACCGCCAACATGATGTTGAACAGGTCGAGGTCGGCCAGCCGTCGCTCGCGTCGGGTCCAGGGCAGCAGCCCGGCCGCCTCGTAGGCGTCGGTGGCGCCGGCCCGCACCGCATGTTCGGTGGCGTCTAGCCGCTCGTCGTGATGGGCGAGCAGCTCATGCACCCGGGCGTGCACGCTCTCCGATACCGGGCCGTGCGCCGGCAGCAGCCGGGCATCCGGCCGCTTGAGCATCAGGGTCAGCGAGTCCAGGTAATCGCGCAGCGGAAAGGCCGTGCGCACCGGCTCGAAACCGATGGACGGGGTGATGTGCGGCAGGACGTGATCACCGGCGAACAGCAGTCCGGCGGCGGCGTCGTGGAACACGACGTGCCCGGCGGTGTGACCAGGGGTGTGCACCACCGTCAGCTCGCGGCCGCCGGCCGCCACCTGCTGTTCGTCGGCCAGCCAGTGCTCCGGCGGGGCCCAGTCCCGCGCGCCGTCGCCGCTGTGCCGGGCCTGGGCCAGCTGGGCCAGCAGGGCGCCCGCGCCGCAGCGCACCAGGTAGCTCATGGTGTCGACGAACCGGTCGCCGGCCGCCTCGGACATCCGTGACACCCGGTCCAGGTTGGCCCGCTCGCCGGCACCCAGGCTGATCCGGGTGCCGTACTCGCGCTGCAGTGTGACCGCTTGGGTGTAGTGGTCGCGGTGCACATGAGTGACCAGGCACTGCTCGATCTCGGCCAGCCCGAAGCCGATCGAGCACAGCGCCGAGGCCAACGTCTCCAGCGATTCCGCGAGTGCCCAGCCGCCGTCGATCAGGCTCAACCCGCCAGGACCGCTCAGCGCGTAGACGTTGACGGCCCGCAGCCCGTCGTCGGGCAGCGGCAGTGCGATCCGGTGCACGCCGGAAGCGACCCGCTCGGGGCCGGGCTCGATCCATGTCACGAGGACGGTCTATCACGCCGCACCGGCTCGCCCGGTCCCGGCGTGATTCAGGACTCGGTGTGCAGCAACGAGAACTCGGACTCGAACAGCTCGGTGAGGAACCCGGCCAGCCGCTGCTCGGCCGGAGTCAGCGAATCCAGCTCGAGTGCCCGGGACCGGTCCAGGTAGTCGGCGAAGGTGTGCTCGGTGTAGGTCTCCAAGACGTGGGGGTGCACGTAGTGGGCGCGGGCCACCGTCCGGGTGTTGCCCAGCGCCTCGGCCGCCTGGTCCACCGCGGCAACCACCTCCTTGGCCGCGGCCCGCTCGGAGTTCAGCCGCTCCTCGAGGTAGCTGAACGCCGCCAGCGTGCCGCCCCAGGTCCGGAAGTTCTTCGCCGTGATGTGCTCGCCGGTGATCCGGTGCAGCACGTCGTTGATCTCATCCGATTCGATCGCCTTGCCGTCCACCGTGAACAGCCGGCGAGTGCGGGACCCGGCGAGCTCGGCCACCACCCGCGCCACCCGGGAATCGTCGAGTTCGGTGTCCCACTGCTTGCCGGATTTGGCCGGAAAGTTGAAGGTGATTCTCGAACCACGCACCTGCACGTGCTTGCGGTTGAGGGTGGTCAGCCCGTAGCTGTCGTTCTCCTCCGCGTAGCTCTCGTTGCCGATCCGGATGTAGCTCTCGTCGATGATCCGGATCATCGCCGCGATCACCCGGTCCCGGTCCAGCGTGCGACGGTTGAGCTGGCTGCGGACGAACTTCCTTATCTCGGCGAGGTGTTCGGCGAACAGCAGCAACCGGTAGAAGTTCAGCAGGTCCCGGATCGCCCGCCAGCGCGGATGGTAGATGTACTGCTTGCGGCCGCGCTCGTCCTCGCCGGTGGCCAGGATGTGACCGTCCGGGTCGCCGCAGATCCAGACCTTTGTCCAGGCCGGCGGGATGGCCAGCTGCGCGATGCGCGCTTTCACCTCGGCGTCGGTGAGCGGCTTGTCGTCGTGCGTGCGGTAGCTGAAGCCCTTGCCACGCCGGGTCCGGGTGTGACCCGGTTCCTCGCCGGTGATGTACACCAGTCCGGCGACCTCGGCGCAGCGTTGCACGCTGGCGTACAGCTCGTCGAGTTCGGCTACGGTCAGAGCGGGCTTGCGCTTGAGCTTTCGGGCCAACGCCTACCTATCCAATTCGCCACCCGGGCACCAGGGCGCCGGCGGCGATGCCGAGGATGAACACCCATCCGAACAGCCGGTTGTGCACCAGGCACACCCGGTGGTACCAGAGGGGCCATCCGATGTAACCGGCAGGTGGCTCAGCCGGGGCAGGGGCCGACATGACCCGCAGCGCGTGAATGGCACGGGGAGCAGCCAGCAGCACGACCACAGCCAGCGGGCTCAGTGCGCCGAACAGAACTCCGACCAGGGTGAAGACGTACATGCCCACCACGACCAGCCGGTTCAGCGCCCGGGCGCCCTGCTCGCCGAGCAGCACCGGCAGCGTGCGCTGCGCCTGGCTGGTGTCGAACTGGCGCTGGTCGATGTGCTTGCCGATCAGGATCGAGGCCGTGCCCAGGCCGTAGGGGATGGAGGCCAGGTACGCCGCGCCGTCCATCTGCCCGGTGATGACGTAGTAGCCGCCGCCGATCATCAGCGGGCCCCAGACCACGAACGCGGCGACCTCGCCGAGCCCCAGTTCCTTCAGCGCACGCGGGGCGGCGTCGTAGGCGTAGAGCAGTACCGCCCCGACAACCGTGAGCAGCACCGCCGGCCAGCCGCGAAGTGCAATGAAGTACACGGCAATCGCCACTGCGAGCACGCTGAGCACGGACAGCCCGGTGACCAGCAGCCGCGGCGTCACCGCGCCGCTGGCGATCGGGTGCAGGGTGTAACGGCGGCGCGGCGAGTCCGCGGTGTCGTGGCCGCGGCGGTAGCCGAAGTAGTCGTTGGAGAGGTTGCTGATCGCGTGCAGCACCAGGTAGCCGAGCAGCAGCAGCACGAACGGCAGCACCTGGAAGCGGCGATCGGTGGCGGCCAGCAGGCCGGCGATGAGCGCGGCCTGCGCCGAGATCACCAGGATCACGCTGCGCGAGGCGTAGAGGAACCGGGTTACCGGATCGAGGTGTGAGAACTCCGCCGCCTGCGCCGGGTAGAAGCCGGTGAAGGCGCCGATGAAGGCGAACGGGCCGCCTGCCGGGCGCTTGCCGTAAGCCGGGGCCGGTCCGGTGCTCGATTCCGTGGACATCTCGGGGACGCTCTCCTTGCTGAGGTGGTCGCTGGATTCCAGAGTACGTCGGCCCGAACGGCACTCACGCCACCGGCGGTGGGGGCTGAAACCGGCCGGAAGACAGCGGCGTTCCCTGATGGAACCGGAGCTGCCAGCCGGCCGGCGTGCGCAGCCAGACGGAGCTGCGCAGCGCGCTGCTGGTCCGATACGTGAGCAGCATCGCGTCCGCTCCGATCGGCGCTGCGCGAAAGTCGTGGGCCTGCGGCTCGGGCAGGTCGGGCGCGGCAAGCAGCGTCCGGATCAGCTCGGACCGTCCCCAGTGCCGGCCTGAGCTGCCGAACTCCTCGAAGTCCGGGTGCAGCACCCGGTCCAGGAACGCCTGGTCCCCGCGACGGGGCGGTCGCAGCAGGTCCTGTTCGAGCCGAATCACCTCGATGTCCGTCACTCGGCCATTCTGCTGCGACCGGCACCGTGCAACCATCGAGGCATGCCGCTGCCGATGTTGCCTACCGACTCGGTGTTCCTGCTGGCAGAAAGCCGCGAGACGCCGATGCACGTCGGCGGCCTGCAACTGTTCAAGCCGCCGCCGGACTTCGCCGGCACGGACGCGCTGTTCCGCCAGCTCATCGCCGACGAGAACGTGGCGCCGCTGTTCCTGCAGCGGCCGGTCCGCTCGCTCGGCACGGCGGGGCAGTGGGCGTGGACCGCCGACGATCAGTTCGACATCGAACACCACGTCCGGCACAACTCGCTGCCCCGGCCGGGCCGCGTGCTGGAACTGCTGGCGTTGTGCTCGCGGTTGCACGGCACGCTGTTGGACCGCAAACGGCCGCTGTGGGAGTTCCATCTCATCGAGGGTCTGGCCGACGGCCGGTTCGCGATCTACTTCAAGATCCACCATTCGCTGGTCGACGGGGTGGCCGCGCAGCGCCTGCTGCAGAACGTGCTGACGCCCGATCCGGAGGCGCGCGACCTGCCGGCGCCCTGGTCGGTGCGACCGGCCGGACAACGGCGCGAGGCCACCACCCGGGTCGGCACCAGTGCCGGCATTCCCCGGGGCGACGGCAGCCGGCCGGCGCTGCGGGCGGCGCTACAACTGGCGGTCGAGGCTGCCGGATTGCCGGCAGCGCTGACCGGCACGCTGACCCGGGGGCTGCGGGAACAGAGCGCCCCGATCTCCTTCGCCGCGCCGAAGACCATGTTCAACGTGCCCATCACCGGCTCGCGCCGGTTCGCGGCCCAGTCGTGGCCGCTCGAGCGGATCCGCGCGATCCGCGGCGCGGCCGGAGTCACCGTCAACG